>CALWDR010000152.1 GCA_944376745.1 uncultured Lachnospiraceae bacterium
AGATGTTTAAACTGTGAAAATAACTGCTCATCTGCACGTCCTTTCACTTAAAAAATGGGGCTGCCGCAAAACTCAGATCACATACTCCTCAATCACACACGTATGCGTCTTGTCTTCCACACTGTAATTAATTCCAACCAGCAGAATCTCTCCCGTATAATCCTTGATCCAGGATGCATACTCCTTATCTTTGATCTGCCTAATTGCCCCCTCCGCAGACTTGTTCCATTTCAACTCCACCACAAGCGCAGGGCGATCCACATCACGCTTCGGCAGATAAACCACATCGGCAAAGCCTTTTCCGCTTGGAAGTTCCATGATCGGATTCATGTAGTATACCTTTGCGCTGTAATAGGCCATGAGAATCATACACGCAAGGGAATTCTCGTTATTATATTTCAGAATCGAGGCCGTCTCATTGTGAATCGTAGACATTCCCTCCGCCACAGCGTTTCCATCCAGTGCCCAGGTGCTTTTCAGCAACTCTTCGGAACTGTTTAATGCTTCGGTAAGACCGGCCCAACCGCCAACCTTTACTGCTCGTTTAAATTCCTGCTCTATCTCCTGATTGGGAATAAATACTTCCCCATTATTCATATCATACGTTAAATATCCAAGATGGACAAGGAGCGTAAGCACATCATCTTTTGTCTTAAATGTAGTCATGTCGTTTTGAAATGTAGTCGGATCAATCTTACAACAACCATTACCAAGCATTTCAATAACATCTTCCTTAAGACCATCAAAGTTCATTTCAATATATACTTTCAGAGCTTCATATGTTTCAGTCTGTGTCCAATAACTTTTGAATTCTCTCCGTTTCATCACATCAACAACCGATTTGGGATTATAGATATGAATACCATTTAAGTTATACCCATCATACCATCTTTTAAGTTCAGGAAAGTCAATATTTCTTTGCCTGCACAGATCCAAGACTTCATTCTCCGTGAATCCAAAAAACTCTGCCAAGTCCGCAGCCTCAACCATGGAATATTCCTCAAAAATATTGACCGCAGAACCGCCCAGGCGGGCCTCTCTTCCGACTTCGTCGGAATTCACCTTCTGCGTCCCATACTTCTTAATCGGAAGTATCCCCGTCATATATGCGAGATCAACATATTCTGCTCCCTTAAAAAGCCCCCGCAAAAAGTCAAGATATTCCTCTTGCTTCTCTTTTCGGTTCTTCGCCAACCGGAATACACAATCCCATTCGTCGATAATGAAGATAAAGCCCTTGCCGGTATTCGAATAGATTTGCTCTAATGCATCTGGCAATCCATATGGACTTGGACTAAAATATTCTCCATACTCTGTCTCAAGTTCCCGAATCACAACCTCCTGAATCCTATCGATAAACGTATCAAGATGTGATTCCTTATATAGGAACCTCTGCACATCCAACCGTATCACATTGTGCTGATTCAAATGTGTATTAAACGATTCCTTATCTTCTATCTTCCGCCCGGCAAACAGGCTGCTGGAATCACAGCCTTTACTGTAATAGGAAACAAGCATATCTGCCGCCATAGACTTTCCGAAACGGCGCGGACGACTGACGCACAGGAAACAATCCGCTGTACCGATCCTGCTGTTTGTAACATCTATCAGCAGTGTCTTATCAACATAGATTTTTGAATTCAATGCCTTCTGAAATGCAACCTTCCCCGGATTCACATATATACCCATAAATATCGCTGCTCCCTTTAATTGCTAACTGTTTATAAGATATTCCTTTATAGTTGAAGTAAAATACTCCAACTTCACAGCACATCATCCTGATTCCGAAAGGTCAATTTGAAAAAAGGGGCTGCCGCAAAACTCAGATCACATACAACATATGGCTTCAAAGCCCTGTATGGCTCTCCCATATATTGTAAAAAATCTTTGCTTTACAGCAGCCCCATCCTCATGCGTGGAGCTGAGGGGAATCGAACCCCTGTCCAAAAAACCTTCCATTGTACTTCTACTATCATAGTCTGTTCTTTGACATTCCCTCCATCCGCCGGGAGCAGACACCCTGCGGACTTTGGTAGCTTCATGATACGCCCATATGCGCAAAGCTTAACATATGTCGTTTCTCACATAGTCGAAGCCGGATTCTTAAACTGTGAGTGATCTAAGGCCGACTCAGCCGCGCTTAAGCGGCCAGTGCTAAATTATTATCTTCAGCGTTTATATTTAGGTTTGCATTTTAACGCATAGCTGCGGATAGCTTCTCCAACTTCCAGTCCCCTGTCGAAACCAGTACAACCCCTGAAGTTGTCTGTGCACGCCGCCATCGGCCGGTGAAATATGGCTGATGCGGATGTGCTGTACTCTTATTATATGCCTTTTTCTTTATTTGTCAAGCAAAATGTGGCTACTCCTGATTCCTGGACTTAAATTCCCGCTCCATCTCCCGCTTGGCGTCCTTCTTGGCGATGTCCTGGCGCTTGTCGTAGAGCTTCTTGCCCTTTGCCAGGCCCACCTCCACCTTCACCAGGCTGCCCTTGAAATAGACCTTCAGGGGCACAAGGGTGTAGCCCTTCTCCGCCATTTTGCCGGCCATCTTGTTGATCTCATATTTATGCAGCAGAAGCTTTCTGGGCCGCAGGGGATCCTTATTGAAAATATTCCCTTTCTCGTAGGGGCTGATGTGCATGCCGTACACGATCATCTCCCCATTTTCAATTTTGATATAGGATTCCTTCACGCTGCATTTTCCCATGCGCAGGGATTTCACCTCGGTGCCCGCCAGGCTGATCCCCGCCTCATAGGTGTCCTCGATAAAATAGTCGTGATACGCCTTCTTGTTGTTGGCGATCAGCTTAATACTCTCCTTCCCCATCTTCATCCTCCTTCACTAACACAAAATCAATGGTCCGCATGAGCCTGTCGGCGCTCTCCACCCGGACCCGCACCTTCTGGCCCAGCTTGTAGCGGATTCCCGTAAGCTCACCTACCATCTCGTAGGTGTCCTCCCGGTACTGGAAATAATCCTCCGTGAGATTGGATACGTGGACCATCCCCTCGATGGTATTGGGAAGCTCCACGTAAATGCCCCAGGCCGTGATGCCGGAAATAACGCCCTCAAACTCCTCACCGATGTGCTCCTGCATGTATTCCACCTTCTTCAGCTTCACGGTCTCCCGCTCGGCCTCCTCCGCCCGGCGCTCCCGCTCGCTGCTTAAGGCAGCCACCCTGGGCAAAATATGCTCGTAATGGGCAATGCGCTCCTCATTTAACCGGCCCTTTAAATTTTCCTTGATGATCCGGTGGATCTGCAGATCGGGATACCGCCGGATGGGCGAGGTAAAATGGCAGTAATACCGGGTAGCCAGGCCAAAATGCCCGTCGCTTACGGTGGTGTACTTGGCCTGCTTCATGGAACGAAGGGTCAGGCGGCTGATCAGCGCCTCCTCTGGCGAATCCTCAATCTTCACCAGCAGCTTTTGCAGTTCCTTGGG
>CALWDR010000153.1 GCA_944376745.1 uncultured Lachnospiraceae bacterium
CAAAGAGGAAAATCCGGCATCCGAGCGGAAAAATATTATGATACTTATGAGGAACTGGCGGCGGACCCCGCGGTGGACGCCGTCTATGTTGGCACCATTCATCCGCAGCATCTGCCCTGCGTGAAGATCTGTCTGGAAGCGGGAAAGCCTGTGCTGTGTGAAAAGCCCATTGCCATGAACACAGGAGAACTTGAAGAAATGTTGGAACTGGCAGAAAAGAGGAAGGTATTTTTCATGGAGGCCATGTGGTCCCGGTATCTTCCGGCGGTGCGGGAAATGAGGCGGATCGTGCAGGAGGAGGTATACGGAAAGGCCCAGTACCTGTATATCACTTTCGGCGCTCAGATCCCTCAGACGGTACGGCGCATTTACCAGGCGGACCTGGGCGGGGGCGCGCTGCTGGATGTGGGGGTGTACGGCCTCAATCTGGCGGATTACTGGCTGGGAGCGCGGGAAGCGGAGGTCCACGCCTGGGCCCAGAAGCTTCCAAACACGATGGATGTGTATACCGGCGTGCAGGTCCTCTATGAAAATGGCGCTGCGGCGGATATGACCTTTGCCACAAACCGGAAGCTTCCAAACAGCGCGGTTCTTGTGACGGACCGGGCGGAGCTGGTCCTGCCCTATTTCTGGCGGCCCACAGAAATTCTGCGGTACAGGCCCAATGGGAATTTTGATACGGAGCGGTTGGAGGAGCGGCTGACATTTTCCCTGAAGGGCAACGGGTATCCCCATGAGGCGCTGGAGGTGAAGCGGTGCGTGGAGGCGGGGCTTCTGGAGAGCCCGGACATGACCTGGGAGGACAGCCGGCGGATTTTAAGGCTTATGGATGAAATCCGCCGGCAGTGCGGAATCCGGTATCCCCAGGACGCCGCGGAATAAAGGCGCGCCGCGGGAGAAGGAATGGAATCCCGGAGAGAAGGCGCGCCTCCAGTCCGGAAGCAGAATCCTGGAGAGAAGGCGCGCCCCAAGGGCCCGGCGTCTTCTCTACCCTACATAGGGCAGCATTTCAAAATATTCCTGCTGTGCTTTCCCGTCGATCAGGAGATTGTACCCCTCCCCGGTGAAGGAGACCTCGTACTGCTCCCCGGTGGCCGTATCCTTTAGGGTGATCCGGCTCTCCCCGTCGGTGGATACGGGAAGCAGATGCGTCCCGGCCGGAAGGCTGACGGCGGCGCCGTTTTGGGCAGCCGGAAGGCTGCGGGTGAGGGTAAGCACAGTTCTGGCATTGTCAAAGACGTACTCGTCCCAAAGGGCGGCGGGCTGGACGCCGGAAATGTTGTAGGCCATAGGCGCCGTGGTGGAGCCCAGAATGTCCATATTTAACTGAAGTTCCACGGTGTCCGCTCCGGCAGATACCAGCCGGGAGCCTGGCATGGTCCAAAGCTCCCTGGGCCCTTGGGCGGTGATCTCATAGAAATGGGTGTCGTAGTCGTCGGAGGCCCAGTCCGTGGTCATGACAAGCAAAAGCCTTCCGCTTTGCTGGCGGATCAGGCGGTGATCCACCAGGATGAGAGGGTCGTCGCTTAAGGAATAGACCGTTCCGTTGACGGTGAGCGTTGCCGGATGCTGGTCATCGGAGGCTTCCTGAAGACATAGGGTGAGGGAGCCTGTTTCTCCTTCCACGGTCTGGGGCTCGTTCAGCGGCAGGGAGACCAGGCCGGGGCCGTCCGCGGGGAGATAGTCCTCCTTCAGATAGGGGTAAAAGGTTTCTCCGGGAAGGAGGATCTCATAGGCCTGATTGCCGAGCACGCCGGTATCGTAATGGAGCACAAGGCCCGAAGCGTCAAAGTACCAGGTGGCTGTGGACAGGGTGGAAGCGATGACGTCCTGATAATTGTCGTTAAGCTTAACTCCCTGCATGCGGAAAAGGGGTCCGCTCACATATTCTTCCGCATAGCCTTTGACAGCCGAGGAGAAATCCGTGTAATCCGCGGCAATGTCCATGAGGGTCAGCTGCTTTCCGGTTCTTGCGTCAAAATTGACGGCAGTGGTCTGAAAGCTGTTTTCCGCGCCGTCCCGCAGACACTCGGAGACGATGCTTAAGACATGGCGGTCCATGCGGGCGGTGGAGAGGGAGTCTTCAAAAAGATAACCGTAAAATCCGTAGGTCTTGACCTCCTCTCCGGCGACGGCAAGATCGCCGGCAAGGGTTTCCTCGATGGCAGAGACGCGGGCCCGCTGCCAGTCTGACACGGCGGCGCTAAGGGCATCAAAGCCCTTGCCGCTTAAGGAAATTGTGTCATAATAGCCGGAGAGGAGCAGCTGAGAGCCGTCCTTAGTGGTCTCGCGAATCTCATGGCGTTTTGGCAGCAGGGAGTACAGTGCCCCAGCTCTGTCCGCACCGGAGGACGCAGAGCTTCCCGAGCCCTGGCCGGAGGACGCGGAGTTTCCTGAGCTTTGGCCGGAGGACGCAGAGCTTCCGGAACCTTCGCCGGAGGACGTGCCTGTGCCGTCCTTTGCGGTGTCGTCCGAGCCGGCGCTTTCATTTTCCCCCTCCGTGACACCGGCGGAGGACGCGCCGTGGCCGGTTCCCTCCGGGGAGTCTGCCTCCCCGCCGCAGCCCGCCGTCAGCAGCAGAGCGGCGCACAGAAATAACAGCAGTTTTCTTCTCATTTTCATAAATGCCTCCTTCTTTGTAATGAATGAATATCTATATGTGGGATGCCTGTCAGTCTACAGCGGCGGGCAAAATTCCTCAATCCCCAGATAATTCCGGCTTATGAGATAGACCCCGCCCAGCAGGGTGGCTGTGTCCTGCAGGGTGGAGGGCACGATCCGGCATTCCCGGCTCATGCGGTTTCGCAGACGCTCATAAATCCGCCCGGTCACATCCGGCAGATAGGCGGTGAGGGCGCTGTTTATCACGATCAGCTGGGGGTTGAAAATGTTGACGATATTGTTGATGCCCATGGCCATGTAGGTGATAAAATCCTGAATGGCAAAGAGGGCCGCTCCCTCCTTCTTCTGATAATCCGTCACCAGGTCGTCGATGGTGCAGTGGACAGTATTTTTCAGCTGGTTGTATTTCCGCAAAATGGCGGTTTCCGAGGCGTACTGCTCCAGACAGCCCAGGTTCCCGCAGGGGCAGGGCCGGCCCTGGGGCTCCACGATGGTGTGGCCGAACTCCCCGGCGAAGCCGTTGGCCCCGGTGTACAGCCGTCCGTCCATGATGATGCCCAGGCCGATACCGGAGTGGACGCTGATATTTACCAGATTGGAAACTCGGAAGGAAAAGGTCTTCTCCCCCAGAGCCGACAGGTTGGCCTCGTTTTCAATGAGTACGGGCAGGGAAAAACGCTCCTCCAGCGCCTGTTTTAAAGGCGCGTGCTCCAGGTCGTAGTAGGGGGTAAAGAGGATCTCATTTTCGTACACCACGCCGTGGATTCCCAGGCAGATGCCGATGACCTGTTGATTTTCCTGGCGGGGATGGGTGAGCATGTCCTCCACGGTGCGGTACAAAATGGGCAGAAGCGGTTCCGCTTCCGGATTCCAGGAGAGCTGCCGGGAATAGCAGTGACGGCCCAGCAGGTCCGACAGCAGAAGGTTCATGGTGTCGGGTCCGATGTCCAGGGACAGCACATGGGCGTGAGAGCCGCGGAAGGTGAGCATAATGGGCCGGCGGCCCTTGCTGGTGTGCTGGCTTCCGGTCTCCTCCACCAGGCCGTCCGCAAGGAGAGCCTGCACCTGGCTGGAGACGGTGGCCTTGGTGAGCCCCAGCATTTTGGCCAGATCCGCCCGGGAGATACAGCCTTCCCGAATGATGGTCTCTAATATTTTCCGATAATTCATGTCACGGATCAGTTCCTGACTTCCCGCCGCCATAATCTGTCTCCTTCTATCATGGAAAAGAGTGGTCAAAATAAGTGTTTTGTGATACAATGATGATGCGTCAAAAGGTATTTTGACGCTCATGATACACGAATTGCTACGTGCTGACGCACTCCCGCAATTCTAAAACACCTCAAATCCGCTCATTTTTCTTCGAAAAATGGCTACTTTTCGGTGTTTTACGCGCCCCAAGGTCATACTTGTCTGCGCAAGCGCAGCCCGCATGACCTTTTG
>CALWDR010000154.1 GCA_944376745.1 uncultured Lachnospiraceae bacterium
AGCTGCCAGCGTGAACGTGATGGTCACTCCGTAGGCCCGTATCATCTTCATGGGCGTACGGAACACCGTTTTGTAGGCCTCCAGGCTGAACTTTGACGGTAACAGGCTGTACCCGTTCTGGACCAGCGCCGTCTCATCCGTAAAGGAACTGGCCACAAGACATACAAAGGGTAAAATATATGCCACCATCAGCAGCAGGAACACAATATGCAGGACGATCTGGCCCTTGCTCTTTTTCTTTCTCATAAAGACACCTCCTAAAACAACGTATTCTCCGGGCTTACCTTCTTAATGATGGCATTGGTGCCAACCACCATGATAAGCCCCGCCACCGACTGGAACAGGCCCACCGCCGTGGAGCGGGCCAGGTTGCCGTCCATCAGGGCCCGGAAGGTATAGGTATTGATAATATCGGTCGTGGGATACAAAAGCCCCTGGTCCTGCGGCACCTGATAGAACAGTCCGAAATCTCCGGTAAACAGTTGCCCGATATTGAGGATTACTTGTATAATAATTACCGGCGTCAGATGAGGGAGCATCACATGCCAGATCCGCTTTACGAGATTTGCCCCGTCCAGCTGCGCCGCTTCCAGCAGTTCTCCGTCCAGCGACATCAGAGAGGCATAATAAATCATGCTGCTGACGCCCACGCTTCCCCACATCTTCGTAATGGTCAGAATAAAGGGCCATGCAGCAGGCTGGGTATACCAGTCGGGGCCGGTTCCCCCCAGGACGCTGATCAGATGATTCAGCAGGCCGAACCTGTAGTTCAGGAAAATCTCAACCAGGAATGCCAGAATAACGGCTGACAGGAATTTCGGCATGATGATCACCGTATTGTAAACCTTTAGCGCCCTTCTGCTTCGCAGATGATAGAACAGCAGCGCCAGGCCCACGGAAGCCATGGTACCGAACACGATGAAGCCGATATTGTAACACAATGTGTTGCGTATGGTCCGCACCGCGTCCTGGGATGTGAAGAAGAACTTGAAATTATCCCACCCGCACCATTCGCTTCCGAGAATGCCTTTCAGGGGCTTGTAGTCTTTAAACGCGATCACAATACCAAACATCGGTATATAATTAAAAACCAACAGCAGAATGATACCCGGCACTGCCAGCAGGCCCATACTCATGCTTTCCCGATAAGTCTTTTTTGAATATTTTCGTCTTTTTGTTGCTTTTGCTCTCAAGGACCGTACCTCCTGTAACTTTTTTATTTATTATATCTGGCAAATTCAGGTAATTTCAATCGTCGTTTGGTGCTTTTTCCTTCGTTTGGTATCATCTTTTCCTCCGGGGCATGGACAGGATCAGTTCCCCGGTGACGTTCCGGTATTCAAAACAGCCTTCCGCCTGGAGACACAACCTTCGTTTGGTGCTGTTTCCTTCGTTTGGTATCATCTTTTCGCCAGCAGCCTGAATTTCCTTGTGCTACCAAATTTTTTATTTTATTATATAAACGAAGATTTTCCGAAAGACCACATACTTTTTCAGATAAGGAGAGTGCCGACCATGTACCGTATTATGATCGTAGATGATGAAAAAGCCGCTCAGGACACCATTCGTAAATATATAGAGGCCAAACTGCCGGAATTTGAAATCTGCGCTGTGGCTGACAACGGTCCGGAAGCCATCAAAGCCTTTCTGCACACGCCGGCGGATATTGTCTTCGCAGATATACGCATGCCCCGCATGGACGGCCTGACACTGATCGGAGAACTGAACAAGATAACCAGAAATTATGTCCCTATTATAGTCAGCAGCTATGGCGAATTTGAATACGCAAAAACCGCCATACAGTTAGGCGTGTCCCGTTATCTGTTAAAACCCATCGACTTTGACGAAATGACGGAATCCTTAAGAAGCGCCTGCAAGACCCTTCATGACTACCGCAGGCTTACGCCTCCGGCGGCGGCCTCCTCCGATGAATATGAGACCTGGTTCGTGAATCTGCTGACGGGAAAATATACCGAAGCCAAAATCGCCATGGCCGATTTTTCCACGCTGGGCCTTCCTTTTACCTACGACGACAGCTCCGGTATCTGTCTCAAGGTCACCCTGGGTCCAAATACCCGGTGGCCCTATGAAGCAGATTCCCTGTATACGGCCATCAGCAACCTGATACGCCTTATCTACCGGCCCCAGTTTCTGCTGCCTCTCCGCGCAGGGGAGGACAGCTGCGATTTCCTGCTGGTAGACCTTACGCTGACCCATTCCTCCTGGGATGAACTGCGCAACCAGGCCCACCAGCTCTTAAACATTACCCTGTCCGTGCGTCCCCTGTTTTCCTTCGCCTCCATGGAGGAACTTCGCACCGAGGCCTCCTATCACGAGCTTATGGACCTTGAGAACACGAATCTCAGAAATTCCCTTTCCTCCGATGAGACCGCGGCTTCTCTGTCTGCCATTGAGTCAGCCATCGCGTACATAAAGGAGCATTACGCGGAAGATCTGACCAGGAATACCATTGCCGCTCATTTTTATATGTCCGGCTCCCATTTCAGCCGCTGCTTTAAAATGGTGACTAACACCTCCTACTCCGACTACCTGATCGATCTGCGCATGACGAAGGCCATGGAGCTTCTGAAGACGGATCTCAGCATTTCGGAGATCGCCAGACGGGTAGGCTACACCAACACCAACCGGTTTACCATTAACTTCCGGCATTACACCTCCTGCACCCCCACGGAGTATCGAGCCCATTTATTACGGAAACGAGGATGATTTATGAAAATCAAGAAACTGATCGGCAATGTTTTTGTGCAAAAATGGTTTTTTACGCTGCTGGCGCTGATTTCCGCCCTTTTTGTCTGTTTTATCCTGTATACGCGCTCCAACTCCCAGAAGGTCCTTCAGTCCGAGCACATCGCTTACGGCGAATTACAGACGGACCGCCTTACCAGCCAGCTGGACGACAGCTTCACCGGCTGCAGCCAGATCCCCATCCTTCTAGAGACTAATCAGTGGGCCAGGCTTTTTATGCTCAGCGAGGAGCCTGACCTTCTTTTTTCCGGCATATATGACCAGCTGGACACCCAGCTGGCCGCCTACAAGACCGCCTTTTCCGCCCTGGATTCCATCTATCTCTACTCCGCCGCCAGCGACAGCTTTTTCCGTTCCGGCAGCGACACCCCCCGCTCCTATCAGCTTCTGGGGGATGAGAACTGCCTTACCGTGGAGGAGATCCCGGATGAAATCCAGTACGTTGCCCGCAGGAAAGACGACCTCTACCCCTACCTGATCACCATCTATTACCCTGCCCTCCTCCACGACAGTAAAAGCATGATCGTCGTAAATATCAACATTTCCAAAATATCCGCCCTGCAGGAAAATCAGGGAAATTCCATGCAGCGCATCTACATTGTCTCCGACGATGGGAAACTGCTCTACCGGAAGAACCAGGAAAACATGCCGGAAAGCATAAAAAACGTGGAGGCACTGGCCCATTTTGACGGGCAGCAGGATTTTTTCAGCTGCTATGTGGACGGGGCAAAGCCCTATGTGTATGTCCAACAGCATTCCGAAAAATATCCCTGGTACTATGTGACCGTCACAGATACCCAGAATTATTACGGCAAATCCGTCAACTTTTACGACTCCCTTGTAACCGTGATCCCGTGGCTGGCGCTGCTGGCATTGCTGGTCATCGTATGGCTGGTGCTGCTGGCCACCCACCCGATCCGCACCATCTCGGAATTTCTGGAAAATCCCCTCTCACAGATGCCCGAGAACATTCCCGACTCGGAGACCCAGAGCATTATCCGGAAATTTCTGAACTATATGCAGGCTAACCAGGCCCTTTCCGAAGAATTGCAAAAGCAGATACAGCAGCAGAACGAGGCCACCTTCTGGGCGCTGCAGTCCCAGATCAACCCGCATTTCCTGCTCAACACCCTGAATCTCATCCGCAACACGGAGCTTGACACCCTGGGCTATGACCACAGCGCCCCCAAGCTGACCCTGGCTTTAAGCCGGCTGCTTCAATATGCCCTGGATTCCACCAATCTGGTGCCGTTAAAAACAGAATTCCGCTATACGGACTTATTTCTGCATATCCTGAATCTGCGCTATGAGAACAAGCTGCGCATTGAAATTCAAAAAGAAGACGCCGTGGACGAGGTTTTAGTGCCAAAGCTGATCCTGCAGCCCCTGATCGAAAACGCGGTTTTCCACGGCTGTTCTCCCCAGCTTCACGTCAGCAACCGCATCCTTGTGACCGCAAAGAGGGAAGAAGACCTTTGTAAGATCACCGTTTCGGACAACGGTGTGGGGATGCCGCCGGAGCAGCTACAGGACCTGCGTGATGCGGTGGCGGACCTGGACGACATTCCCAGCGATTCCATCGGCCTTCGGAACGTAGCCCTGCGCATGCATCTGACCTACGGGGAGAGTTTCTCCTTCCAAATCGACAGCCAGCCCGGGCAGGGTACCGTCATCACGCTCACCTTCCCGTTCCCGGGGAAATAGGCAGAAAGCCGGCCCGTCCGCGGATTCCTCATAGACCGCGGACGGGCCGGCTTTCTGTTTTTCTCTCTTTCCTTGAGAAGGATATGCTGTGAAGCTAGGGCTGCTTGCCAATATAGGCCAAAATACCGCCGTCCACATAAAGAATATGGCCGTTTACAAAATCAGAGGCCTCCGACGCCAAAAATACGGCGGGCCCTCCCAGATCCTCGGGGGTCCCCCACCGGGCCGCCGGGGTCTTGGCTATGATAAACTGGTCAAAGGGATGCCTGGAGCCATCCGGCTGTATCTCACGCAGGGGAGCGGTCTGGGGCGTGGCAATGTAGCCCGGGCCAATGCCGTTACACTGGATATTATAGGCCCCATATTCCGAAGCTATGTTCCTGGTAAGCATTTTCAGCCCTCCCTTGGCGGCGGCATAGGCAGAGACGGTCTCCCGGCCAAGCTCCGACATCATGGAACAGATATTTATAATCTTGCCATGGCCCTTCTGTATCATGGAGGGAATGACCGCCTTGGCTACGATAAAGGGCGCGTTTAAGTCCACGTCCACCACCTGCCGGAATTCCTCGGCCGTCATCTTACACATGGGAATACGCTTGATGATCCCTGCATTATTGACCAGGATGTCGATAACGCCGATCTCCTCCTCTATTTTCTTCACCAGAGCGTTTACCGCCCCCTCATCCGTGACATCGCATACATAGCCATGGGCTTTTATGCCCTCTGCCTCATACGCCGCAAGCCCCCGGTCCACAAGCTCCTGCCGGATGTCGTTAAATACGATGGTTGCCCCTGCCCTGGAAAATGCCTTCGCAATGGCAAACCCGATCCCGTAAGAAGCCCCTGTCACAAGGGCAATCTTTCCACTTAGATCAAACTGTGACATATATGTATCCCTCCTATCTCAAATCTCTCGTCTCAATAAAATCCATATCGTCAAATTCCTGGTTTTCTCCGCACATAGCCCAGATAAAGGAATAATTCCTGGTTCCCACGCCACTGTGAATGGACCAGCTTGGGGAGATGACGGCCTCCTCATTTCGCATCACAATGTGCCGTGTCTCCTGGGGCGCCCCCATCATATGGAACACTACATCATTCTCCTCCATATCCAGATACAGGTAGACCTCCATGCGCCGGTCATGGGTATGGCAGGGCATGGTATTCCAGTTGGAGCCCGTCTCAAGCTGGGTCAGGCCCATCGCCAGCTGACAGCTCTGCATCACCTCCGGATGAATGTACTGGTTGATGACGCGCTTGTTGCATTCCTCCGCGCTCCCGCAGGGCACCTTCTTGGCCTTGGTAATATCAATCTTCACAATCGGATAGGACTTATGGGCCGGGCAGGAAGAGACATAGAACTTAGGCGGGTTCTCCGTATCCACACACCGGAAGGTGATATCCCGGTTGCCCATACCGATATAGATGCCGTCCCTGGGATTTAACTCGTAGTCGGTTCCGTCCACCGTGATAATCCCCTTGCCGCCGATATTGATACAGCCCATCTCCCGCCGCTGAAGAAAATAATCCGCCGCCAGCTCCCTGCCGGCTTCCAGCTTGATCTCGTGCAGCACAGGCATCACGCCCGCCGTGATGATCCGGTCAATGTGGCTGTACACCATGCGGATGTTATCCTTGGTAAACAGCTTGCTGATGTGAAACTCCTCCCGCAGCCGCTCCGTTGTGTAATGCTTTACGTCCTTTGGATTTGATGCGCACCTTACTTCCATTTTACTATAATCCTCCTTTACATAATTTCCATAAACCTCGATCTGGGACAATGCAGCCCAGGAAAGCGGATATACCGCCTGTTTAAAATGATTCAGCCGTATGATTTTTGTTGTGACCGGCTCCGGCAGGATCAGCTCCTGCCCCGCGGCGGTCTCCTGAAATTCGGCAGTCACCGGGGCATGGTCCGAAAACTCTACGTCCACGCTTTTCCAGTAGGTATCGTGTGGGAAATCGGCCCGCAGGAAAAATACGAGCTTCTCCACCTGCACGTCTCTCCCGAACTCTATGGTATACTTCAGATCCTCCCTGGCGCCCCCGGCCCAGGAATGGTAGGGATAATTGCCATGACGCTCGTTGTGGCAGACGCCGTCTATGGCATTCCGCTCAAAGAAGCATTCCTCCCCTCTCGTCACAAAATTCGCAGATACGTGAGGGAAATATTTTCTCTGCCCCTGAACGTCATAGGGATTCAGCACGAGATTTCTCCTGCCATAGGCCTCCTCCTCTGAAGCCTCGCAGACCGAGATGGGGTGGATCGTTCCGGCAAAGGCCTCCTCTGCGTACATGGCCTTCTTCCTGCCGAAGGGGATCTCATATTCCAGCCTGCCCGAAGGCACATAGAGAACGGCCTCCTTCATGGAAACATCCAACTGGATTTTCAGGAATTCAACCCCCGGCGCTTGGATCACAATCCTGTCCCCCTCCTCATAGACGCCCTCGTAGGTGTATTTTATTTCCCCGCCGCTGACCGAACACCGCTCTTTTCCATTTTTATCTTTGATCGCAAAATACAAACTTTCGCCTCCTTTCCGCAGGCGTTCCTGCCTACGGTTTTCTTCCTATTCATTTTACTCTCCCTTCCCAAAAACACGCAATCTTCGTTTCGTGCTTTTCCCTTCGTTTGGTATCATTTTTTCTCCGGCCGCAAATAAATTTCTTGTATCTTATGGTATTTTCTTTTATTATGAAAGTAGTATTTTTATCCTGTACAAACTCAGCCAACCTACAAATCCTAACAGGAGGTCAGCATGAGACAAGAAGAAATTTTTAAAAACGCCCTCTGGCTGGGGGCAGCTTTGGACTGGGGGGACGAAAAACTGCCGCCTTCCTTTCCGGTCCTGCGGGGCCGATTTACCGTAAAGCAGGCCCAAAAGGCGACGCTCTACGTATTGGGGCTGGGCTTTTTTCACTGCTATATCAACGGAAAGCCCGTGGGAGAGGATCTGTTCCTGCCCCTCTCCACCGATTACGAGGCGCGGGATAATTTTCCGCCCAACGAGACACTGACCGGGCACCGCATCTACGTCCCTGCCTACGACATTACTTCCCTGCTCACCGAGGGGGAAAATGTCATCGCCATCCATTTCGGCGGCGGCTGGTACACCTTTCCCGACGCGAAATTCGGAGAACCCAAGGCTATATGGCGGATTTTCGGGGAATCCGCGGAAGGCCCCTTTGAATTCGTATCTTCCCGGATGGAGCGGATAGTAGGCAGCTTCGTGACGGAATACTATTTTCCCTGCCGGGAGACCCAGGACTATACCCTCCTCCCTGAGGGGATTTTCCAGAAGGATTTCAACGACAGCGGCTGGCCCCACGCCGTACCCGCCCCGCCCCTTACTTCGGAGTACCTCTTTTGCGACTGCCCGGCCGACCGGGTGTGCGAGACCTTAACGCCGGTGCTGCTGCGCCGGACAGAGACCTCCGCCGCCTACGACGCCACAAGAAATATCAGCGGCTATCCGGTTCTCTCCATCACAGCCAAAAAAGGAGAACCGGTGACAGTCCTGTTCTCCGAGGAGCTTTGCCCCGACGGCAGCCTGGATGAGCAACACGGCTGGCAGCAATGCTTTCAGATCGTATCCGACGGTTCCAAACGCCTGGTCCGCCCCCTGTTCACCTGGTTCGGATTCCGGTATTTTACCGTCGTTGGCGAAGCCGTACCTGTCAGCGTGGAGGTGGTCCACAGCCAGGTGCCCCAGACCTCCCATTTTGAGTCGGACAACGAACTCTTAAATTGGATTCACGACGCTTATGTGAATACCCAGCTTACCAATATGCACGCCGGAATCCCCTCGGACTGCCCCCATATCGAACGCCGGGGCTACACAGGCGACGGCCAGCTGACCTGTCATGCCGCCATGAATATCCTGGACGCCAGAAGCTTCTACCGGAAATGGATCCAGGACATCCTGGACTGCCAGGACGTGATCTCCGGCCACATTCAGTATACGGCCCCCTACACCCGCTGCGGGGGAGGTCCCGGGGGCTGGGGCTGCGCCGTTGTGGAGGTGCCCTACCAGTATTATCTGCACTACGGGGACACGGATGTACTAAAAGCCGCCTATCCCGCCATGCACCGGTATTTTGATTATCTGGAGACACACTCCTATGGCAAGCTGGTGACAAGAGACAGGGAGGGCGAATGGTGCCTGGGAGATTGGTGTACGCCCACCTCCATTGCCCTTCCGGCTCCCTTTGTAAACAATTACTTCTATATGAAGTCCCTGTCACGGGCCATTGAGATCGCAAAGATTATTGGCAGAGAGGCGGATATTCCCCTCTTTACCCGCCGCATGCAGGAGCGCAGGGAGGCCCTTATGGCCTGCTATTATAACAGCTGGGACGGGAATTTTATCGGAAATCTCCAGGGCGCCAACGCCTTTGCGGTGGACCTGGGACTGGGGGACGAGCGGACCTATCAGAACCTCGTGGCCTACTATCAGAAACTGGGGCGTTTTGATACCGGTATCTTCGGCACGGATGTGCTGACAAGGGTCTTATTTGAGCACGGCGACGGCCAGACCGCAGTGAACCTGCTGCTGTCGGAGGATAACATCTCCTATGACGGCATGAGACGGCAGGGCGCCACCACCATCTGGGAATACTGGCCCCTCTCCCTTCGAGACCGCTCCAGAAATCATCCCATGTTCGGCGCGATTACCGCTTACCTGTACGATTATCTTCTTGGCATCCAAAATAAACCGGGCAGCGCGGCCTACCGGGAGCTTGTAATCGCCCCTGTACTGGCAAAAGGGATCAACCGCTTAAAAGGGGATCGTCTGCTGCCCGGCGGGAAAGTCTCGGTGGCCTACGAGAAGGAGACGGACGCCGTAACCTTCCACATCATGATTCCGGAAAAGCAGAAAGCAGAGTTTATCTGGCAGAATACAGTTTACCCCTTGACTGCCGGGGAAAATCAATTCCGCGTCTGCCTGTAAATGCCGCCTTGTTATAACTGCTTAAGACTGTTGTAGCAAAAGCGCCGGGGACAAGCCACCTCTTGCCCCCGGCATCATAGCCCGCATGTAACTATTGACCATGAATCATACTTTGTGATACACATTTTATATTGCTTTTAGGGATATAATTATGCTATAATTGTGTCAGCGAAAGGAGTGAAGTATTATGCCGCTTATTATGCCTATTAAGGATTTACGCAATACAACCGAGATTTCCAATATCGCACACAAGGAGCAGGAACCTATTTTTATCACCAAAAACGGATACAGCGATTTGGTTGTGATGAGTAGTGAATTATATGATAAATTTGCAAGAGTGAACCGCATCGATCAGGCGATCTTCGAATCTGAGCAGGAAATTGCTAACGGAGCCAAAGCTGTTGACGCAGAAATAGTTTTTGCAGAATTGGAGAAAAAACATTTTGGGTAAATACAAAGTAAAAGTCAATCCCAGAGCAATCCATGAATTAGATCACATTTACGAATATCTTGCAAATGAGAAATCAGCTCCTGAAAACGCCGAGGGACAGGTTGACCGGATCAAAAAAGCTATTTTAAGCCTAGATACATTTCCGCAGTCCCACCAAGAGCGAAACGAGGGCAGATATGCCGGAAAAGGTTACAGGCAGTTACTGATCGATAACTATATTGCCATTTTCCGCATTGATGAACCAC
>CALWDR010000155.1 GCA_944376745.1 uncultured Lachnospiraceae bacterium
ATCCCATTCGAAAGAAGTAAGACCCCTTGAAGAGTACAAGGTAGATAGGTCAGGGGTGGAAGTACAGCAATGTACGGAGCTGACTGACACTAATCGGTCGAGGGCTTGACCAAAAGCGTAGAAAGACGGAAGTGATCGTCTTTCAGAGTGTTAGATATAATCTCGGGTTCTGTGTGAAATTTTGAAGGTACATTCAGATGATTACTCTAAGATTTCCTGCCAGTAGGTATTTCCTACTGGCATTTTTTTGATAGCAAAAACAGGGCAGAAAACTTTCTGACTGGAATATCTCTCTGGATTTTTCCGAGGGGCGGAGCAGGTGGAACGTGAAAAATCAGAAATAACAAAATAAAAAAGCCCTTATTTCTGGGCTTTTTCAGCAGGGGATGAGAGAATCGAACTCCCACCAAAGGTTTTGGAGACCCCTATCATACCATTTGACCAATCCCCTGTATGTCTGTGCTTCGGCTTTTGAAAGCACCGCGGGTATTATGTAAGCTGTTTAAAATAGAAACAAAATCCCGACTCGTATATACTACCATATGCTTGCGCTTTTGTAAACCCCTAATTTTTTATTTTTCTATGTTCTGGGATTTTTTTGTTGTGATTTTACAGATTTTCCAGTATACTATAACCAGAGACCATGACAGGGGCAGGCAGTGTAGAGCAGCTTGTGAAAATAGGAACGTAACATTGACATCAGCGCTCCCGACTTTACCGGAAGGAATGCATGATAGTTTAGTAGAGAGGATTTGACATGAAGAGAAAGTTATATATTTTGGCGATGGTTGTCTGTATCGTTGTTTTCTGCGTATCCGCATTTCAATTGATACGCTATTATCTGGAGGCCAGGGAGGCGGACCAGGGCTTTGAGCAGTTGACGGATATTGTGGAACAGGCCAGGGAGATGGAACAGGATACGGAACAGGAGACAGAGCCGGAAGAGACGGAGGATGTGACGGAGGAACCGGCCATAGACCCCAGGGATCAGGCGGTTTTAGACGCCTATCAGGTCCTTCACGAGCAGAATGAGGACATGGTGGGATGGATTCGGCTGGAGGGGACGAAGATCGATTATCCGGTTATGTATACCCCGGACAGGCCCAATTACTACATCGACCATAATTTTGAGAAGGAGGAGGACCGGTACGGCGTGCCCTATATCGCGGAGCACTGCGACATCGAGAAGCCCAGCGATAATCTTGTGATCTACGGGCATCATATGAAGAACGGTTCCATGTTCACCGCCCTGAAAAATTACCGGGACCCGGATTTTTATGAGGAAAACAAGATCATACAGTTCGATACCCTCACGGAGCGGGCGGAGTATGAGGTGGTCACAGTCTTCATCACCACGGTGTACGACGACGTGGGTTTTCGGTATTATGAATTTACGGATGCCGCGGATGAGGCGGAATTTGACGCGTATATCAACGAGTGCAAGCGGCTGTCCCTGTACGACACCGGCGTGACGGCGGAGTATGGAGATAAGCTCATCACCCTGTCCACCTGCGAATATTCCCATGAGAATGGCCGTCTGGTGGTGGTGGCGAAGAAAATAGAAGAATAGAACAGACCCGGAGGCGGGAGTTTGGAGAGGGATTTTCAAACTCCCGCCTCCGGTCTGTCCGCGGAAAGGATGGCCGGGGTCTGGCGGAGAAGGAGACAGATCATTGGCCTTCTGGGGTATGGGACACCGACCTGCGGTAATCGCTGGGAGTCATGCGCAGGTGCTTCTTGAAGGCGATACAGAAATTGTTCTCACTTTGAAATCCGCACAAAAAGGCAATTTCACGGATGGTTTTGTCCGTCGTGCCCAGGTAGAAGCAGGCGGAGTTCAGGCGCAGTTCCGACAGGTATCTGTGGGGCGGCATCCCATATTGCTGCTTAAAGCAGCGGATGAAATGGTAAGGACTTAAGCCAACCTGGGAGGCGATGTCCTTGAGGGTCAGAGGACGGCTGACATTTTGCTGCATGAAGGCGCAGGCTTTCTGGCACAGGCGGGCGGAATCTGCGGCGCCCGCAGCAAAGCCGGAATCCGCTCCCTCGGTAAGGAGGGCCAGCAGATCCGTGATATATTTTGCCAGCTTCAGTTCTGGAAGATTTCCCTGGGAAAAGCCGTTGAGCAGCAGCGAAAAGAGCTGTTCCGCCTCCAGCGCCTGCAGGGAATTTAAGGAAAATGGCAAGTTGCAGTGCTCAAACAGGTATTGGACGTAGCCGGAAGCGGAGGCCTTTTACCACCAAAGACGTCTGGGGCTTTATGGATTCCCGGGAGACAGTGGGGATCTCTCCCGCCATGTTTGAGGAGTTTATTTTCCCCTGTTATCGGAAAATCGCGGAGCAGTTCGGGCTGTTGTCTTATGGCTGCTGCGAGCCGGTGGACCCGATCTGGGACAGTTGTATCAGCAAGCTGCCGAACCTGCGCAAGGTTTCCATTTCTCCCTGGTGCAATGAGGAGTTCATGGGGGAGCGCCTGCGGGGAGGCCGGGTGATCTACCAGAGAAAGCCCAGCCCCAATTTTCTGGGTGTGGACCCGGTGCTGGATGAGGAGGCCTTCCGGCAGCATATCCGAAAGACGCTTTTGGCCGCCCGGGGCTGTAAGCTGGAGATCACCCAGAGGGACGTCTACACCATACACCACAATATCCCCAAGGCAAGGCGGTATGTGGAAATCATACGGGAGGAAATCGAGGAGCACTGGAAAGGATAGCATGCCATAGTAACAACACATGTAACAGTTCAGACAGCAAGCCACAGACCGCCTTCTCCGAAGGCTATTCGCTGCTGCGCAGCTCCTGTCTGTGGCTGATTGGCGTTTAGCCAATCTACGGCAATAAAAAGACCGCCCTTAGCAAATA
>CALWDR010000156.1 GCA_944376745.1 uncultured Lachnospiraceae bacterium
ATTATAAGCAGCATAATGGGGTTAATGGTTGCGTTTCTTTCTTCACGTAAAGCGGTACAGCCATTAGAAACTGTAATGGATATGTTAAATGGAAATGAAATATTGGTTAATCAGTATAATTATGTGGAAATGAAAAGCATTGCACAAAAAATGGCCGCTATTATATCGACAAATAAGCGGTTGAAGGAAAGCTTAGAAGAGATGGTTCAGGAATTTAGTGGATTGCAGAACACAGCGCTTCAGTATCAGATGAATCCTCATTTTTTGTACAATACCTTAAATTTGGCCAGTGTGTATTTGGCTAAGGAAGTGGGACCTCGCCATGATGCGGTGACATTGATTCGGAAGCTGTCTGAAATATTAAGATATAGTTTGAATTCAGAGGATGATCTGGTACCCCTCCAAGAAGAATTGGCATATGTGAAAATTTATCTGGAAATTTTGGAAAAGCGATATCGGGGAAATTTTGAAGTTTCCTGGCAGATTCCAAAAGAGTTGTTGGGGGAAATGGTATTGCGTATGTCAATTCAGCCTTTGGTGGAAAACGCTGTTTATCATGGGATTCAGCCGAAAGGAGGCGGGATGATTACCATAGGCGCATTGCGTGAGGAAAACAATCTGAAAATATGGGTTGTTGATGATGGAGTGGGCATGGAGCCACAGGAAATAGACCAGTTAAATGAACTCATCCGTCAGGAAAAGCTTCATTCGAAACATATCGGTCTTGCGAACATCCATAGAAGATTGCAGTTATTGTTCGGTGCAAGGTACGGATTGGTTATAGCTTCCGAAAAAAATAGCGGTGTCAGGGTGTGTATGATATTTCCTGCCTTAAAGGAAACTTGCGAATAAGGTGTTTGGCTATGAGGATTTTTAAACGCTGAAGTAATGACATGAGAAAGGGCGGATAGTAATGAGCATACCGAAAGTAGATCAATATATATTGAATTTCGAGAAAATGGGTTTTGGAATGTTTGTTCACTTTGGATTGTATTCACAAATAGGGCGTGGAGAGTGGAATGCCCAGAGAGAAGGAACAGACGAAACTTCATACAGGAGGCTTGCCGGTACATTCTGTCCGGGAAGCATGACAGAAATCGTAGTAACTGCTAAGGCGGCGGGAGCGAAGTATATTACATTTACGGCAAAGCACCATGACGGCTTTGCGTTGTTCGATACACGGGGATTATCTCATTTTGACAGTATTCACAGCGCGGCAGGCAGAGATATTGTTCGTGAATTTGTGGACGTATGCAGAAAACATGGTATTGTACCATTTCTGTATTATGCTACTTATGAATGGTGGAATACGGATTTTCAGAATGATTTTGACGCATATCTGGAATATTTGCGAAAAAGTGTTGAAATTTTGTGTACACAGTATGGAAAAATAGGCGGCTTTTGGTTTGATGGGAACTGGAGCCGTAAGGATGTTAACTGGCATGAAGGAGAACTTTATGCAACTATCAGAAAATATCAGCCAAGAGCAATTATTATAAATAATACAGGCCTCTCCGCCCAGGGAATAACGGGACACTCTGAGATTGACTGTGTGACCTTTGAACGGGGAAGGCCTGTTCCTCTTGACAGAGAGGGAGCAGAAAAATATATAACCGGGGAAATGTGTGAAAGCGTGAATGCTCATTGGGGAAATGCAAAGGATTTTAATTTCAAATCGCCTAAAAAATTAATCGAAGAACTCTGTGAATGCCGAAAGGTGGGGGCAAATTTTCTTCTTAATATTGGTCCGGATAAAAACGCTGCGGTTCCTGCTATGCCAAAAGCGATTATGCTTACAATAGGGGAATGGATGAAAATGTTCGGTGAAGCCGTTTACAATGGAAAACCACTTTGGTTTAACGACAAGACTCGGAATTTTGCGTTAGAAAGTGAAGAGTATGTTTATTTGTTCCGGTTTGATTTATGCCGGAGGGGCTCAGCGGATGTTACCTATATAGAAGGAACAGAGGGGGAATTTGTATTTGAAAATTTTCAAAGAAAAGTGAAGGATATACAATGGATGGACAATGGAGAAAAGTTGGAGTATTCCTACGACGGGAATAATTTAAAGGTTCATTTTACTGGATTTGAATATGGCATCGACTATTGTGTGCGGGTAGCCAGGGCTATAAAAGTAGAATAGTTTATGGCCTTGTAAAACGATGAGGGAACAGAGAAGAAAGGAATTGGGTGTATGATTGTGGATACGAAAATATATGCTTATTATTTTCCGAATTGGCATGTGGATCAACAGAATGAAGTGTTCCATGGAGAGGGATGGACAGAATGGGAAGTGGTGAAATATGCAACACCCCGATTTCAAGGTCATAAACAGCCTAAGAATCCTTTATGGGGGTTTGAAGATGAATCAGAATCTGTAGTAATGGAAAAAAAGATAGAGACGGCCGCAAAATATAAGATAGACGGATTTATTTTTGATTGGTACTGGTTTGAGGATGGACCATATAGAATTAATTGTCTTAATAACGGCTTTTTAAAAGCGAAGAACTGTGATAAGTTGGATTTTGCTGTTATGTGGTGCAATCACAACGCTATACAGGCACATCCTACGGCTAAATTTAATAGGGGTGTACCGACAAAGATATGCGATAATTCTGAGAAAACTTTTTATGAATTAACGGAGTATTGTATTAAGAATTACTTTAACAAGCCGAATTATATAAAGGTTGAGGGCAAGCCGTATTTTTCCATATATACTTTACCGGATGTAATCAATTCGGTTGGCGTTGACGGTGCGGCCCGAATGTTCTCTGATTTCAGGAGACGGGTAAAAAAAGGCGGTTTCAAAGACGTACATATAAATATATGTGATACATTTCATGTGTTAAAAGACACAAGCAGTTTGAATGAAATATTAGCGAAGATAAATGCGGATTCCATCGCTTCGCATGGATGGTTAAAGGCGGGCTTACGTTTTCCTAAAGCGGAATATACGGATTTTGCAAAATTGGGTCTGAAGAGAATGGAGGAAAAACAAAAGTTTTTTGATCTACCGTTGTTTCCTTCCGTATCGCCGGGGTGGGATTCAAGTCCCAGAACCGTTCAGTCTGAAATATATGGGGATTACGGATATCCATTTTGTCCGATTGTTATAAATAATACGCCGGAAATGTTTGGTGCTGCTTTACAAAAAGCCAAAATTTTATCAGATAATATAAAACAACAGGATAAATTCATTGCCATAGCGTCCTGGAATGAATGGACGGAAGGAATGTATCTTGAGCCGGATATGGAAAATGGGTTTGCAATGCTTGAAAAAGTGAAGGAAGTAAAAGAAAGCTGGTGAATAATGTGGAAACTTTCGATTGTAATTTCAACTTGTCAATTGTTGACATTACTAAGCCACCATATAATGCGGATAATACGGGTAAAAAGGATTGTACAGCCATACTGAACAAAATCCTTGATGATATTTTACAGGCGAACATAGACGGAATATCGGCTGCAAAAAAGAAACTTGAAGAGTATCCGAAACCTGATTATAATTTAAGTTTTGAGATTCGTAAGGAAAAGGAGGCTTTGTATGTCATTTTCCCGGAAGACCTTGAACCAACAAAAATAATATATTTTCCAAATGGAACCTACCTGGTAAGTGATACGATTACGTATTCCCATAGAAATCTGATGAATATTTTTGCTGATGAGTATAAATATGAGTTGAATAGACAGATTCATTTTAGAGGAGAAAACCGGGACAGCGTTATTATTAAGTTGAAAGATAATTGTCCCGGGTTTTCCTACGGCTCACAGAAACCAGTCATCAATTTCATGAACGGTGATGAATCAAATGTTGCGATGTCAAATACCATCGAAAATATGACTATAGATACGGGAAACGGAAACAGCGGAGCGGTGGGGTTGGTATTTTTTGCTAATAATTCCGGGACTATCAGAAATATCAGAATAGTATCGGAAGATTTATCCGGTTATGCAGGAATTGAGATTAAGAGTGAGTTTGTTTCCGGGTGTTATGCAAACGGAATAGAGATCATGGGATTTGATTATGGGATAAGGCTCCTTCCGCTTAGAAATTATGTGACGTTTGAGAATGTTTTTTTGGAAAACCAGAGGAAATATGGTATTTATGTGAAGGACACGATTGTTTCTATTTTAAATTACCAAAGTCATAACAAATGCCCTGCGTTAAGAAGTGCGGGACAGGCTGCGCACATTGTACTTTTAAACGGCGTTTTTTGGGGCGGGAATCCTCGGTTGAGTGGAATCGAGCATGATTTGGGAACCATTTTTTTGCGAAATATTCATTCGGAAGGGTATCTTAGAACGCTGTATTCCAAACCGACTCTGTTTTTTGAAGACGTAAATGATATTGATGAGTATTCCTCGGACGGAATATGGAGTACTTTTGAACAAAGGCAATATAAGTCCCTGTCTTTGCCGATAAAAAGCGCCCCCGATGAAGAGGCGTATTCTCGTACCGTTTATTCGGATGCATACGGAACCGCAGCTGATGGGGTTCAGAATGATACTAGCGCAATTCAGGCTGCTGTGAACAGCGGAGCGGATTGCATTGTTTTCCAGCCGGGAACCTATTTGATAAATGACAGCATTTTCATCCCAGAAACAGTGAGAAAAATCGATTTTTCATATTGTAATTTTATTTCGGGCAAGGATATTGAGCAGAGAGAAAATGCGGGAATCTTTGTTGTGGCAGGTGAGGGTGAGCGTCCGTTATTTCTTGAAAATGTTTTTGCCTGGGAAAAAATGTATGGCAGATTCAGGTTTATTCATCATGCGTCAAGAAGAACTTTGGTTTTACGTAATATACACACTCAAACATGCGCAATGTATTTTAATTCGGTTTCGGGCGGGATTGTTTTTGTGGAAAACTGTGCGTGTACCGTAGGAGATGAAATGTATAGGGATATTCCTTGTTTCTGTTTTTCAGGGCAAAAGGTGTGGATGAGAAATGTAAATCCGGAGCGGGCGTCCGTTGAAATACTAAATGACCATTCCACCGTTTGGATTTTAGGATTCAAAACAGAGGGAACCGGCACTTCATTTAAGACCATAAACGGAGGAAAGACGGAGGTGCTTGGTGGGATTATAAGTCTTGGACACAACGAAATGAGACCGGCTGTCATCAATGATAATTCCGATGTTACGGTGATTGCTTCTACAAACGGACTTGCAATGAGCCACACTTATCCGGTTGCGGTGATGGAAGTGCAGGGGAATGAGAAAAGGGTTTTGGCAGAAGAAGTATTTCCGTTACGGATTATGAAAAATTATAAAATACCGTTGTACGTGTCGAGGACAGTATTACAGGATGGTCTGTAATATGCGGAAAAGAGGGCTGCTATGATTTTTGACGAAAATATTAAAAAAAGAACAGTACCTTATGTGTTGGCGACATCGGTACGTAATAATGATGGAAGGTATTATGCGGAATATGGTTGTTACAGTGATAAGTATAGCATAGAAGCGATTTTTTATGATGGATATCATGATTCCAAAGTTTTTGCGTACATAGGATTTCCGCATAATACTTATTCCGGGAAAGTTCCCGCTATTGTACTTGTGCACGGTGGATTGGGCAAGGCGGAAATCGATTGGGTAAAAAAATGGAATGATATTGGTTTTGCGGCGATATCCATGGATTTATATGGCGATGGTCCGGAGGATGATAAGGATAATCCCTATGGTACAGGAAAAAGAAAACATCCATATGCAGGAATGTTTCCATGGAACGATTACGGGACAGCTTTTCTAAGCGACTATGAAAATGCCGGAATGTATCAGAATGTTTATAATGTAGTGAGCGCAATAAATTTATTAGTACAATCAGATAAGGTTGATGAAGAAAAAATTGGAATAACCGGTATATCTTGGGGCGGAATTACTACTTTGATCACAGCGGGCTTTGATAATAGGCTAAAGTTTGCCATACCGGTTTATGGATGTGGCTTTTTGCATGAGAGCAGGACATATTTCCATTCTGTATATGAGCGCGGCGCTGATCCGGCATGGGATCCTTCAAATTTTGCGGCTATGACAGAAATGCCAATCTTACTTATCAATGGGGATAATGATAAGCATTTTTCGATTAATTCGTCCTCTCATACATATGAGATTATTCATAAGGGTTATTTGAGTATTCATCATGGACTTAAGCATAGTCAGGAAATTGGTGACAGTATTAAGCAGGTATATCATTTTGCGGAAAATATTATTGGTAGTAGCGCACATACATTTGTTGATATACTTGATGTTGGGATTTCGGGGAGTTGTCTACAGGTTAAAATCAAAGGGAAGGTAAAGAAAGCGGTATTATATTATATTGTAACAAAAGAGTTGGGGTATGGTGGAGAGAACAATATTCGCTGGTTTGAATCTGATTTTAATAGGTTAAGTAATACGAAAATAGAATTTACAATTCCATATAATGCGACTTATTTTTATGTTTCAGTTGAGGATTATGAAGATAATATTATCAGCACAAAGTTATTTCAAAAGATGGTGATATTGAATAATGGAGAGAAACGAAATGCTTGAAAGAAAGAGGAATAGATTTGCGAGGATTGGTATTTTTGCGGTAGCACATGCGACATACTGGGATCAGTTTGAAGGGTTGGAAAAGAATATCATGGGATTTCACAAGAATTTTTGTGAAATAGTAGAAAAACAGGATGTAGAGGTTGCCGATTTTGGTATGGTGGACAGTTGTGAGAAGGCATATGAAGTAGTAAATCGTATTCTGGCAGCAAGAGTGGATGTATTATTCTGCAACATGGTTACTTATGCAACATCTTCTGTATTTGCGCCAATTATCAGAGGAGTGAATATTCCTGTGGTATTGGTTGCGTTACAGCCAAGAAAGGCTCTGGATTATACGCAGGCTAAGACCTTTATGCAATTGGAGAATGATAATATTTGCTCTGTACCGGAATTTACAGGGGTGGCTATTCGTATGGGCAAGAAAGTGGCTGATGTGATTATCGGACATTTATATGGTGATGAAGAGGCGGTGAAGGAAGTAGCGCAGTGGTGTGAAATTGCAAAAGTACTTCATGATTTACATGGTGCCCGTGTGGGACTTATGGGACATGTGCTGGAAGCTATGTACGATATGCATGCGGATCCTACCGCTGTTTCGCGTGTATTTGATGTGCATGTTCCGCTTCTGGAAATTGATGACATAGTCAGACTTTATGATACTGTCAGCGAAGGAGAAATTATAGCTAAGGAAAAGCTGATTTTAGAAGAGTTCGATACACCAGTTCCGGCGTCTGATCCGGTTACTATGAAGTTGACAGACGCTGATTTAAGACAGGCGGCGCATACTGCAGTTGCTTTGGATAAGCTGGTAGAAAAGTATAATCTGACCGGTTTGGCGTATTATTATGAGGGGAGCCCTGACAGTATACAGCGTAGAGTAGCCACATCCTTTATTGTCGGTAATTCTATTTTAAATGCCCAGGGTGTGCCCATGTGTGGGGAGTTTGATATTAAAACTTGTATCGCTATGCTGATTATGGATCGCCTGGATATCGGCGGTAGCTTTGCGGAATTCCATCCGTTTGATTTTGAGGAAGACTTTATTCTGATAGGACATGATGGACCGCACCATATCAAGATTGCAGAGGGAAAGCCGGTGCTTAGAAGTCTTACCAAATATCATGGGAAGCCTGGACAGGGCGCATCGGTGGAGTTTAAGATAAAGGAAGGCCCGATTACCATGCTGGGAATTACTCAAAATGTTACCGGAGGGTTTAAATTTGTTATTGGTGAAGGTTATTCCAAGGCAGGTTCGATTCCGCCAACAGGCAATACGAATACCAGAGGATTTTTCGAACCTACTACCAAGGAATTTATCAAGAAGTGGGTAATGGAAGGTCCCACACATCATTATGCGCTGGGTATCGGACATCATGCTGAAACAATCAAAAAAATTGGAGATATTTTAGGTGTTGAGTCCGTAATCGTAAAGTAGATTCGAACTGAAGTGTGTTATATTAGAATAACTTTTGGGTAGGGCTGTCGCATCTTGGAAGGGATAAGAACATGGAATATATGGGTAAAATAATATGGGATGAAAATCCGATGGTTGCCGATAATTATCGAATGAGATACGTGGAGGGAATTTCTCAATATATTAAAAGGATGAATCTGGTGTACAAAGATATCCGAAGAAGCAATATGCCTCCTAATGGCGTTGTAGAAAATCAGGCTTTTTATCGTGAAAGATACAGGGATATGCTGGGGCTTAAGTTTTTTACCGGAAAAGTCGTAACCCCAGCGGAAATTCATTATGTGGGAAGTGATGATATTTGCCGCATTTTTCGATTGAATGTGTATATAACAGATGAAATCCCTTTCTATGCGATGCTGTTGTTGCCACATGGTGTTAAGACACCTATGCCGCTGGTAATCGCGCAGCATGGAGGTGGAGGAACTCCAGAGCTGTGCAGTGATATGTATGGTAAAAATAATTATAATCATATGGCGCACAGAGCGATGGAGCGAGGCGCTGCGATTCTGGCGCCTCAGTTGCTTTTATGGAGCAGGACTGAAACGGCAACCATGCGTGAACATGCCATTCCTTATAACAGAGGGAAGGTAGATGTAGATATGAAGCGTTTTGGTAGCAGCATCACAGCACTGGAAATCAATGGAATCATGAGATCGTTGGATTATGTGTGTACTTTGGAAGAAGTTGATGCTGAACGGGTCGCCATGATAGGGCTTTCCTATGGGGGCTATTATACGCTTTATACGATGGCAGCAGATCAAAGAATTAAAGCGGGTTACTGTGCTGGGGTATTCAATGACCGTGATGTATATGACTGGCCAGACTTGTGCTATAAAGGTTCCGCTTTAATGTATCAGGATGCTGAAGTAGCAGCCCTTTGCGCGCCAAGGAAACTATACATACAGGTAGGCAAAGCGGATGGGGTATTTGATTATCACAGTGCATTGCCGGAAGTTGAGCGTATTTATGAGTATTATGCAGCGTTTGAAAAAACGAAGAATTTCAAGTTTTCATTATGGGAAGGTGGTCATACGATTTCGGATAGCAATGAAGGCTATGACTTTATTTTTAGCGCATTGCGTCTGAATGGGTGAAACTGCTGTTTCACAATCTTTATTTTCTTATGGTATATCTTAGCTTTCTTGCTTGCATAAGGGTTTTTCTGAGATATCATTATATTTATAAAAATAATTTTAACTACAGGAGGATCAACCATGCCAACAGTTTACAGAAATAGCGAAGATAAGGAAAAAGCCCGCTACCGTATCAGTTGCGAAGGGCAGGAACCGGATTTTACATGTACCATTCCACACCATGAAATCCCAGACGGGACAGAACAGGTCGAGATTTCGCTGGATTTTCTCAATGGGGACAGCGGCACGGATGGATATTATGTCATACCCTATGCCAAAGCCTGCTTTCTTACCTGTTTCCGTCAGCGGGAGGATACCGAATACATCTGCCGGGAAAATATCATGCCGATTCTGGGAGCAAAAATGGGGGAGAGAGCCTTCCTTCTGATCATGGAGGGAATGATGTATGACTACCAGGTGAAGCTTAAGGTACGGAAGGGTTTCTACAGTCTTTCCATTGTCTATGACCTTACGGAGATTGACCTTTATGAGGACATTTCCTTCCGGGTCATTGCTCTGAACGGGGGAGAAGCGGACTATAACGGAATGGCACACTCTTATCGCCGCTATCAACAGGAGAGAAAGCATTTGATTCCCCTTCGGGAACGCATGGAAAAAGAACCTGTAATGAACTATGGACTTAAGGATATGCCCATCATCCGCATTCGCCTTGGCTGGAAACCGGTCCCCTCGCCGGTACTGGAACAGACTTTGGCGACGGAGCCGCCCATGCATGTGGCATGTACCTTTGCCCAGGTGGAAGCGCTGATGGAGGAAATGCGGCGCCAGGGAATACCCCGTGCGGAGCTGTGTCTGGTTGGGTGGAACAGCCGCGGCCATGACGGAAGATGGCCACAGATGTTTCCCGTGGAGGAACAGCTGGGCGGAGAGGAAGGCCTGCGGTCGCTGATCGCCCACGCAAAGAATATCGGATACCGGATTACCTGCCACACCAACAGTTCGGATACATACCGCATTGCGGACTGCTTTGAGGAGGCAGACGTCATAAAAAAGAAGGACCAGTCCCTGTCGGTCAATGAAAATACCTGGAGCGGCGGCAGAATGTACAACCTGTGCCCCAAAGTCGCCTCCGAAAAATATCTGGAACAGAATCTAAAAAAATTGAATACCTTTGGGTTTGAGGGTTTTCATTATATTGATGTCCTTACCAGCGTGCCGCCCAGAACCTGCTACGACCCGCGGCATCCGCTGAACGCGTCTCAGTCTGTCGGGTATCTGAATCATATTTTGAAGCGTACTCGGCAGGAGATGGGAGGCATTGCCTCGGAGGGAGGATTTGATTTTGCCGCCGAGAACCTGGATTTTTCCCTGTATATCGCCTTCAACCTGCTGGAGGGATATCCCCTTGTGGCGGATGAAATCATCCCCCTCTGGCAGCTGGTATACCATGGTTATATTTTAAGCAATCCCTCAGCGGAAACCGTGAACTTTCCTGTGAAGGAGCCGGATGTGCGTCTTAAGTTCTATGAATATGGCGGTATCCCCGTTATTTACTTCTATTCCCGCTTTGTGGGGGGAGCGGACAGGAAGAACTGGATGGGTGATAAGGATATGACCTGCGCCACGGAGGAAGAACGGGTGGAAAGTGTCAGCCGGATAAAGAAGATGATGGAAGAGTACCGGCCCTTTGCCGGGCGGCAGCTGGCTTTTATGGAGCGCCACGATAAGCTTGCGGAGGGCGTGTATCAGACCACCTATTCCGACGGGTACCGGGTGATCGTAAATGATACGGAGCAGCCGTTTCTGCTGGGAGAGGTGTGCGTGCCGGCAAAGGAGGTGGTGCAGGTGAGGGGCGGTGGATCAGCGCAGCATTAGTCAAAATATTGGTGTTCGATTATCCGTATAACTCCATCAATTACCGTTTGGTATGGAATATATGTAAAGAGCAGTTTACCTGTAATTGTTTCATAATCATTCCGGTAAACGTCCTTTTTGATAATTTCTTTTAGAACATCATTAACACATACATCTTGCTTTGCGGAGGGACAGACTGGCAATGGCTCCCGTAACTGTCGGACTTCCTGTATAAGCTGTGACAGGGAAGGGTCTGGCGTTATATACTCTAAAATTTTGTATATATCGTATAAGTGGCGGGAATGTCTGTCCACTTTGCCGGTTAAATAGTAATCGCAGATAGCAAATACCTTGTCAATAAGCGTCCGCTCAATGGCCTGGGTTGTAATTTCAAAAGGCATAAGGTCAAACTCTTTTGCCAGATCTTCTTGCCCTGTAAGTTCTAAAAAACGGTAAATATAGTTATCGGTCATCCGTTTAACAGTTGGAAAGGGGAGAAGGGCAATATAAGTTTCAATTAACAGCTCTGCCTTTAGCCCCAGCATTGGAGAATAAAGGCTTGGGTAGCTGGCGCGATAGCAATTATAGCTGCGCCGACTTCTTGTTTCTTCGAGATTTGTGATGGGAAAATGTAATGAGGTCATAGAAGAAACAATGGCTTTTTTGAGCTGTCTTTTGCGGCTCTCACCGGGTATGCCTTCTGAGGCAGAGTAGGAAATATCTATATCCTCAGAAAATCGTTCTAAAATCTGGTAACATTTCGTCAAAGATGTGCCGCCTTTGAATACCATGCCTTTTATGCGGGAAGACAATTCACGCAACGCCAGGGTAACATAATAATCTTTTTCAATAATTTCCGGAGGTATATGCAGTTCGTTGGAAGCGGCAGTTACAAGTTCAGCAAATGTTTCCGGGTCAAGGTGCAAATTCATAGATAATCCCCCATTCTATCAGCTTTTTTGCCGTATTGCCTGTGATGGCCGGTAAGACACTGGCGAGAAGTTCTTTGCGGTAATTTTGTTTTTTGGCAAAGTTTTTTAAAAGTATCCCGGTTTCTGCGTCAGATAGTTCCGACAACTTTTCGGCCTGGGAAACAGCATCCAAAAATTGGAGTAATCCTGCATTTTCAGATGTGATTTCAACCAGTGGACGCTTGATACGGACTGTCTGCGGGCCTACGGTGACAGTTCTCCCTTTTGTGGATTCTTTTGATGTTACGATTTCTAATATGGCAGGCATCTGCGTTGTCAGGCCAATCTGATTGGCAAAGGCGGCTCCTGAGAAATATCCATAGGTTTCTGCGTTATTTTTGATATATTTGCATATAATGACCTTCATGGGGTCTAAATAGCTTTTTTTCAGGAGCCGGGGACTTTTTGGCAGATAATAAATTCCGGTATCAAATCGGGCAAGATCTCCGGATTTCAGCATTCGCTTGAAAGATTGGCGCAGGGCATTATCATTGATCCCATTCAATGAAATGTCGTTAATGAAAATAGGCTCATTATAGCCATAGGTTTTTTCAAGATATTCTTTCAGCATACAATCCCCTCCTTTATCATGATGATACTATATTTATACCAATAAAGTCAAGAAATATGTCAAAATAAAATTATTCTATCCGAAATGCCCCAGGAGAATAGCCGGTACACTTTTTGAAATACTGGGAAAAGTAGCTGGCATTCTGAAAGCCCACCTGCCGTGCGATCTCAGCCACGGGAAGCTCCGTGGTCTGCAGAAGATAGAGAGCCTGCCGTATCCTCACCTTCAGAAGATACTGATGCAGCGGAACTCCAGTGCACTTGGTAATCAGCTGCCCGATGTAGTTGGGATGATAATTAAAAATTTTGGCAAGGCTGTGATTGCTGAGGTCCTCGGCATAATGGCTCTGAATGTAATGAAGGATCATGCGGTAGGAGGCTGTGGGTTTCTTGTAGGGCCGGCTTAAGGCTGCGCTGCGATGTAACAGGTTCAAGGCGGCAGAAAGCAGGCAGGACTGCTGGAAATTGCTGAAAATTTCCGGTGTCTCTGCCTCGGCAATGATGGCGTTCAGATACGGAAGGAGCTCTGGAAGCTCTTTGATCACGATAGCGCCGTTTAACAGGGGGGCGTCGGTGAAGGTGATCTGCTCCAGCTGCCGGCGGGGGTCGTAATCCTGTGGGGAGACCATGGGCAGATATTGGGTGGAGGCGGCATTTTCCTGGGTGAGATCAAAATTGATGGAAATGATATGGAGTACTGTCCCTTCTGCCGGGCGGATACAGTAGGGGGTACCGGACATCCAGTAGAGGGAGGCCCCTGCCGAGACTTCCCTGGAAACGCCGTCAATTTCAATGCTGCCGCTGCCGTTGATAACGTAAAACAGCCGGTGGTCATAGGCCTGCACAAGCTGCTGTTTTCTGTCGGAAGGCACATAGACCTCCTGGGCGAACCGGACGAAGGGGCGGATATTTTCCAGTGTGATTTCGCAATGAAGCATAATGGATAGACCTCCTTTATCTTTATTTTCTTATATTATATCTTACTTTTCTTGCTTGTACAAGGACTTATTCGATTTTATACTATAGATATATTTTAATGGTTCTTGTCACCCCGTTCCCAGACATCCCTCATTTATGGACGGAGTGGCCGGAAGCTTTTTGTATCTATGGAGCAGGAAAGGAGGAGCGCCATGCGGTTTATGGTAGGACTGCCTCAGACAGGGACGGCGTTTGTGGATCGTATCCTGGAAAACCGAGAGCGGATTTATGAGGTTTATTTCTCCTGGGGAGATTTTGCCAACGGCAGGAACAGTCAGCTTCTGCGGGAGGGCTATACGGCCTGGGAGCTTCAGAAGTGCCAGGTGGAGGCGCTTTCCAGGCTCTCCGCAGCGGGAATCGCGCTGAATCTGCTTTTTAACGCGGACTGCTACGGGAGAGACAGCCAGTCCCGGGCATTTTTTCGTAAGATCGGGACCGCGGTGGATTATATCAGGACCACCTTCGGCCTGGCTTCCGTCACCACCACCTCGCCGCTGATCGCAAAATTTATAAAGGAAAATTTTACCGGGATGGAGGTGCGGGCCTCGGTGAATATGGAGATCGGCACGGTGCAGGGAATGGAGTATCTGTCCGGGTATTTTGACAGCTATTACATCCAGAGGGAGTATAACCGGGAGTTTGACCGGATCAGAGAACTGAAAGCCTGGAGCGACATGCATGGCAGGAAATTGTTCCTGTTGGCCAACAGCGGCTGTCTGAATCATTGCTCCGCCCATCATTTTCATGACACGCTGGTGGCCCATGAAAGCGAGATCGCTGAAATGGATAATGCCTACCATTTCACGGGGATATGCAGGGAATATTTAAAAGACCGGAGCCATTATGAGGCGTTGATCCGGGATACGAATTTTATCCGGCCGGAGGATATCCCCAAATATGAGCCCTATGTGGAAGCCGTCAAGCTGGCCACACGGGTGCATCGGGCGCCGTCCGTGGTACTTAAGAGCTATCTGGAGGGAAGATATAGCGGCGATATATTGAAGCTTCTGGAACCGGAGCACAGTATCTATCCCTATGTGATAGAGAACGGCGACCCGCTGCGGCTGGTGCGCCTTGCGGATGATGGCAGTAAGATAACAGAGGAGGCAGAAATATGCTGACAGGTGAAATGAGAAAGGAGGCAGAAATATGCTGACAAGTGAAATGATCAAGGAGGCGGCCTTGGCGGCGGGGGCTGACAAGTGCGGGATCGCTCCCATGTCCCGGTTTGACGGGGCGCCGGATGAGATGAATCCCCAATTTCTCTTTCCCGAGGCCAAGAGTGTGATCGGATTCGTCTTTCGGATTCCCCGGGGAGTACAGCGGGGGATCGAGGAGGGAACCCAGTTCTACCAGTACCCCTCCATGGCTTACGGCGGTATCAATGAAATATTTGCGCCGGCTGTGCTGTATCAGGTAGGTAAGGTCATTGAGGACCAGGGCTATGAGGCTTTTGTCTACCGCAATACGGGAGCCAGGGGCGTGGTGTCCGATATGGACGGAAGTCCCGGCAATACCCTGTCGCCGGAGGAGCAGATCGAAGTCTTTGAAAATGCCAAGACCTCTACGGCCCATCATCGGAGCGTCCAGTTTACCAGGCCGGCCAGGGAAGACGGCGTGGCCCCGGATCTGCAGTTTCAGTTCCGGCTGGCGGCGGTGGCCTGCGGCCTGGGGGAGATCGGCTGGAGCAAAATGCTGCTGACGCCGGAATTCGGGCCGCTGCAGAGACTGGCCTTTATCTTTACGGACGCGGAGCTTACCTATGATGAAATGTACAGCGGAAAGCCCTTGTGCAGACGCTGCGGCGCCTGTGTCCGGGAATGTCCGGGGGGCTGTATTCCGGCCCTGAATTCCGGTAAGTCCGTGAAAGTCAACCTGGCAGGAAAGCTTTGTGAGTGGGGGGATATTGACATGTGGCGCTGTTACGCCTTTTATACCCATGCAGGCCGCTATTACAATCCCTTTGTGCCCAAGGAGGTCTGGGACGCCAACGAAAATGGGGATCTGGATCTGATGGAGGGAGTCACGGATGTGGCCAACGAACAGGAGATCATGAAGGTCTACACCGCTCTGCAGAAGTATTTTCCCAGCTGGGTGGGCTACAACATGGCAAAATGCGGCGGCTGTATCCGGGGCTGCGTTTCCGTCCTGGAGAAAAAAGGCGGCTGCCTGGAGGGGAGATTCAAAGAACCCCTCCGCACAAAGAAAGCCTGGAAGCTGGACCGCTGACGGGGCTATGGAAAGATGAGAAAGGATGAGGAGATCATGTTGACCAGCGCACGGATCAAAGAGAGAGCAAAGGAGCTGGGGGCAACCCTGTGCGGGATTGGGAGAGTGTATGAGGAACCCAATCCCCAGAGAGACCCAAGAATGATTCTGCCAAAGGCGAAATGCATCATCGGCTTTGGCTTTGCGGTGCCCAAGGGGCTGTATAAGGCCATGGAGGTGGGCAATCAGCGTTATGCCTACACCACGCTGGGCGTGAAATATATAGATGAGGAGATGGCGGAGATCTTTTTGCTGAAGATGGGTGGTATGATCGAGGATTACGGCTATGATGCCTGCCTGCAGAAGACTGTTCCCAATCTGCGGATCAAGGGGGACAAGGCTACAAATCCTGAGGTGAAGGATACCTATGAGCTGATTCACGCGGAGGCCGTGGAAGCGGGAAAGCCCGCGCCGGATGTGATCATAGACTTCGGGAAAGCGGCTGCGTCCTGCGGGATTGGAGAAATGGGCATAAGCGGCAGGATCGTCAATAAGGAATACGGGCCCTTTATGCGCTACTGCTTTCTCATTACGGACGCGCCATTAGAGTATGACGAAGCATTGACGGAGCCGGTCTGTGATCACTGCGGTGCGTGTATCAGAGCCTGCCCGGGCAATGCCATCAGCGAAAACGGCCTGGATACCTGGCAGTGCAGCGTCTATTACAAGGGCGCCCATAGATCCAATCCGTTTATGACAGATACCTTCCTGCAGGGTCATCCGGAACGGGAGGCAATCCTGAACGGCGAAAAGAGATTTGACGCGGAATCAGCTAGGAAAATTTATGGGGAAATGAAATTCCTGCCGGATACCCAGTGGGGATATTCGGCCTGTATCTGCGGCAAGAAATGTGACATTGCGTGTTTTGAACACCTGGTAGGAGAATTATAATATGAAGGAGTTAAGAGAGAGGATCATAGAGACGGCAAAGGCCCATGGGGCGGATCTGGTGGGCTTTGCGCCGGCGGACAGATTTGACAGGGCGGACGCCATTTTTAAGATTTTCCCACAGACAAAAACCGTTATTGGCCTGGCTTTTCGGGTTTTGCGGGGAATTTACAGGGGAATCGAGGAGGGAAGTACCTACTATCAGTATACCACCATGGCGGTGGAAAATATGGAGGAGACCATTATGCCCATGGCGCAGCTTAGGGTGGCCATGATGATGGAAGCGGAGGGGTTCCTGGCCCTGCCTCAAAAGCGGCATCAACAGATCATGTCCGAGGAAAACAGCACAAACCCGGAGGTCGCCTACGACGCCATTTATAGGGGACGGGAGGCGGAGGTACAGATGGATTTTCTCGATGCAGCCGTAAAATGCGGCCTGGGGGAGAGGGGGCTTTACAATGTCCTGCTGACAGAGGAATTTGGCCCCATGGTAAGGTATTGCTTCTTATTAACGGACGCGGAGCTTTCCTCCAGCGAAATGGCAGCGCCCCATCTCTGTGATCACTGCGGCGCCTGTGTGAAGGCGTGTCCCGGCCATGCCATTGATGAAGAGGGGCATGTGGACCCCTGGCAGTGCGCCGTATACTATAACGGAGCTAACGGTACCAAAAACCCCTTTATGCCGCCGGATGCCCTGGCGGGAATGGAGGACCGGCTTAAAATCATCGCGGGAGAGGCGAGGGTCACGCCGGAAACGGCCAAAAACATACTGGATAAGCTCTATTTTTATCCGCCGGCCCAGCACGCCTATCAATGCTCCATCTGCGGCAGGGCCTGCGACAGAGCCTGCTACGCGCACCTGGAGGAAAAGGGCCTGCTGACCAAAAAATTCAGGACGCCCTTCCGGAAACGGGAGGAGTGGAGCTTTGCGGTGGAGGATTTCCGGTGAGGGCTTCGCGGCGGAGGCTCTCCGATAAGGATTTTCGGTAAAAAGAGAAATTGTCAAAACGTCCCCGCCATGGTAAAATCATAGGTACAAAACTACATCTGAAAGATACGGAGGAGTCGCATATGATTTACGAAGGTGAATACACCAGCCAGATCTCCTTTCCCCTTGGGGGCATCGGCAGCGGGAGCATCGGCCTTGGCGGCAACGGCATGCTGGTGGACTGGGAGATCTTCAACCGCCCGGCCAAAGGGAGCCTCAATGGCCGTACCCACATGGCGGTCAAGGCCAAAACAAAGCAGGGAGTGAAGACAAGGGTCTTAAGCGGGGATCTGACACAGAATTTGACGGGCCAGTACCAGAAGAAAAATTATACCGGGTTCGGATACGGCCCTGCCGGGGATACCATGTGCGGGTTTCCTCATTTTAAGAAGGTGGTCTTCGAGGGAAAATTCCCCATTGCCCGGCTGACCTTTACGGATGAGGAGTTCCCGGCCAGGATCAGCATGACGGCCTTTAATCCCTTTATTCCCCTGGACGCCGACAATTCCAGCATCCCGGCGGCATTTTTTGAACTGGAGGTGGAAAATACAAGCCAGGAGGAGATGGAATATCAGCTGGCGTTCTCCCTGATGAACCCCTTTGAGGTCTCCGAAAATCAGTACCGGGAGCAGGAAAACTGCCGCATGATAACCTTGAAGCACGCGGGCGTAGCGCCGGAGGATACCGCCTACGGGGATCTGACCATCGCCACGGACCACGCGGATGTGCTCTGGCAGAGTTACTGGTACCGGGGCGGCTGGCAGGACCCCATCGTCACCTTCTGGAATGACTTTAACAGCATGGAGGACGTGAAGGAGCGGCTCTATGAGACGCCCGGACAGCGGGACGGAAGCACGCTCATCGCCAAAATCAGCGCGGCGCCGGGCCAGGCCCGGAAGGTCCGGTTTGTGCTGGCATGGAATGTGCCCAACAATTACAATTACTGGAACCCGGAGGCGGACAAGACGCCCTGGAAAAATTATTACGCGGTGCTGTTTGGGGATTCTGTGGAATCGGCTGTCTACGCCCTGAAAAACTGGGAGAGCCTGTACGGGAGGACCCTTCGCTTCCAGAAGGCGCTGTTTGAGACCACCCTGGACCCGGTCATCATTGAGGCGGTGAGCGCCACCATGTCCGTGCTGAAGTCGCCCACGGTCCTGCGCCTTGCGGACGGCTCCTTCTACGGCTGGGAGGGGGTGCATGAGGAGGCCGGCTCCTGCGAGGGGACCTGCCAGCATGTCTGGAACTATGCTTATGCCCTGTGTTTCCTGTTCCCGGAGCTGGAGCGCTCCATCCGGGATCTAGAATTTACCTACAGTACCTACGAAAATGGCTGGATGGTGTTTCGGATGAGCCTGCCCCTGGGTTCCCCGAAGGGCACCTTTCGGGCCTGTGTGGACGGCCAGATGGGCAGCGTCATCAAATGCTGCCGGGAGTGGAAGATTTCCGGGGATGATCAGTGGCTGAGACGCAACTGGGACAATATCAAGAAGATCCTGGCCTATGCCTGGAGTGAGGAAAATCCCGACGAATGGGACCGGGATAAGGACGGCGTCCTGGAAGGGCGGCAGCACCACACCCTGGACATGGAGCTGTTCGGGCCCTCCTCCTGGCTGGAGAGCATGTATCTGGCGGCCCTGGAAGCGGCGGCGGAGATGGCGGATTACCTGGGAGACACAAAGGAGGCCGAGAAATACAGGGAAATTTTCCAGAAAGGCTATCAATGGACCAGGGACAATCTGTTCAACGGAAGCTATTTTATTCAGAAATTGGACCTTGCGGATAAGGGTGTCCTGGAGCATTTTGGGTGTGAGGACGTCTACTGGAACGAGGAGGCGGGGGAGATCAAATATCAGATCGGGGAAGGCTCCATCCTGGACCAACTGCTGGGACAGTGGCATTGCCTTATCAATGGCCTGGGGGATGTCCTGGACCGGGAGCAGATGAACCTTGCCCTGGAAAGCATGATGTAGGACGGATTTTGCGGACATTCAAAATAAAAAAGAATGTGGAGGTAACAGACAATGGCAAAATCATTATTTGAGGAACTGGGCGGCAAATACGAAAGGCAAGGGGATTATTTGATACCGT
>CALWDR010000157.1 GCA_944376745.1 uncultured Lachnospiraceae bacterium
GGAACTTTCATAGTACTTCGACGGAAGACGGGTTGGCACTTGATAATCCATTTCAAATCCTCCGATTTCATTTTTTAATGTACAATGCTTTCTTCTATTTTATTCGCACCTGCTCCCGCTGTCAACAGAAAAACGCATCTCCTTACGATCCTGTAACCCAAATCTTAAAAAATCTTAAGAAACCATTGCGGGAAAACTTTAGATTCTGCTATTATAATAATAGAATAATAGAAAAGAACTTTCCAAACCAGAAATTCTTAAAAATTTGAAGCAAAATTTCATCCCATATCGTTTCAGATATCAGGACATAGGCAGACAGCAATCAGGAAGGAGGACGCATTTTATGAAATACATAACCTTCACGGTTCCCTGCTACAACTCGGAGAGCTACATGGAGCGCTGCATTGACAGCCTGCTTGCGGGGGACGAGCTGGTGGAGATCATCATTGTGGACGACGGCTCCACGGACCGCACCGGGGAAATTGCGGACAACTACGCCAGGAACTATCCGGAGATCGTAAGAGTGATCCACCAGGAAAACGGCGGCCACGGTGCCGGCGTCAACGCGGGGCTGAAAGCCGCCGCCGGCCTTTACTTCAAGGTGGTGGACTCCGACGACTGGCTGGACACGGACGCATTGGACAGGCTTCTTGCTCAGCTCATCCAATGGGAGAAGGCCAGCCGCCGCCCGGATCTTGTGATCGCCAACTACCTCTACGATCACCTTCAGGAGCACACCGTCAAGCCCATGGCTTACCGGAATGTATTTCCCACCGGCAAGATCTGTACCTGGAAGGACATCCATTCCTTCCGCCCCTCCCAATACCTGGTCATGCACGCCCTCTGGTACCGTACCGGGGTGCTCCGCGCTTCCGGGGTCAGGCTGCCCAGACATACCTTTTATGTGGACAACATTTTTGCCAACCAGCCTCTGCCCTATGTGAAGACCCTGTGCTACCTGGACCTTGACCTGTACCACTATTTTCTGGGACGGGAGGACCAGTCGGTGAACGAGCAGGTACTGATGAAGCGCATCGACCAGCAGATCCGCGTCACCAAGCTGGTGGCCACAGCCACGGATCTGAACAAGCTGGAGCGGACGCAGCCCAAGCTGGCCCGGTACCTGACCCGGAACATTTCCATCATGATGTCCATCTCCTGTATCCATCTTCTGCTGATCGGAACGGAGGAGGCCAGGCGAAAACGGGAGAGCCTGTGGCAGTACATAAAAAGTCACAACGAGAAGCTGTATCGGGATCTGAAATATAAAACCTTAAGCGGCATGACAAATCTGCCTGGAAAAGTGGGGGACGCCCTGACGCTCCTTGGCTACCGCACCGCCAGAAAGATCTATCAGTTCAACTGATCTTCCGGCAGCCGGACGGGAATTCTGCCCTGTCCCGGCACGCCTGACGGGGAGGCAGGCGCCTACGGATGAAAAAATGATTAGGAGTATACGTTATGGAAAATATTTATTTAGCTTTGGTAGACACACCGGGATTTTTTGCGTCTCTGATCCGCAGAACCATCAAAATCCCTTATATCCATGTGGCTGTCGCCCTGGACGAAAATCTCACGGAAGGCTACAGCATCGGGCGGCGTCACCCGTCCATCCCTCTGTTCGCGGGCTTTGAGCAGGAAAATCTGGCCCTGATCCACCGGGCTTTTCCCACTGCCCGCTATAAAGTCATGAGCTTAAGCTGTACAAGAGAGCAGAAGGAGGCCATCGCCCAACGGCTGGCCCGCTATTACGACAGGCGGCTGCATTACCACTACTGCATCCTGGGGCTGCCTTTTTTGCTTTTGCAAATCCCCTTTTACCAGAAGCGCCATTATACCTGTTCCTCCTTCACGGCGCGCCTGCTTGCAGACTGCGGCATCCACCTGTTCGACAAGCATTTTTCCCTGGTGACGCCCAGAGATTTCTATGAGCTGACCCAGACCCAGGTGATATACGAGGGACCCCTTTCCAAATTTAAAGGGCTGCGCTGTCACAGCCCCTACAAAACATCCCAGAGGAATACTGCATATGAATCGTAAAAAAATATTGAGCGGCTGTCTTTTCGTGGCCCTGATGCTGCTCACCTTTTATACCATTTTCCACGAAAACGACATGAACTTTGTATGGCAGACCATCAAGAAATTAAATCCCTTATACTTCATCGCTGCCATCCTCACGGGGTTATTTTTTGTGGCCGCGGAAGGGCTGATGATCTGGTATCTCCTCCGGGCTCTCAGCGCCAGGACCAATCCTCTGACCTGCATCTGGATCTCCTTTATCGGATTTTTTTACTCCGGCATCACGCCCTCCGCCTCCGGCGGACAGCCTCTTCAGCTGTATTACATGAAAAAATCCGGTTTAAAAATCGCCGACAGCACCGTGGTGCTGATGACCGTGGCCCTGATCTACAAGCTGGTCCTGGTCCTTCTGGGCGTGGGCATTTTGATCTTCTGGTATCCGGGCCTGAAAATGCATTTGGGCGGCTACCTGTATCTTTACTACCTGGGGCTGTTTTTAAACACGGCGCTGGTGGGGATCCTGCTGTTTGTCATGATCAGTCCCCGGTGCTTCCGCGGCATTGTGGTGGGCGGCGAGAAGCTTCTCCTGAAGCTTCACATTTTAAAACACTCCTCCGCCCGCACCCAGAAGCTTTTTGACATGGCGGACGCCTACCATGAAGCGGTGATATTTTTCTTGCAGCATAAGCACCATATCGCCGTGGTGACGGCCTTCACCTTCCTGCAGCGGTTCAGCGTGTTCTTCCTCACCTGGCTGATCTACAAGGGCATCGGCTTAAGCGGGCAATCCCCCCTCACCGTCATGATCATCCAGGCCACGGTCTACATCGCCGTGGACATGCTGCCCCTGCCCGGCGCTCAGGGCATCACGGAGCTGATGTACAAAAATGTGTTTGCCGTCATTTTCCCGGGGGCATACCTGACCGCCTCCATGTGCATCACCCGGTTTATCAACTTTTACTTCCTCCTGATCATCAGCGGCGTCCTGGCCGCCACCGCCTCCTTCGTGAAATTTAAGCAGAAAACGACTCCGGCAAAGCAATCCTGACGCTCTGGCCGGAGCCGTTTCTTTACGGAATCTTGGGGCCGGGTCACTCCCCGACACCGCTTTCCTTTACGGAATCTTGGGGGCCGGGCCGCTCCCCGACACCACTTTCCTTTACGGCATCTTGGGGCCGGGTCACTCCCCGCTGCCTTCCTTCGTCTCCTGCATCCCGCAGCGGTCGAAGGCCACATAGGGTGACTCTGCCGAGGCCGCCCTGACAGCTTTCTGTTCCCCGGCTGTCTCACTGCCGGGCAGTGTCCCGAAGGCTTCTTTCCTACTATCGGGCAGCTGTCCCTCGCCGGTATAGACGAACTCCTCCCGCTGTCCGCGGCTGTTCTCGTAATGTTGGGATTTATAGAAAGTAATGCCGCCCTCCAGAACGCTCACCCTGCCAAAGCCCTGCTCCTCCAGAATCCTGGCGGCGTTGTAGGCCCGCACGCCCACGGCGCAGTAGATAACGATGCGCTTGTCCGGGTCAAGCTCCCCGGCCCGCTCCCGCAGCTGCCCCAGGGGGATATGTACCGAACCGGGAATGGCGTAGGCCAACCGCTCCGACTGCTCCCGCACATCCAGGACCGTCACATCCTCGCGGCCCTCCTTCAGCATCTCATCCACCTCTTTGCAGGTGGTGAAGGACACCAGACCGTCCAATATGTTCTCCGCCACAAAGCCCAGCATATTCACCGGGTCCTTGGCCGAGGAATAAGGCGGCGCGTAGGCCAGCTCCAGACGGGCCAGATCATGGACCGAGCCTCCCAGCCGCATGGTCACCGCGATAGTGTCAATACGCTTGTCCACGCCGTCCCGGCCCACGATCTGGGCCCCCAGGATCTTGCCGCCGGCGTCGAAGATCAGCTTCAGACTCAGCACCGTTGCTCTTGGATAATAGCCGGCGTGGGATTTCTGGTTGATCACCATGGCATGATAGTCCATGCCCTTCACCTTTCCCTGGGCGATCAGGGCCTTCTCATTGACGCCCACCGAGGCCGCCGTCAGATCAAAGACCTGTGCCACAGCCGTTCCCAGGCTGCCGTCGTAGGTTTTCTTATCCCCGGCAAGGTTGTCGGCCACGATCCTTCCCTGCTTGTTGGCCGGCCCGGCCAGCGGTACCATGGTCTTTTCCCCGGTCACGAAATTGTCCACCTCGATGACATCCCCCGCCGCGTAAATATCCGGGTCCGAGGTCTGCAGATAAGAGTTCACCACAATGCCGCCCCGCCGGTTTAAGGCCAGTCCGGCCTCCCCGGCCAGCCGGCTGTTGGGCTTAACGCCGATGGACAAAATCACCAGATCGGCAGTAAGCACCCGCCCGCCGGACAGCTCCACCTTCGTCCTGCCCTCTTCCTCATAGAATCGTTTCACGCCGTCGCCCAGATGAAGCTCTACACCATTGAAATCCATATTTTGGTGCAGAAGCTGAGCCATCTCATAATCCAAAGGCGCCATGACCTGATTTTGCATTTCCACCAGCGCCACCTTCATGCCGGCCCGGTGAAGATTCTCCGCCATTTCCAGCCCGATAAAGCCGCCGCCCACCACTACTGCGGACTGGGGTCTCTCCCGTTCCAAAAAGGCTTTGATCTTCTCGGTATCCGGCACGGTCCACAGGGTAAAAATATGCTTCCCGTCGATGCCCTCAAGGGGCGGCTTGATGGGGGAAGAGCCAGTGGCGATCAGCAGCTTGTCATAATCATCCTCAAAGGTCCTCCCGCTTTCCAGATCCTTCACCACGATCTTCTTCTCTGCAGGCCTGATGGCGGTGACCTCGTGAAGCACCCGCACGTCGATGTCAAAACGCTTCTTCATCATCCCCGGCGTCTGCAGCAGCAGCTCGGATTTCTCCTCAATGACGCCGCCCACATAATAGGGCAGCCCGCAGTTGGCATAGGAAATATACGGTCCCCGCTCATAAATCACGATCTCCGCCTGCTGGTCTCTTCTTCTTAAGCGCGCCGCCGCGGAAGCTCCCGCCGCCACACCCCCGATGATCACTGTCTTTTTCCTCATAGTCGTTTCTCCTTTCTTCATTTCTGCCGAATGGCATAAAGGGATACCCAAAGGGTGTTTCCTTGTTTCTGCCGAATGGCATAAAGGGATACCCGAAGGGTGTTTCTTCGTCTATTGACGCATTCTCCTTGACGCAGAAATAAAAAGCTTCTCCGGTCCCTATAAGCGTTCCTCTGCCTATACTATACCGGAGAAGCATCTCTGTTTCTGTGATAAAGTTACATAAACAAGGATGAGCCTTAATAATTCTCAGCCTTCATCTGGAAATAAGCCTGGGGATGAGCGCAGACAGGACATACCTCCGGCGCTTCCTTCCCAATCTGGATGTGTCCGCAGTTGGAGCACTGCCAGATCACATCTCCGTCCTTGGAAAATACAGCCTTCCTGGTAACATTGTCCAGAAGCTTGCGGTATCTCTCCTCGTGCTCCTTCTCCACCTTGGCCACGCCGGCAAAGAGATTGGCGATCTCCTCAAATCCTTCCTCTCTGGCCTCTTTCTCGAAGGTGGCATACATATCGGTCCACTCGTAGTTCTCACCCTCCGCGGCGTCCAGAAGATTGGCCTCCGTGGTTCCGATGCCCCCATGCAGCAGCTTGAACCAGAGCTTTGCGTGCTCCTTCTCGTTGGCAGCCGTCTCCTCAAAGATCGCCGCGATCTGCACAAAGCCGTCCTTCTTGGCCTTGCTGGCATAATAGGTGTACTTGTTGCGGGCCATGGATTCCCCTGCAAATGCGGTCTGCAGATTCGCCTCTGTCTTGGAGCCCTTTAAATTCGCCATAGCAGTATTCCTCCTTTTTCTCAAAAAATTATCCTTGGTCTAAGCATATCCTTTTTTCTTGAAAAAGTCAATCAAAATCTTCAATATTTACAGAATACTGCCCGTGATCTGCATTTCCACTGAAATTTCATTCCTCTATTAATACAATTCCGCAATCCTTGTGACCGCCACGTAGAGCTCCGAAATTTTGTACCAGGTGGTAAAATCGATGATTCCCGTCACCGGCAGCCCGAAGGTCCGCTGAAACGCCGCCACGGCCTCCCGGGTGGCCGGGCCGTAAATTCCGTCCGGAGTAATGACCGGAATGGCGGAGTACACCCTGGCGATCCGCGCAAGCTGCTCCTGGATCTGGCGCACCTTGTCGCCGCTGCTTCCCTCCCCGAGATTTTCCCCGGGCCAGGAGGCAGGAATCCCTGAGATCTCCTCGGCCTCATTGATGTACATGCTGTCCCCGTAATAGTAGCGAAGAATCTCGATGGCGGAATAATTCTGATCCCCCAGGGCCTTGGAGCCCCACTG
>CALWDR010000158.1 GCA_944376745.1 uncultured Lachnospiraceae bacterium
GCATGCCGCAAGGGAAAAGACGATTGCTGCCGTCAGTAAAAGGAAAAGTGCCGTGTTCAATGCCGTTTCCTACTTATGTTTTCGCAGGAATGCTCCTGCGATGGATTTGGAACTCTTTCAACTTCCATTTTCATTATAATAACCTTACCATTCAATGTCTAATACTTATATTTTATCGTTTTCCATACAATTATTTTATGATGTAGGGGGCAAAAGGTATTTTGCCCCCATGATACCTACGGATTGCTCCGCACTACGTGCTCCCGCAATCCTAAAACACCTCAAATCCGCTCATTTTTCTCCGAAAAATGGCTACTTTTCGGTGTTTTGCGGGGTGCTAAACGTCCAGTGGACGTTTAGCACCGACCGGAGCGAAGCGGAGACCCCAAAGTCATGCTTTTTCATGCAAGCATGAAACGCATGACCTTTTGACCCTGGTATCATTTTATTGATAAGTGCATAAAAAACCTCCAGGGAAATGTCCCGGAGGCTCTTCCTAACCAATATTTATTCGATTCTCGCCCGCAACAGGCTGATCTCCGGAATGAACAGGGACGTGGCCGGAGAAAACAGGTTGTTCATCATATCATTCAAGCATCCTCCTGCTTCTCCCACAGCCGGCAAAACACTCCCCCCTTCTCCATCAGCTCCTCAAAACTCCCCTGCTCCGCCACGGTACCATTTTCCAGGACGTAGATCACATCCGCATCCTTCACGTTCCTGAGGCGGTGAGCGATCTGAAGGACGATGGCGTTCCCCCGGAACCGGCGGATGGATTCCATGACCTGCTCCTCGGCAATGGAATCCAGGGAGGAGGTAGCCTCGTCCAAGATGATGACCGAAGCGTCCTGAAGCAGGACCCTGGCGATGGCCAGCTTCTGTTTCTCGCCGCCGGACAGCATGACACCTTTTTCGCCGATCCTTGTATCCAGTCCCTGTTCCATGGACGCGATTTTTTCCGACAGGCCCACGCTTTCCAGGGCCCGCCGCAATTCCTGTTCCGGTATCTCCTGGTCGAAGATCAGATTTTCCCGGACCGTGCCGTCGAAGACGGGCGGCTCCTGGGAAACGTAGGCCACCTGACGGTACAGGCTGTCCAGCCGAAGCTTGTGAATATCGCTGCCGTTGACACGGACGGCGCCCCAATCTGTTTTTATAAGGCCAAGCAGGGTTTTGATCAGCGTGGATTTTCCGGCGCCGCTTTTTCCCACGACGGCGTAGGTCTTCCCGGTCTCCAGGGAGACATCCGCCCCGTCCAGTACCCGCTCCCCGTCAAACTCCACCGCCGCCTGCTCCGCTGTCAGGCTTGTGACCCCAGAGGAAAGCGCACGGCCATGATAAAGATTTTCATCATCCTTAAGATTCATAAAATCCATGTACCGTTGATAGGCCACCCTGTCCAGCTTGTATTTTACAAAGAGGACATTAAATTCCGCTATGGGACCGTAAATGCTGTCGATCAGCAGGATGACCGCCACAATTTTCCCCACGGACATCCACTGGTATATCAGCCCCACAAGGATGATGAGAACCTTCACCAGGATGATCAGCAGATAGAAAAAGGCGAAAAAAAATTCATGGATCATGGTGACCCTGGTTTCCCCTGAAATGATCTCTCTGGATTTTTTCTCGAACTCCTTCCGCTCCCTGGCAAACCGGCCATTCAGCCGAAATACGCTAAGCTCCATCAGCGCCCGGACAAAGCGGGAGGACAGCCACTCGGAGTCCACCAGAATACGCTCCTGGGATTTATAAAGGAATTTCAGCAAAATGTTGGTGCAAATAAAGATCACCACGTACCCTGCGCCGATGATGAGCATAACCCTGAGGTCATAGCTTCCCAGCACAACCAGGCTGAACAGAAGCCCCGGCAGAAGACTATAGAAAATCTCGATCCAGAAATGGAACACATTGTCCACCGCCGCCTTCGTCCCGTTCTCCACCAGCTGCACCAGCCTGCCCGTGCCCAGCTTTAAATATTCCCGGTAATCGATTCTGCTGATCTTGTCGATGGCCTTGGCTTTATAAAAGTAGTAAATCCCCTGCTCCAGTTGGGTAGAGGGGATGTTGTCCACATAATTTAAGATACAGCACAGCACGGAAAAAACGCCGAACAGCAGCACCGGACGGCTCACAGCGGCCAGCAGGCTGCCCGCCGGATCGGAGCTTAAAATATCAAGGGCCTTCTGCAGCTCCACCACGCTCAGCACGTTGCAGAGGGCAGAGACCACCCCCATTGCCACATACAACACGATTTTCCTGCCGAATCTCTGCCATAGCTGTCTTCTTATGCTGCCCGCCGGATCTCTCATGGGCTCTTTTCTCCCCTTTCGATTAGAGATTAGGTCGATTTTAGCATAAAAGACGCAGGAAGGAAAGAGAAAGTATGAAATCCGTAAAATTTTTTCAAAATTTCTCTTGACATATCTCACAGGATGGTCTATACTACGCAACATAAAGCAAAGGCGCTTTGGAGAACATCCAGAGCGCCTTTTTTGCGTGACAGGCCCTGTATCTCCTGTTCACCAAAAGGCGAATGCGCCGGATAACCCCTTCGGGCAAGGGATTTGCCGTCAGGCGAAGAGAAGGCCCCCTGGGAAATATCCCCAGATGTCCAGAAAACTGGACAAAAAATAGGAAAGGAGCAATTTTTATGGCAAAAAATATTCCCGAATTATACGGCAGTCTCGTCTTCAACGACAAGGTCATGCGCGACAAGCTCCCCAAGGACATTTACAAGGCTCTGCGCAAGACCATTGAAAATGAAACGCACCTGGAGCTGGACGTGGCCAATTCCGTGGCGGTGGCCATGAAGGAATGGGCCGTGGAGCACGGAGCTACCCATTTTACCCACTGGTTCCAGCCCATGACCGGCTTCACCGCCGAGAAGCATGACAGCTTTATTTCCCCCGTGGACAACGGCCAGGTGATCATGGACTTCTCCGGCAAGGAGCTTGTGAAGGGCGAGCCCGACGCCTCCAGCTTCCCCTCCGGGGGCTTGCGGGCCACCTTCGAGGCCAGAGGCTACACGGCCTGGGACCCCACCTCCCCCGCCTTCATCAAGGACGGGACCCTGTACATCCCCACCGCCTTCTGCTCCTACACCGGGGAAGCCCTGGACAAGAAAACGCCTCTTTTGCGCTCCATGGAGGCCCTGAGCCGGGAGGCTGTCAAAATGCTGCGGCTTTTGGGCAACACGGAGGTGACCGGGGTCTCCACCACCGTGGGACCCGAGCAGGAGTATTTCCTCATCGACAAGGAGCTGTACCAGAAGCGGAAGGATCTGGTCTTCACCGGGCGGACGCTCTTAGGCGCCATGCCGCCCAAGGGCCAGGAGATGGAGGACCACTATTTCGGCGCCTTAAAGCCCCGGGTATCCGCCTATATGCATGATCTGGACGAAGAGCTCTGGAAGCTGGGCATTCCCGCCAAGACCAAGCACAACGAGGTGGCGCCCTCCCAGCACGAGCTGGCTCCCATCTTCGACACCACCAACGTGGCGGTGGACCACAACCAGCTCACCATGGAAATGATGAAGAAGGTGGCCGACAGGCACGGCCTGGCCTGCCTGCTCCACGAGAAGCCCTTCGACGGCATCAACGGCTCCGGCAAGCACAACAACTGGTCCATGAGCACCAATACCGGCGTAAACCTTCTGGACCCCGGCAAGACCCCCGCCGAAAATATCCAGTTCCTGATCTTTTTGATGGCCGTCATCAAGGCCGTTGACGACTACGCGGACCTGATGCGGATTTCCGTGGCCAGCGCAGGCAACGACCACCGGCTGGGCGCCAACGAGGCACCGCCTGCCATCGTCTCCATTTTCCTGGGGGATGAACTGACCGCGGTCCTTGATTCCATCGAAAACGGCACTTTCTTCGGGAAAATGCAGAAGGTGCAGATGGAGACGGGCGCCACCGTACTGCCCCATTTCTTCAAGGACAACACGGACAGGAACCGCACCTCGCCCTTCGCCTTTACCGGAAATAAATTTGAGTTCCGCATGCTGGGCTCCTCCGTCTCCGTGGCCGGGCCCAACACCGTATTAAACACCGCGGTGGCGGAAGCCCTGTCCCAGTTCTACGATGAGCTGAAAGGTACCCCTGCGGACCAGATGGAGGACGCGGTCCACGCCCTGGTGAAGCGCGCGATCATAAAGCACAAGAAGGTCATTTTCAACGGCAACGGCTACACCGACGAGTGGGTGGCCGAGGCGGAGCGGCGCGGCCTCTACAACTTAAAATCCACCCCCGAAGCGCTGGCGCACTTCACGGATGAAAAGAACATCGCCCTGTTCACCAGGCATAAGATCTTTACAGAGGGGGAAATTTTCTCCCGCTATGAGATCCTCCTTGAAAATTATGTCAAGACCCTCCACATCGAGGCCAGGACCATGCAGGATATGATCCGCCGGGATTTCCTGCCGGCCCTGATGAAATACACGGACCAAGTAAGCGGCTCCATCTCTGCCAAAAAGGCGGCTGCCGGCCTGCCCTGCACAGCAGAGACAAAACTTCTCCAAAAGCTTGCCGGCTGCTATGAGAGTATTTATGACGGAGAGGAGAAGCTGGAGGCCGATACAAAGAAAGCGGAGGGCATGGAGGATACCATGGAAGCGGCAAGCTTCTACCATGAAGTGATCCTGGCCGACATGGCCGCCATCCGCGGCGTGGCGGACGCGGCGGAGGAATATATCCCCGACGAGCTTCTCCCGTATCCCAACTATGAAAAATTGCTTTTCTCCGTCTGAAACTACCTTCCCGGACGCAACAAAAGGGGCTGCGCGCGCAGCCCCTTACTTGTTTATTTCCCGAAATATCCGGCGATCTTCTTCATCCGGTCCGCCCTTGCCGTCCCCCTTTCAGTTCCGGCGATCAGCTTCCCCTCTCAGTTCCCGGCGATCAGCTTCCCCCTCTCAGTTCCCGGCGATCAGCTTCCCGCCCCGCTTGGAGACCACATCGAAAATAACGGCGGCCAGAAGCACCAGGCCCTTCACCACCTTCTGCATGTTCTGGTCCACGCCCATCAAGGACATCCCCAGGTTGATGACGCCCATG
>CALWDR010000159.1 GCA_944376745.1 uncultured Lachnospiraceae bacterium
TATTTGCTAAGGGCGGTCTTTTTATTGCCGTAGATTGGCTAAACGCCAATCAGCCACAGACAGGAGCTGCGCAGCAGCGAATAGCCTTCGGAGAAGGCGGTCTGTGGCTTGCTGTCTGAACTGTTACGATATTTTTAGATGTGTGGAAAATTGGCAGCTAATAATTCAGCAAACTGTTATTTTGAGCTTTTCCTATCGCCGCATTGACTATTATCTCATTTCCAATCTTTTGAAGCGCAAGCCAACGATCCGCCAGTTCAATTTCGGCAAACGCAACATAATCATAGCCCTGATCCAGCATGATAATCGTTTGCAATAATTTATCAAACCAATAATCTAATAATTCGTCTCCTTCTTCACCGCTTCTTAATAAATCTTCATGATAATACGAGCCTTCTATATGTCCTCCAAAACAAATCTGAATATAACCTAAAATTTGGTCGTATTCTTTGTCAAATTCTTCCGCTGTAAGGGAACTTAAAGTCTGAAGATCATCAACAATCCTAAACTTAATCTCAAACATTTCTCCGATCACCTACTTTAGCAATTCTAATGGCAGAAATAAATTTTTCATTACTATCCTTCGGAATCATCCATTCACGATTAAATCCTCAGCAATTTTTTTCATTTCTTTCATAGAAATAAATGTTTCATCTATATCCACGCTTTGAATCATATGTCTTGACTCTTCCTTAATATACTTAAGTTTTGCCGCTAATATTCTAACCTGAACCCCATCGCCAACAGCAAAAACATAGCAATCATCTTCCGGGAATGACAATGGGGTTATATCAAACCGGTAATCATTATCTATAGCAAAATCTTCTGGAAACGTCATATCATAAATTTGTTTAAATGCTTCCTCCTTGCTCATATTAAATATTTCAATATCAACAGAAATATGTTGTAACTTTTCTTTTAATGAATTTATTTCACTATTAAGCGGTGCTGTGAGTACCTCCTTCGGAAAAAAACTCCCATTCACACAAAATAACAATATTCCATTGCAAAAAGTCTCATCTATATTCCATTCTTTTATTGTTTTAGCGATTATAGCAAATTGATACGGATTTCCAAATATCATAGTCACCACCCCTTTTTTGGCGAAGCCAATTCATCCGGCTTCGGTTATATTTCGTCTCGATTTGAACACCATATAAATGTTCCCATTGCCCATTACAGTTTAACTTATACCATTTTTCTAACCACTCTATTTCACTCATTTTTCCTCTCTCCTATAAGCTGCCCTTCTATCGTTATTATGAAAAACGGCTATTTAAAGACCCGCTCCCTGCTTTTATTATATTCGCAAGCATCCTTCCCGTCAATGACGCGCTCCGTCACTGTTGCGGCTTTTTGATCCCTCACCTCTCCCCTCTAAAAATAATTTCCCCACAAAAAGCAACCCGTTCGGAATCGAAACATATTTTTCCATTCTTCCGGCAATCCTATGGGAGAAATGTAAAACGCTGACCCAGGAGGAGCTCACATGAACGTAAGGCTCGGAACTGATATACAGGAAACCATACGGACACTTAACGCGCTGCTGCACACAGATGAAAACTTCGACATTATTTCCAGGGAATTTACCGTGGGGGGCCGCAGGGCCTGCCTGTATGTGATCGACGGGATGAATAAGGACGAGATCTTAGAACGGCTGATGGAATTTTTCTATGAGATCCGGGAGGCGGAGCTGCCGGGGGAGCCGGAGGCATTTTCCAGAAGACTCCTGCCCTACGGAGAGGTGGCTCTCCTGGACAACCGGGATACGATCGTCACCCAGCTTCTCGCCGGCTCTCCCATGCTGCTGGTGGACGGGTACGCCAAGGCTTTCGCCGTTGATTTTCGCACCTATCCGGCCCGCAGTGTGGAGGAGCCGGACAAGGACAAGGTGCTGCGGGGCTCCAAGGACGGGTTTGTGGAAACCATTGTGTTCAACACGGCGCTGATCCGCCGGAGAATCCGGCACCCGGACCTGATCCTGGAGATGACCTCTGTGGGGGAGAGCTCCCACACCGACATCGTGCTGGCCTACCGGAAGGACCGGGTGGATCGGGCCTTCTTAAAAAAGGTACAGGACAAGCTTTCCGGGATTCAGGTGGACGCTCTGACCATGAACACCGAGAGCCTGGCGGAAGCGCTGTTTCGGAAAAACTGGTGGAATCCTTTTCCCAAATTCAAGTACACGGAGCGGCCTGACACGGCAGCGGCTTCCATTCTGGAGGGGAGCATTGTGGTGCTCATCGACAACTCCCCCTCGGCCATGATCCTGCCCACGACGCTTTTTGAGATCACCGAGGAGGCGGACGACTATTATTTTCCTCCTCTCACCGGAACTTACCTGCGGCTGTCCCGGATGGTCATCAATCTGGTGGCTCTGTTTCTGACGCCCCTGTGGCTGCTTCTGATGGGCCATCCGGAGTGGATTCCCGCCGGGCTCTCCTTTCTGGTGATCACGGAGGATATCCATGTGCCCCTGGTGGTGCAGCTTCTGATCCTGGAATTTGCCATCGACGGTCTTCGCCTGGCCTCCTTAAATACGCCCAGCATGCTCAGCACGCCCTTAAGCGTGGTGGCGGGCATTGTGCTGGGGGATTTTACCGTAAGCTCCGGGTGGTTCAATTCCCAGACCATGCTGTACATGGCCTTTGTGGCCATCGCCAACTACTCCCAGGCCAGCTTTGAGCTAAGCTACGCCCTGAAATTCCTGCGGCTTCTGATGCTGATCCTCACCGGGCTTTTCGGCATATGGGGACTGGGCATCGGAGTGGCTGTCACTTTACTTGCCCTTGTCACCAACCGGACCCTGTCCGGGCAGAGCTACCTCTACCCGCTGATTCCCTTTCGCGGTAAGGAGCTCCTGCGGCGGTTTCTTCGGATCACGCTGCCGGAGGCGAAGAAATAGGCAGACTGCCACCGCGCTGCCGGACAGCAGACATCACCAGAGCAGTCATATCCGCCGCCGTCCCCGCATATGCTTCACTAATACTCTCTTTTCGGACGGCCCATGAATCTTCTCATCAAACTATGCAATGACCTCTCCCGGCTGGTCTGGGGCTTTCCCATGCTGGTGCTGCTGCTGGGAACCCACCTTTATTTCACCCTCCGGCTGGGCTTTATCCAGAAATGGACCTTTCGGGGGATTCGGCTAAGCTTCGCCAGACCAAAGGACGGCTCCGGGGGCGTCTCCCCCTTCGCCGCCCTGGCCACCGCCCTGGCGGCCACCATCGGCGCCGGAAATATCATCGGCATCTCCACAGCCATCGCCATCGGCGGCCCGGGGGCCGTGTTCTGGTGCTGGATCACCGGGGTTTTGGGTATCGCCACCTGCTACGGCGAGTGCCTCCTGTCCCTGCTCCACCAGAAAAAAACGCCCCAGGGGGGCTATGCGGGCGGGCCCATGTATGTACTCCGGGACGTACTGCACAGGCCCGGCCTGGCCGTTCTGTTCGCCGTTGCCGCGGTGCTGGCCTCCCTGGGGGTGGGAAGCGGCGTCCAGGCCCAGTCCATCCGCGGGGCCGTCACCCGGCACCTTGCCATCTCTCCCAGCCTCATCGGCCTTGGGGCCATGGTGCTGGCAGGCTTTGTCATTTTAGGCGGAATCCGGCAGATCTCCAGGATCTGCACCTTTTTTGTGCCCTTTATGAGCCTCTTTTTTCTGGCGGGCTGTTTCTGGATCCTGGTTTTAAACCGGGCATTCCTTCTGGACGCCGCAAGTCTCATTTTCCGCTCCGCCTTCTCCTCCCGCTCCCTGGCGGGCGGGCTGGCCGGGACGGCTGTGCTTCTGGGCATCCGCGTCGGCATTTCCCGGGGGCTTTTTACCAACGAGGCTGGCCTTGGCTCCTTTCCCATGGCCGCCGCCTCCTCCAAAAGCTACTCCCCCGCCGCCCAGAGCCTCATTACCATGACCGGGCCTTTCTGGGACACCGTGGTGCTCTGCGCCGTCACGGGTCTGGTGATCGTCAGCAGTATCCTGAAGAATCCCGGCGCCTACGAAAATGTCCCCATGGACTCCCTCTGCTTTGTGGCCTTCGGTCAGCTTCCCTTTCTGGGGGAGGAAATGCTGTCCCTGTCCCTGGTGCTGTTCTCCTTCGCCACCATTTTGGGCTGGTGCTATTACGGAGAGTGCGGCGTCCGTTTTCTGGCGGGAGAGCAGGGAATGAAGGCGTACCAGCTTCTGTACCTTATTTTTATTTATCTGGGGGCGGTGCTGTCCCTGGATCTGGTCTGGAGCCTTTCGGACCTCTTAAACGCCCTGATGGCCCTGCCCAACCTGATCTGCCTGTGGCTGCTGCGAAAAGAGGTGATCGATCAAACCAAAAGCGCCGGGCTGATGGGGAAGCGGTGAGGGGCTGCGGACGGTCCCACACCGCCTCTGCCCAGGGGACTGCTGCCCGCAACAAAGCGGCGGTAATGGACGGCTATAGCTCTGTCCCGCTGTTCCGCTGGCTGTCCACCGGATTTTCCTTATCGCCCTCCGCCCCTTCCTTCTCATACTCCTCCAGAAAATGGTGCCTCACCCCGTCCTTCTTGTAGGCGATGACGGTGCTCAGGTTCACATTTTCCACGCTTTTGAAAATGTTCCCCTCCACAAAGGGGTTTATTTCCTTCAGCCGCGCAATCAGCTCCTTCACCTCCTGCCGCTTGGAGAGATTGCTGCCGTCCTCGTTGCTGAACTCCGACTGTTCCGTAAAACGGCAGGCGCATTGCAGGAATGTCAAACGGTTGTAATCCCGCCAGCGCTTGATGTCCGCCTCCCGGATCAGGTACATGGGGCGGATCAGCTCCATGCCCGGAAAGTTGGTGCTGTGAAGCTTGGGCATCATGGTCTGCACCTGGCCGCCGTAGAGCATGCCCATGAGGATGGTCTCGATCACGTCGTCGTAATGATGCCCCAGGGCGATTTTATTGCAGCCCAGCTCCCTGGCCTTGCTGTACAGATGACCCCGGCGCATCCTGGCGCAGAGGTAGCAGGGGGATTTTTCCACATGAAACACCGAGTCGAAAATGTCCGACGCAAAGATGGTGACCGGTATCCCCAGCCGCGCCGCGTTGTGCTCGATCTGCCGGCGGTTGGCCTCCCGGTATCCCGGATCCATCACCAGAAAGACCAGCTCAAAATGGAATTTCCGGTGGCGCAAAAGCTCCTGAAACAGCTTTGCCATCAGCATGGAATCCTTTCCCCCGGAAATGCAGACCGCCACCCGGTCCCCCTCCTTTAGAAGCTCATACTGGTTGATGGCCTTGGCGAAGGGCGTAAACAGCGCCCGGTGAAATTTTTTCCGTATGCTTTTTTCCGCCAGCTCCTGGGGCGTTAAGTCCTCATTGTTCGGCTTCTGGCCGTTCTCTATTTCTCTCACTGTCTCCTCCTGTCTCAGACCAGTATTTTCAAAATTATGTAAATCTCTACAAAAGATGGTTCTCCGTTTCCTGCAATCTCCCGTAAAACTGGCTGTAAAAATCCTCCGTCAGATTGTAAGGCGTCAAATAAAATGCAGTCAGAATCTGCATATTTGCCTTTTTTTCAAATTCCTCCTCCTGCATCTGCTGTATCCGTTCCTGCACCGCCAGCAAAAAATAGTGCCAGTCCACGATAAACTGCTCGTACTTCCTGCTCTCGGGCACGTCGATCCACTTCTTCACCTTGATCTTGGTCCGCTCCCTCCGGCTGCACTCGCGCACCTGCAAGAAATATTTCACGCCGCCCTCCTCGTAAATGCGCCCCAGAGGAAACAGACGGCAGATGCCGGGCCGGTAGGGATGGATGGAGCAGCGCCCTTCCTTATTTAAGAAGGAGCAGACTTCTTCCTCTCCCTGCATCTTTAAATTTGGCAGTACGATGCCGTCCACCACATGTAACTCCAGCCTGTCCTGTAAAAGCTCTGCCACGGACAGTCCGGTCCCCTGGCACAGGCGGTAAATGTCCATGGGGTCCAGGACGATGGACTCCCCCATGCCGCGGCAGCAGTCCGAGCACCCGGTGCAGTCCTGGCAATCCGCCTTCACCATATCGTTTAAGGTGTAGAATTTCCCGTCGGAAATCTCCGCCAGATCAATGTCTCTTTTCATAAATGTCTTTCAACCTCCACCTCCATCATATCCCATGACCGCGGTGTCTTTCAAGCCTTTCCTGCATAAATATTTCCGGCATATGCTTTAAAATGCTCCCCGCGCCTGCTTCAGGATGCTCCCGGCCCGTTCTTTAGGATACTTCCGGCACCTGCTTTAAGATGCTCCCGGCTCGTTCCATCTGCTCCTGGGTGGGCTCCCAGCCAAACCAGATCTCCACCATATGATCGTCGTAACAGACCAGATACCGGTTCATAGGCTGTCCATCGCTGTAATACTGATACGCCTGATCCGCGCCCCAGAGGGAACCATCCTCCTCCACCACCCGATACCCCAGCAGGGAGGCGTTCCGATCCCCCGTAAATTCCCGCAGGACCCCGTCTCTGCAAAACTCGTAGAGCGCCGGCAGCTTCACGGTGGTGATGGTGTAGGTCAGATCCGGCTGGCCGGTATCCCCCAGGCGGGGACGCTGGCGGGCCTCCATCTGGGCGGCCAGCGGGGAGCTTCGGTTCATATACTCGTAGGAATAGCCCTGGTAGTCCGTCTGCATCAGATCCTCCACGGTCAGAGGCAGATGGTCATGGTAGACCTCATAAACCTGCCCCCGAAATTCATAGGTTGCGGCGGGTGCCTCCCCAGGCCGTCCGCTGCCCACCGCCCGAAGGATCACAAAAACCGTGCCAGTCATCAGGGCGAAGGACAGAACAAAGCTGGAAAGGATCGTGAGCGTGCGGTTCACCCCGGCAGGCGCTTTTTTGCGCTTCAACAGCGTCTTGACTCCATTGACGGCCAGAAGGATGGAAAGCATCAGGCCCATTGCCAGCAGAGCGATCCACATTTCCCATTTCCCGGCCATGGACAAGATCCACAACAGGAAGGCCAACGCAAACAGCAGGAGGATGATTTTCTGCAGGCGGCTGTGGCCCCTGGTCTCAAGAAAACTGCCGGTAAGCTTCGCCGCCGTCTGCGCTCTCCGGTACCAGCGGAAATATCCGAAGATCTCCGCGGCGCTTAATAGGATCAGAAGGGTGAAGGCCACTCCGTTGTAAAGGGCGGTACTGCTGGAGAGGATCCGCACCGGCTCCTCCCAGAGATTGCCCCAGAACAGGACTCCCTGCATCAGCCCCAGCAGAAGCAGGATCAGATATACCGGCAAATACCCTTTTTTCATGGTTTTGCGTATGCCTTGCAGCTGCAGGAGCGGGTCCGTCTCAATGGGATAGGGCTCCTTTTCCTCACTGTAAAATACCTGCATCTGCGCCGAAGCCGCCGCCAGCTTCCAGCCGTCCTGGCGGCAGAAATCCCAGTAGGTCCGCTGTTTCTCGGAGGGCTCCGGGTCGAAGGCGGAGGCCGCCGGATAATAGGTCACGGTAAATTTCAGCTCCCTGGGCTCTATGGCCCGGTAAATCCAGCCGAAGCTTGTCATTTCTTCCAGCAGCCAGCCCTTCTTCGCCATCCGCTCCAGGTGGCGCTCAATCCCGGTGTGATCATAAAGGGAAAATGTTTCCAGGCGGCGTTTTTTATTTTTCATAAGAATCTCCTTTCTTGGATTTCTGAATTTCGGCATATGCTCTAAGGTTCCTGCTCCCCGGCATGCGCTCCACTCTTTGTCGGGTCTCCGAAGCTGCGGCGGTAGTCCTCCGCCTGGGTCAGAAGACGCCGGTACTCATTTTCCAGCGCTTCCTTTCCCCGCTCCGTGAGGATATAGCTGCGGCGGCGGCCCTCCACCCGGGTCTCCTGTATCATACCGGAGCTTAAAAATTGCTCCAGTAGGTTGTAGAGGGTGCCGGAGCCCACGCGGACCCGCTCCCCGGTCATGGCACGGACCTTCTCCATGATGTCCATGCCGCAGCATTCTTCCTTTAAGCACAGCAAAATATAATACATTTGTTCCGTCAGCGTTTGAAATTTGGCTCTTGGCATGGGGCGCATTCCTCCCTTCCGGTTCTTTCTGCCTGCGGTTTTCTCTTTGCTTTTGTATGACTTCCTGCCAGGATTGTCGAATATCGATATTTCTGGCTCTATTATATTATCGAATATCGATATTGTCAAGTATCCTTCTAAACATATTTTACTGTGACAGCCCAGTCGCAAAGCAGAGACGGAACGGGCTGCTTGCAGACCGGTCTGTCTCTGCTTTGGCGACGCTAACCTGTATGAGCAAGTAGGCCGATTGGCCGGATTGCGAATACAGGTAGGATTGCGGGAGTGCGTAAGCACGGAGCAATCCGTGGGCTTTCATGGTTAGTGACGTCCGCGTCAGCGGACATGGGGGTTTAGTAATTAATCGTTTTTATCTCTATCTTCAACAAGATTTTTCTTTAGTGCTTCAATAGCATCCCTATTCTTTTTGAGAATTTCAAGCTGTCTATAAGCTTTTTCCCTCAATATTTTCAGCCGTTCAATTTTAGGTACTTCCTTTCTCCATTGTGCCGCTGTCTTTCCAAACAGAGCCATATTGAGAATGTCAGCTTCTGATGCATATGTATAAGCCATTTCCTGTGGCGATAATATAGGTGTTATCAAAAACTCTTTTACTGCATCTGTGTGAATACGATAATTTATTTTTGAAAGTTCCCTTTTTGCATCCCAACCTATCGCAAGTCGATTAGCTTCTTCCTTCTTTAATCTTTGATAATCCTTAATGATATAGAGTTTGAACTCGGGTGAAATCCACGATGCAAATTCAAAAGCGATATCAGTATGCGCATAAGTCCCGCCATATCGCCCTGATTTTGATATAATTCCAATTGCATCCGTTGCTTTTATCCATTGCTGCGGCGTTAACGTAAACGCGTTATCTCCAGACTCTGCTTTAAACCTATCGAATTCGATAGGTTTAAAATTAGGATTATGAATCTGCTCCCACAAACCCAAAAACGAAATCAAATACTCATTTCCTTTTTGCCCGATTTTTCGGCGTATGCAACAAAGCAGAAGGGTAGATTTCCCTTCTGCTTTTATGGCTTTTGCTCAAATATTACCGCATTTCTATTTTACAGACACTTACTCCACCCGCAGCTCTTGCAGATGTTGCAGCCCTCCTCAAAGACCAGGGGCTCGCCGCACTCCGGGCAGTACATCTTGGCCACGTTGCTGACGGCCTTGGGCTTGGGAGCCTTTTTTACAGGCTTTCCCACTTCCTCGCCCCGTTTCTGTCTAAGCTCCTCCTGCATTTCCTTATACATGTCCATAAGGGCGTTGCCCACGGCCATGGGACAGCAGGCGCCCTTGCTGGTATCCTGCCTGGTGACCCTTCGGGCCGTGTAGGAGGGACAGGAGCCGCTGGAATTCAACTGGTCCACGATGGTCTCAATGTCGATGCCGCCCCGGGCGCTGATGGAGATCATCCGGGACAGGCCCACCATGAAGTTGTTGCAGCCGCCGGTGGAGCCCTTGCTCAAATACGTCTCCAGAAGTGCTCCCGTGTGGGGATCGAACAGGGCGATACAGTGGAGGCTTCCGCAGCCGGTGATGAGCTTGCGCTTCTTGCCCACCACGTCGTCGGTGACCAGAAGGATCTCGCCCCTTCCAAGGCCCTCCCCGGCGGTGACCTTCTTCTCCTCATTTCCCTTTGTGCTCAGGATCCCAAGCCGCTTACAGCCGTCCCGGAAAATGGGGATACCCTTCAGGCCGCAGTCAAAGGCGTACATGTAGAGGCTCTCGGTCTCCTCCACCGTAAAGCTGTTGGGCACGTTGACCGTGGAGCTGATGGAGGCATCGATGTGCTGCTGCCAGATGGCCTGCATGTGGATCCTCTGCCGGTAGTCCAGGGTCATGGCCGTCACGAAGTAATCCGGCAGATCCTTGTCCTCGCTGATGTTATGCTGCTTCATGTAGTCCTCCACGATCTTGGTGTACACCTTGTAGTACACGTCCGTGCCGTGGAGAGACTCGGTCTTGCGCTCGTAATAGTTGGCGTAAATGGGCTCAATGCCGCCGGAAATGCCCAGCATGGTGGACAAGGTGCCCGTGGGCGCGATGGTGAGAAGCTGGGAATTGCGAAGGCCGTACTTCTTCACCAGCTCCCTGGTCTGCTCCGTGGTATTTGCCAGGAAAAACGGCGTCTCCATGATCTCTGCCGTATTGCATTTTGGGAAGGGTCCCAGCTCCTTCGCCAGCTTCGCGGAGGCCGCGATGGCCGTGTCCGCCATGGCAAAGCCGATCTTGTCGCACATGTCCACGGCGTCCTGCTCCCCGTAGGTAAGCCCCAGCTTCAGAAGGGCGTCCGCCAGGCCCATGATGCCTAAGCCGATCTGGCGCCACTGGCTGACGCTCTCCCGCTGCTCCTCTAAGGGATGCAGGGGCAGTCCCTCCTCCAGCACCTCGTTTAGCGCCTTCACGGAGGCCGTCACGCACTGCTTGAAGCCGTCAAAGTCAAAAAAGGCGTCCTCGGTAAAGGGCTGCTGCACAAAGGCCGACAGGTTCACGCTGCCTAAAAGACAGCTTCCGCCGGCGGGCAGGGGCTCCTCGGCGCAGGGATTTACGCCCGCATAGGAAAATTCCCTGGTATTGCTCAACAGGTTCCAGCTGGTGATGCGGTCCCAGAACAGCGCTCCCGGCTCCGCGTAATCCCAGTTGGTCTCCGTGATCCTGCGGAACAGCTCCCGGGCGTTGACCCACTTCTCGATGACCTCGCCGGTGGTCTGGCGGGTGTAATGAAGCAGGTAGTCCTCATTTTTCTTCACGGCCTCCATGAAATCCTCGTGAATCCGCACGGAAATGTTGGCCTTGGTCACCTTTTCCAGATCCGTCTTCAGCTCGATAAATTCCTGCACGTCCGGGTGGGAACAGTCGATGGAGATCATCAGCGCTCCCCGCCGCCCATTCTGCCCGATCAGGGCGGTCACCAGGGAATAAAGCTCCATAAAGGACACGGCTCCGCTGGTCTCCTTAGCCGCATTGTTGATCCGCGCGCCCCTGGGGCTTAGCTTGGAAACGTCGATGCCGCAGCCGCCGCCGTAGCTGTAGGTCCGCGCCAGCTTCTTGGCGCAGTCAAATATATCCTCAATCTCGTCCTCCGGCGGCGCGATCACATAGCAGTTGGAGTAGGTAACCTTCCGTCCCTGCTCGTGCAGCCCCCGGTTGGATAAGATCCTTCCGCCAAATAAAAATTTCTTTTCTCTGATATAGGCTCCGATCTCCTCGTTTCCGCCGCTGATCCTGTGAATCCAGGAGTCGAAATCCTCGCCCTCGTTGCAATATTTCTTCGTCCAGATGTCCTGTCCCAGCTGGTTCTCCTCGCCCAGCCATTCTTCTACGGTCATATTTCTCCCTCCTCTATATTTAGTAGACCTGCTACATAATAACACAAGATATAGGCCTTTTCAAGAGCAGTTGCCGGAAAATATTTCACAAAAATTCCAGTAAAATTTTTCATATTTTTTGTATGGTAAAATTCCACACAAAAAGAATCCCTCGAAAAGGGATTCTCTATGCATGACGGACCAAAAATCCGTAAAAATCGTAACAGTTCAGACCGCAAGCCACAGACCGCCTTCTCCGAAGGCTATTCGCTGCTGCGCAGCTCCTGTCTGAACTGTTATTAAAAATTATTTTCCGCCTCGAAGCAGCCGCCGCACCCAGCACAGGATGCGCCGGTACCAGGCCCTGCGTTCTCCGCCATCTGTTTGGCTTTCCGCAGGAGTCCCCGCCAGAGACTTCCCAGGCACTATCTTCCTCGCAACCGTCGCTTCCAGCTTCTTTGGCCTCTCCCTCGTGACCACCGCCTCCACTGCCTTTGGCGTATCCCTCGTAACCACCGTCTCCAGCTCCTTTGGCCTCTCCCTTGTGACCACCGCCTCCACTTCCTTTGGCGTCTCCCTCACAGCCGCCTCCAGCTCCTTTGGCCTCTCTCCCGCAGCCACTGCTTCCGACTCCCCAGGCGCAGTTTCCCTGGCGGCTTCCTTTCCCAGATGCTTCTCCCAGGTATAATTTTCTATGTAACGCAACAGCTGCAGAAGGGAGCGCCCGCTCAGGCCCTGATCGTGAAAGCCCTCCGTAATGTAGCGTTCTGTGTCACTGACCCTCACGTAATTATTGTGGAGCAGCTTTAAACTCCCCGGCGTCCTTCCCTGGATCAGCCAGGTATCCTCCCTTTCCGTCACCCGAAGCTCCTCCAGAGAGGAAGCGTAAAATTTCATCCCCGCCGTCACCACAAAATGACGCAGCCACATGTCATTGATGCCCTGCTCCCGAAAGATGCGCCTGCAGAAGGGGATCTGTTTGGTGTGCGGAGAACAGGCCATGCGGATATAAATGCTCCGGCGGCACTTCGGACATAATTCCCTGCCCTCGGGCAGTTCCTCACTCCCGCAAAAATCTTTAGCCGCAATGTTTTTTACCGCCTCGCACTCCTTGTCATGCACCCAGCCGCCTCTTAATGAATAGTAATAATTCATCCTGGGGTTATCCAACAGGCTCTGCTTTCGTCCTCTTAAGCGGCGTTCTTCCGGCGTAAGCTCCCTCGCTCTGTAGCAGATCTCATTTCCCTTGATATAGGGCGTACTGTTCTCTCTGCGCAGATTGCTTAGATCCACCACATCCTCCGGCTTCTTCTCCGCGCAGGGTATCCCCCTTTTCGCAGACGCCAAAAGCCCCTCCCGGATGCCTGCCTCAAGCTGTCTCCAGACGGAACCAAAGGCGGCCTCCGGAAGGTAAACGCTGCCCGTCTCCACATCCAGATTGGCGGGAACCATCCGGATGCAGTCTTTTTTCCCGCTGTCTCTCAGCAAAACAATTTTACAGGGCCTAAGATTCTCCCTGAAATTTTCATACCCCTGCACAGCCTTCAGCTTATCCGGGTACAGCACAAGCTTTCTGCCCACAAAATCCGCACCCCAAAGCCTTTGCTCCGCAAAATACTGCTGTTCCCCGGAAGGAATGCCGGACAAAGGGCTTGTTTTCTCTATCTGTTCCCTCATACGATTCCAACCACAGGGCAGGAATCCTTTCTCGCCCTGTCATTTACTCTTACGCTGTTATCTGCTCCTTCTTTTCCAGGATCGCCTCCACCGCCGCGCAGGCCGGGCAGTCGCAGTAACGGGCGCCCTGCGCCTTGATCTCTCTGGCGTGGGCGGCCACCTCTTGGGCCTTCTCCTCGCCAAACACCTTCTTGCCGCCCTCGGACTCCGCGAAGGCGATAAGTCCGTCCACGGTGACGATGTCCTCCGCAAGCTCCGCCAGATACTTTTCTGTCTCGGCGGCCTCCTTTTCCGTTCCCGCCGCCGTAAGCCAGGCCCTGGCCGCCTCTCTCAGTTCCTCGCAGCAGGTTGGGGCGTCGATCAGCTCCTTTGATTTTTCCACAACAAAATCCCGTACTTCCTGAGTCATGATTTGTCTCCTTTCTGAAATGACGTAAATTTTCGTATGTTTGTATTTTACCACGTTCCGCAGGGCCGCACAAGCCCCTGCTCATTTCCTCCCCTCTACAGCCACTCCCCAAACCTCCGCATATAAATCTTCTTCACCCCGATCACCAGCGCCATATACCCCAGCAGAATCCCCCCAAGGCAGGCAAAATATACGGCAGGCAGGGCCGCAAACTTCAGCGCCGCCCCCAACGGGGTGAACGGAAGCGCCGTGACGGCGGCGATCCCCAGAAGGGAGAGAATGGTCACGGGAGCCGAGGCCCGGCTTTGCGCAAAAGGAAGGCGCGGCGTGCGTATCATGTGGATGACCAGGGTCTGGCTCCACATGGATTCCACAAACCAACCGGTCTGAAACAGGGCGACGTACAGCGCCTTTGTGGCTTCACCGGCATTCGGCGAAAATAATTGTCCGCCGGCAAACATGGGGCAGATCACAAAATACAAAAGCAGGTACGTGACAATATCAAAAATGGAGCTTATGGGGCCCATCCACAGCATAAAGCGTCCGATCCCCGCGGCGTTCCATTTCCGCGGCGCCTTAAGATACTCCTTATCCACATGGTCCCAGGAAATGGCGGTGCAGGAAATATCGTAAATCAGATTCAGCAGGATCAGATGCATGGACGCCATGGGCAAAAACGGCAGAAACGCGCTGGCGATCAGCACCGAAAACATGTTTCCGAAGTTGGAGGAAGCCGTCATCTTGATATATTTCATCATGTTGGCATAAGTTTTCCTGCCCTCCATGACCCCCTGCTTTAACACCGTCAGGTCCTTTTCCAGAAGGACCACGGAGGCGGATTCCTTGGCGATATCCACCGCCGTATCCACGGAGATCCCCACATCAGAGGCCTTCATGGCTGCCGCGTCGTTGATGCCGTCGCCCATATAGCCCACGCTGTGGCCATTTTCCCGCAGTACCCTTATGATACGGACCTTCTGGGAAGGCGACAGTTTGGCGAATACGGTGATCTCCTCTGCCGCCTCTTTCAGCTCACGGTCTCCAAGCCTGTCCAGCTCCGTACCCAGGAGGATGCTGTCTCCGTTCAGCCCCACCTGCCTGCAGATGGCGCTGGTGACCTTCTCGTTGTCCCCTGTGAGGATCTTTACCTCCACGCCGTATTCCTGTAGCGCTTTGATCGCCCCTGCGGTTGTCTCCTTGGGCGGGTCCAGGAAGGCCAGAAATCCCATCAGCACCATATCCTTTTCATCCTCCACGGAAAACTGACCCACCGGGGAGGGATTGGTTTTCTGGGCAACGGCGATGACCCGCATTCCCTTCCCGTTCAGCTCGCCGGATTTTGCAAGCACAAGTCCCCGCACATGGTCGGTGAGAGGGCAAAGCTTCCCGCCGCGCTCGGCCCAGGCGCAGCATTTGAGCATTTCCTCCACCGCGCCCTTGGTGACCAGCTGGGTTTTGCCCGACTGGTCTCTCACCACGACGCTCATCCTGCGGCGCTCAAAATCGAAGGGGATCTCGTCCACCTTGGCGTATTCCTGAATCAGCGGCTCCGCCCCCAGTTCCTCCTGCTTCGCGATGACCGCAATGTCAATGAGATTTTTCAGCCCTGTCTGAAAATAACTGTTCAGAAAGGCATGGCGCAAAACTCTGTCATCCTCTTCCCCGTCCACGTTCAAATGATATTCCAGGACCACCTGATCCCTCGTGAGGGTCCCGGTCTTGTCCGTGCAGAGAATGTCCATGGAGCCCAGGTTCTGAATGGCGTTCAGATTTTTGATGATCACCTTTTTCCTGCTCATGGCCATCGCGCCCTTGGCCAGGGAAGTGGTGACGATCATGGGCAGCATCTCCGGGGTAAGCCCCACCGCGATGGAAATGGCGAAGAGCGCCGCCTGCATCCAGTCTCCCTTGGTAAAGCCGTTGACAAAAAGCACCACCGGCACCATGATCAGCATGAAGCGGATCAGAATCCAGGAAACGGCGTTGACGCCCTTCTCAAAGGTGGTCTTCGGCGGCTTTTCATTGAGATCCTTTGCCATTGCCCCCAGCATGGTGTCGTTTCCTGTGGCGATCACAAGGGCTTTTGCGCTGCCGCTTATCACATTGCTTCCCATAAACGCCAGATTTCCCAGATCCGTCAGTGCTTCCCCGGGGCTGCCAGGGACAGCGCATTTTTCCACCGGCTCGCTCTCCCCGGTCAGCGCCGACTGGCTGAGAAACAGATCCCTGGCGCTTACGATCCTCACGTCCGCCGGTATCATATCGCCGGCTGACAAAAATACAAGATCCCCCACCACAATTTCATCCATGGGGATTTCCGTCTGTACGCCCTGCCGCAGGACGCAGGCTGTGGTATGGATCATGCCCATGAGCCGATCCGTCACATTGCCGCTGCGGGTCTCCTGCACGAAACGGAGCACACCGGAGATCGCCACCATGGCGGTGATGATGCTCACCGTGGCATAATTTTTCTCCCCCGCCTCAACCAGGAGGATGTCCGTGAAAACGGATATCACAGCCAGGGCCAGCAGCACCACCGTAAAGGGATTGATGAAAGCGGAGAAAAGCCGCTTGATAACCGGATCTTTCCTGCCGTAGGTGAGAATGTTTTCGCCATACGCGTCCCTTGCGCTCTCCACGGCTTCCGGGCTAAGGCCCTCCTGTGTGGTCCCGTATTTTCGGAATACCTCCTCCTGTGTATGGGCGGCGGCCCAGTACAGCCGTTCCCGCGCCTCCTGATTTTTGTACGTGCCTGTGCCCATCACAGGCGTATTCATTTTCCAGTTTGTTCTCTTCATGATTCTGTACCTCCAAACGATAAACTGTTTCGCTGCTGCTTGGAAAGGATACAGTGCATGACAGATCACAGCATTTCCCGCCCACCGCGGCCCCAAAAGGCCGCTGAAGGCAAAACGCCGCGCTCCTGAGAGATCCTATGATATCGTGTCAGAAATCTGTTGACACACAAGAATACAGGGAAAGAAGGGCACGGTGCAGCCGTTCCCGGCAGAACCATAGCCTTCTCTGTATCATTGTCCATAGAATCCTGCTTCGCTCTATAGCGCCTGCACTGCTATTACTTCCCGTGTCCATTCTTTTCACCTCGCTTTTATTTGAATTGAGAAATTTATGTCATCGCCCCAGAGGGCGTTATGTTCCGAAAAATCTTCCTGTAAAAGAAGAACTTTCCTATAGAATAAAAAAAATCCCGCATGTCCGGTGAGAACATACGGGAGTCCCTGCAGCTTCTGTACATTCGTCTGAGCTTTAACTCTGCAGGGCGGTGAAACTGTGTTATGGTACACCTTGCGTTCGATGTACCCTGTTCAAACCAACTCATAGTGTCTCCACCATTTCGCGGCAACAGTCCGTATCCCTGCAGGAGCCTTACCTACCGAACGCCTTTAAGGTAGCACATTTTCATCCATCTGTCAATGCTGTAAAATGTAAATACTTTCCGAAGCTTTTATGAACGCTAACAGTTCAGACAGGAGCTGCGCAGCAGCGAATAGCCAGCCGGCGTCCTTCTGCTTGGTCAGCATAAGAAGCTGTCAGTGGTATCCACGTCAAACTGCGGGTTTTCATCGGGCATTCGCACATTCACCCGCTCGAAGCACCGCTCCTCATCGATCTTCAGCTTCGCGCTCTGTCCGGCGATCCGGTCATAGACGTCCCCTGCCAGGAGATCCTGGGCGGCACATTGGCCAGAAGCACCCGCTTTAAGTATCCTACCTCCTTTTGTTTCTGCAACGATTTTCGATGTCTCTATCTTATTTCCTCCGCAGATTTTTTCAAGAGGAGGCACAAAATCTAAGATTTACAGTGCGGAATTTATGGCGGCAGTCCAAACAGCCGCGCAACAAAAAGGGAGCCCGTGCAAATTTATTTGCAAAAAGCTTTCTGAACTGTTACGATCTAAAATAGTTGTAAGATTCCCATTCAAAAGTTGTGTATATAGGTGAAAGGGAAAATAAAAAAGCGAGGTGGAAGCGGATGGATGACGCACAGATCGTTCAGTTATACTGGGACAGAAATGAACAGGCGATTTCTGCCACATCCGGCAAATACGGAAACTACTGCGCCTCCATTGCCAGGAACATCCTGGACAGCAGGGAGGACGCCGAGGAATGTGTCAACGACACGTACATGAGCGCATGGAACTCCATGCCGCCCCACAGGCCGTCCAATCTGGCTGCTTTCCTGGGAAAGATCACGAGGAATCTGTCCATCAACCGGTACAGATATAAGAACGCCGGCAAACGAGGCGGCGGAAACGCCACGGTGGTTCTGGATGAGATCGCGGAGCTTGTGTCCGATACGGACGACGTGGAGCAGGCGGTTGACCGCAGGGAGCTTATAAGGGCGATAGACCTTTTTCTGGACCGCCTTCCGGCTGATCAGAGGCGCATTTTTGTCTGCCGGTACTGGTATTTTGACAGGGTTTCTGCGATTGCCTCCCGGTTTGGAATGACAGAAAACCATGTGTCCGTAACCCTGAACCGCCTTCGCCTCAAACTCCACCATCATCTTACAGAAAGGGGATTTGAACTATGAAGAAAGAAGCATTCTGTGAAATACTGGGCGACATTGATGAGCGCTATGTAAGGGAAGCCAGAGCGGGCCACAGGATCACAAAACCCGCTTGGAGGAAATGGGGCGCCGTGGCAGCCTGTCTCGCGGCTGTGGCTGTTCTGGGCACGGTTTTATTGCAAAGCGGGATATTTTCCCAAAATACGGATGTGGCGGCGCTGGACAACGGCGACAAGATCGTCTTTGCAAAATCTGACACCGTGGGCGGTTCTTTGTCTCTCGATGCAGATGTGACGATCACGCCGCTTACAGAAGAGGAGGCCGCAGTCTTATTTCCTGCGCTGCCTGTTACGGCTGACGCCATTTTTCAAAACGGCGACGGGGACGCAGGCGCCTCCCGGGAACTGCTTGGATTTGAAGGACAGATCGGGAATGTAAAGCTCACCATTTCCACGTCAGATGTGCAGCTGCTGGATACGGAACTTGTCGGGGCCGAAGAAACCTCCGAGATCAACGGCACAGCCATAACCGCAGGATATTCTGTGACAGACAAAAACAGCAAGGGAGAGCAGAACGCGATTTACTATGCCTCCTTTGCACTCGGAGCCTGCAGGGTATATGTGGAAAATGCCGGCGCGAAAGAGAACAGCGAAGCAACCAAAGAGGAATTAGCGGAGGTGATCCAAAAGCTGATCGAAAACGGCGAGCCTGATCTTCCTGCTTTCCTTGAGGGGGGTAATTGAAATGATGAAAAAACAGATATTTTGCTTTTTGGTATTGCTTGTTAGTTGCTTATTTCTTTCATCGTGTGCAAAACATCCTGTAAAATGGAATGGAAATACTATGTACACTCACATAACAATGACGTTAGACGAAACAGATTTATACCAATACGTCGGAGCGGTAGATTATATATTTGTGGGTGTGGTACAAGAAGCAAACACCAATATTACCGAAGATAATGACAAAAGCACTTATAAGATTGAGGTAACGGATAATTTGAAAGGAGCATTGGTTGACGAGATAGAATGCAGTAAGCATGGGGGAATATTAAAAGATGGAACCATGCTTCTGTATGAGTCTGACAATCTGCAGGATGTCGGTTTGCCAGAAGTTGGAAGCACTTATATATTTATGGCTTATGCTCAACCGGATGGCAGTTTATTATTATCTGAATTTTGGGGTAATGTGGAATTTTCAGAAGAAGCATTAGATCGGTTTCATCATTATATAGACAATGAGATCCCTTATGAGCGAGAGAGATTTACCTCCGAATATGATGCTTCATAACTTGCGGAAACACAAACCGCAGCTAAAAATGACTGAACGCCTGCCGCCCACCGGCGGCACTACTGACTGCCGGTAAGCGGTACGGCCCTTCGGCCTTCTCCGCTTACCCCTTTTTCTGTCATGCTCGTTGCCGTTTCCATTTTATGGAACCGGCAACAATATCTTCAGCGTAAACTTGCCCGCCGCCTGTCTTGTGGTACAGGTTCCGCCATATTTTTCGGCGGTTCTCTGCATATTGGAAATACCAAAGCCGTGTAGCAAGCGGTCCGGCTTGGTGGTGCGGCGGCCTGCCCCGGCAGCGTGGCCTGCGGTGCTTCCGGCGCTATCCTCCGCCTTTGCGCGCCGCCCCGCCAACGGACTTTCCTCCAGGCAGTTATTTTCCATCAGAATCGAGACAAAATTCCGCACCTTCCCGGCCTTCACCACAATCACCCGCGCCTCCTGGGGCAGCTTCTCGCTGGCCTCTATGGCATTGTCAATTCCGTTGCCAAAGAGTGTACTTAAATCCAGCGGTTCTATGAAATCCACCCCTTCAAAATCTATCGCCGCAGAAAAGTCTATTTTCTTTTCACGGGCCTTTTCGGCCTTATCCTTGATGATGATATCCAGAAATGCGTTTCCCGTGTGGATATAATTCTCATAGTCCGCAATCTGCGCCCGAAGCTCCCGGGCCATCCTGCGTGTCTCGTCCGTTCCCTGACTTTCCTCCAGCAGGAGGAGGTGATTCTTCATATCGTGGTAGATGGCGCGGATGCGCTCCTCGTCCTTCTGCTTGTCCTGGTAGTAGGCGAATTGCTGCTCCAGCTTTGCAATCCGCATTTTATCCCGCTGCTCCTGCTCCCGGAGAAACAGATAGTTCTTGATATAGACCAGCAGAACCACAAACAATACGGCTACCGCAATCATCACCAGCTCAGCATACACGTTAAACCACTCCGTCTGGCCGCTGTGAAAGGCGATTGTCAAAGTATTGGCGGGCAATTCGATGATAAAGAAGGAAATAGAGATCGCGATCAGGCTTTGTCTGTCTATCCCACCCGCAAATTTTTTCATAAAAGAATGGAAAAACAGCATAAAGACAATCTGGAATACAAAATACAGGACGTAAACCTGGGGTTTCAGAAACTGCCTGCCGTCCACCACCACGGTCATTTCCGTAAAAATGCGGGAGGATATGGTTTCCGCCAGGGCGTTCGCCGCTATGACATAGACCTGCTGCGTCATTAATCCCGCAATGATATGGATGGACGCCTCCCTCGTAACCACCTTATACGCCCCAAAGGTCAGAACGAGCACCGTTATCATTTTGAAGGTGACATCCTCCATAAACCAGGTCCAAAAATAAACGGTCACAAAAAAGACAGCCGGCGGAAGGAGCCAGACCAGCTTCCTTTTCCTGTTGGGACAATAGGCTTTGACGGACACATGTACGCCGATGGTTTCGAGCAGGGTGCCAAGGATATCCAGAATCTGATATAGCCACATTTAGATCACCGCCTTTCCCGGAAATGGAAACAAATTCTTCAGCGTAAGCTTCCCCGCCGCCCGGCTGTTGACGCCACCTCTAACAGATCATACACCCACATCACAGCATATCTCCCCAGAAATCCGTTAGCTTCGCCATAAACTCCTTCCGTTTCGGCTGGCTGATGGGCACGCGCTCGCCGGTGGTCAGCACGGCCTCCAGATTCTCCACGCTTTTTACATAGACCATATTCACGATAAAACTGGCGTGACAGCGGGCAAACTGCCCTCCGGCTTCCAGAATCGAAGCGACCTGTTTCATATTTTTGTAGATGACCTGCTCCTGCCCTTCAAAATGCAGAAGCACATTGCGCTTGCAGGTCTCGGCAAAGCGCAGATCCTTATAAAACACCTTAAATTTTCCTTTGTTGTTGGCAAAGGCAAGAAACGGCTCTTCCCTCCCCTGATAGCGTGAAAAATAACGGTCCAGCTCCATTTTCAGCCTGCCGTATTTCACGGGCTTCAGCAGATAATTGACGGCGCCGTACTCATAGCCCTTCCAGACATACTGGGCAAGGGATGTCAGAAACAGAATGCCCACGGCGCTGTCCATGCTGCGGATTTTCTCCGCGGCTTTCAGGCCGTTCATCTTCTCCATTCTGATATCCATAAAAATCAGGTCGAAATCGGGCTGATAATTTTCCAGCAGTTCACTGCCGTCATAAAATTCAAAAAAGCAAAATTCTCTCCCTGTCTCGTCTGCGTATTGCCCTAAAAGTCCCTTCAGCTTCAGGATAAATGCCTTCTCGTCCTCGCAGATCGCTATTTTGTACATGAATCTGTCTCCTCCTCCCGTCCAAATTCCGGTTCCCGGATGCGCCCGATGATCACGATGGCTGTCACAAAAAGAACAAACATGAATCCAAAGGGCAGCCGGCGGTCAATGCTGGAAAGCCATCCCGCAAAATAACCAAAGGGCGAGGAGAACGCAATGGTGGAAGCCATGATCAGAGCGTTGATCCTGGCCCTTTCCTCCGGATTGATGTTCAACTGGATCAGCGCATCCTTCCGGGGCGTCACCAGTGCGCTGGCCGCAGCCGCCACGAATACGTACAGGATCACCCAGACCAGATTTTTCACGGGCGCCAGTATCAGAAGCGCCGAGGCCAGCGCGTAAAGGGTCAGCCCGATCCACATGGGGACCCTGAATCTCAGGCTGCTTAAACGATGCTGTATCACAACCATAAAAAACAGCATCACCGCCGCGTTCAGAATGGGAAACAGCGCCAGGTAATTATCCGAAAGCCCCAGCCGCTGGGTCACGTACAGGCTGAAAAAATTGGTGCTGACCAGATTGGTGATGTACAGGATCACCGATACGGCAACCGCCTTCAGAATCCCTTTATTTTTCAGTATTTTGGGGATGAGCTGCCGGTATTCCCCCAGCATATGTATCACAGAAACATGTTTCGTCTCCGCAATGCGGACTTTGCCCTGCCTGGTCTCCCTGCAGCATCGAAAGGTGATCAGGCTCTTGATCAGCATGGTGATGGCAAAGACCAGATACAGCACCCGCAGGACCGGCACGACGGAATAGGCATTGATGAACAGGCCCGAAAGAGGCGCGAAAAATATGGCCACCAGCCCGCCGATATTTACCCAGGTGTACAGCCCCACCAGGTCCCTGGGCTCCGCGTCCTCGATCAGCAGGCAGTACCAGGCGGTCTGGTTGATCTGTTCAAAGCAGTTGAGGATCGCTGCCAGCAAAAACAGCCATATATTGTTGGAGATGGACCAAACCAGGCAGGCCATGGCCCAGCCAAAAAAGTCCCCCAGCATGGTGGTGAATTTCCGTCCCAGCTTATCAGTCAGTATCCCGCCAAAAAAAGAGAAAAAGACCTGGACGAACATGGTGATGGACAAGATCATTCCGATTTGAACGTCCGTGATCCCCTGGGTATACATGTACAGTGTGGCAAAGGGCGCAATCAGATTATAGGGGATTCCCCACAGGGGCTCGATGAGCACCAGCGTCCGGGGGTTCCCCTTGTTGTGGGCCAAAACTCTTACGAGAGGATGATTTTTCAGTCCTTTTATTTTGGATCGTACATTCATGGCTTCTACTTTTCTCCCCTTTTTGTACAGCAAAATAGGGAGCTCCCCGAAGGCGTCTCCCCTGGCCGCGGGCTTCTTACGCGCCCGCAGCGCAATCATTGAGATAATCATAGCGGATGTGGGGGGAAATGTCAATGGATTTTTTGGTGGATGGCTGGAAGTGAATGGCTGGAAGTAGATGGCTGGAAGTGGATAAGCATAAGTGGATGAGTATGGATGTGAAAAAAGGCATGGCTGTGGGAACCTTGCGGAAGACAGATGGGTGTCAACATAGATAAAAAGTAAGTACTGCCATTTCAAATCTGTCTGGCTCAGCGATGAATCAGTCGCAGAGGCCACCGGGCAGCTTGGTATGCAGAATGAATTTCTATCTACTGGCTCATCGCCGAGCCAGACGGGCGGTGTAGAGCATCCACTCCGAGTTCTCCCAATTTCTATCCACTGGCTCATCGCTGAGCCAGACGCAGGTCATCCGCCGTCCCTGGGCAAAGGTATCCCAATTTCAATCCACTGGCTCATCGCTGAGCCAGACGGCATCCCCGGATAGGTCACATAGTACGAGGTGTCATTTCTATCCACTGGCTCATCGCTGAGCCAGGCAGCAAAGCAAACCAATAAAGCATTTATTCCGTCAATTATTTTTGTCAAATCTCTCCATATCAGCTTACTGATAATTCCGTCAAATCGTTCCTCTCCTTATTTTTGCTAATATTTTGTATAAATTTTCTAGTGCGAATCCCCCACAGTTTCATGTTCACTTATCATTCGCACCCAATGACTGGCAACCAATTCACCTCCCGCAAAAATATTTTTGATTTCCTTGAAAATCGTTGATTTGTCCCCTGAAACATTTCAGCAATACCTGCTTATTTGGCACTTGATTCATTTCTTAAACGCTTCAAAATTCTAAGTTGGATACCTTAGAACTTTAAAGCGCATTGAAAGGCTTTCCTAAATGCGTCTCCAGCAGCAACTTGTTCTTCATTGTCCAAACTCAACTCTATAAAAGCTCTCAACGCTGTTGAGAGTTTTTGCTTTCATCCGCAACATCATATAATTCTTCCAATTTTTTCTGTAAAATTTCTTTACTAATTAACTTCGTGCGGTATTCAGAAATCATCGTAGAGCTCATGTTACGGCTCAACGCATATTCCACCACATCCTTGTCTTTGCTTTTACATAGGATAATGCCAACACTAGGATTCTCATGTAATTTCTTTATATCACGGTCTAAGGCTTCCAAATAAAATTCCATTTTACCCAGATATTCCGGTTTAAAATCGTCAATCTTTAAATCAATAGCAACTAAACATTGTAATTCCCGGTGATAAAAAAGTAAGTCCACAAAGTAATCATTTTTTCCAACCTGTAAATGGTACTCTTCTCCCATAAAGATAAAGTCACGCCCAAATTCCAAAAGAAATTGCTTCATGTTCTTTAAAATAGCCTGTTTCAAATCGAGTTCTTTATATGGCTCCGGCAAATTCAAAAATTCCAACATATACAAATCACGGATCATTCCCGTATTTTCTGTATGATCAATTCCTGATGGTGCTTTCCCATCAGAAAGAAGCAATCTCTCATAATACCCGCTGTCAATCTGTCGTTCCAGTTCCCGTGCCTTATATTTCTCTTTTGAAGCCAGTTTTAAATAGAACACCTTTTCTTCATCTGTCTTTGTTTTCGACATAATATGAAGATTGTTCGACCATGTATTTGCTCTCAACAACGTTGAGAGTTCTGGTTTGTCCCGATAAGTTTCAAAAAATTGTTTCATCCGCCAGATGTTTTGCGCCGAATACCCCCGAATACCCGGTTCTTTGGATAAGATATATTGTGATAACTGCTTTACAGTAGACCGTCCCCAACCATCTTGCTGCGCTTTCTCTGAAACGAATTTCCCGATATTCCAATACAGGCTGATGATGGTTTCATTTACTTTGCATACGGCTTCCTGTTTTGCGTGTTCAATAATCTGTCTGATTTTTTCAAAATCGTCAAGGTAAATAGATTCCAACTCATTCATTTTATACCTCCTGCTTTTTATTATGCCTAAAATTTTCCGATATAGGCAGATTGTAATTTGTTACTGACCCGCCTCGATATGATGCTTTAAATGAAGTTTGGACAATAAACACACCTCTTCCACATGAGTACCAAATCAAAACATATTCCCTCAAAATAGCGGAAATATGGGTAATATTTATACAGTACTATTACTGCTCGTGCATCCCTTTTCCCACAAATATAAGGTTCATCAATTTTGCACCGTCCTGATGCAAAATTTCTTCAGATGGTATTCGACGTGCAAATTGCTTCATATAATTAAGATTTCTAACCGAATATCCTTCTCTACTAGGATAGGCCATTCTCAAATCTTTTGATAGCGTTTCAACAAATTTATTTCCCCATTGGCTGTATTGGAGAATTACGTTCCCTATATTCCAAAATAAAATATTGCGTTCGACATTTGCATTTGTCTATTCAGCCCCATATTCTGTCCCGCTTCCTATCATTATCACCCACTACAAGCTTGCTCAATATTTTTATTTGCAGGCTTTTTTAAACATCATTTAATGTTATTGGTTCATTCTTATCAATTTCTTTCCAATCTTCTTTTCATACTTTTACATTGATTACGCTGTCAGGTTTTTTGTGGGAAAGCCAAACTACCACTTCGACCATTGTTTCATTTTCCAAGGGCAATTCTTTCACTTCTGTTCCATTCACCGGGACAGGGAAGTTGAAGATAATCTTCCTAATCCAGTTGCCATCCGGCTGCTTTTCCGGGAATAACTCAATCCGCTCA
>CALWDR010000160.1 GCA_944376745.1 uncultured Lachnospiraceae bacterium
TAAGAAAAATATATTGACGGTCTCTCGTTCCTATGCTACATTGACCATATGCAAATGACTGCATACACAAATCAAGGCAGGAGGAAGATTATGAAGAAATGGACAGGAATGTTATTGGCTCTCACTATGACAGCCGCCACGCTGGCCGGCTGCGGGACCAGCCAGGGGGCCGGCGGTACGGGGCAGGAGCCGGGAACAGGCACGGGACAGGAGCTGGGCACGGGCGCAGGGCAGGAAGAGGGCAAGAGCGGCGAGGAGGCCGGACAAGCCCTGGACGCCGCTGAGGTCAAGGTGGGAATTATCTACATAGGAGACGAGAATGAGGGTTATACCGAATCCCACATGAAAGGGATTCAGGAGATGAAGGAGGCGCTGGGATTATCGGACGGCCAGGTGATCGAGAAAACGCTGGTGCCGGAGGCGGAGGCCTCCTACGACGCGGCGGTGGATCTGGCGGACCAGGGCTGCGATATTATTTTTGCCACCAGCTTCGGCCATGAGTCCTATCTCATGCAGGCCGCGGCGGAATTTCCCCAGGTGCAGTTCTGTCACGCCACGGGGTATCAGGCGGCCTCCTCGGGGCTTGCCAACATGCACAACTATTTTACCTCCATCTACGAGGCTCGCTATGTGGCCGGGGTGGCGGCAGGCATGAAGCTTGCGGCCATGATCGATGCCGGGGAATTTACGGCGGAGGAAGCCAAGATCGGTTACGTGGGAGCTTACCCCTACGCGGAGGTGATCAGTGGCTACACTTCCTTCTACCTGGGCGCGAAAAGCGTCTGTCCCACCGTGACCATGGAGGTGCGCTACACCAACAGCTGGTCCAGCATCGATCTGGAGAAGGAGTGCGCGGAGGCGCTGATCGCGGCGGACTGCAAATTGATCAGCCAGCACGCGGATACCACAGGCGCGCCCTCGGCGGCGGAGGCGGCAGGCATCCCGGTGGTGGGCTACAACATTTCCATGATCGCCACGGCTCCCACCCAGGCTCTGACCTCCCCGGCCAACGACTGGGGCGCTTACTACACCTACGCGGTGGACTGCGTGTTAAAGGGCGAGGCCATCGACGTCAACTGGTGCAAGGGCTTTAAAGACAACGCGGTGCTGATCACCGAGCTCAACGAGGCGGCTGTGGCGCCGGGCACCGCAGAGAAGGTGGCAGAGGTGGAGGCAGCTATCCGGGACGGGAGCCTTCATGTCTTTGACACTTCCACCTGGACGGTGGAGGGAGAGACGCTGACCACCTGGACCGACGATTTTGGAAATGAGTACATTTCTGACGGATATTTCCACGAGTCGGAGCTGGCGGCGGCGCCGTCCTTCTCCATTCCCATCGACGGGATCACCAGCATCGTAGAATAGCATACCCAGGAAAGGGAGGGAACCCATTTGACGCAAGAACAGGGAAAGGAACCGGCCAACGCCATCGAGCTTCGGAACATCACCAAGCGCTTCGGGGAGGTTGTGGCCAACCATAAGGTGAATCTGACGGTACGAAAAGGGGAGATACTGTCTATTCTGGGGGAAAACGGAAGCGGGAAGACCACGCTGATGAATATGATCTCCGGCATTTATTTTCCGGAGGAGGGACAGATCTTCGTGGATGGCAGGGAGGTGACCATACGCTCCCCCAAGGACGCCTTTGCGCTGGGCATCGGCATGATCCATCAGCATTTTAAGCTGGTGGACGTGCTGACGGCGGCGGAGAATATCATCCTGGGCCTGCCGGGAAAGCAGCGGCTTTTGATGTCCAGGGTGGAGGAGGAGATCCGGCAGGTGGTGAAGACCTACGGCTTCGATCTGGATCCGGGCCAGAAGATCTATGAGATGTCCGTGTCCCAGAAGCAGACGGTGGAGATCGTGAAAATGCTGTACCGGGGCGCCAACCTGCTGATCCTGGATGAGCCCACGGCGGTGCTGACGCCTCAGGAGACGGAGAAGCTCTTTGCGGTGCTGCGGAATATGAAAAAGGACGGCAAGTCCATCATTATCATCACCCACAAGCTCCACGAGGTGCTGGCCCTGTCCGACAGGGTCAGCGTCCTTCGGAAAGGCGCCTACATAGGGACGGTAGAGACACGGGAAGCCACGGCTCAATTCCTCACGGAAATGATGGTGGGGGAGAAGGTGAGCCTGGATATTGAGCGGCCCAAGCCCCAAAACCCGACGGTCCGGCTGTGCTTAAAGAACGTCACCTGCAAAAATAAGGAGGGAGTGGTGACCCTTGACAATGCCTGCCTGGAAGCCTACGGCGGGGAGATCTTGGGGATCGCGGGGATCGCGGGAAGCGGCCAGAGGGAGCTTCTGGAGGCTGTTGCGGGGCTGGAACCTACCCAGGGCGGGGACATCACCTATCTGCCCCCGGAGGGGGAGCCGGTGAGCTTAAAGCAGTTAAGGCCGGCGGACATTAAGAAGCTCGGCATCCGCCTCTCCTTCGTGCCGGAGGACCGGCTGGGCATGGGACTGGTGGGCTCCATGGATATGACCGACAACATGATGCTGAAAACCTACCGGGACAAAAAGGGCTTTTTCGCGGACCGGAAATCTCCAAGAGAGCTGGCCGTCAGCATCATAGAGAAGCTTCAGGTGGCCACGCCGGGCGTGTCCACCCCGGTGCGCCGCCTCTCCGGCGGAAACGTCCAGAAGGTGCTGGTGGGCCGGGAGATCGCCGCGGAGCCCACGGTTCTGATGGTGGCTTACCCGGTGCGGGGGCTGGATATCAACTCCTCCTACACCATCTATCATCTCTTAAACGAGCAGAAAAAGAAGGGCGTGGCCGTTCTCTGCGTGGGGGAGGATCTGGATGTGCTGCTGGAGCTGTGCGACAGGATACTGGTGCTGTGCGGGGGCCAGGTCAGCGGCATTGTGGACGGGCGGACCGCCACCAAGGAGGAAGTGGGACTTTTGATGACACGATTCAGAGAGGAGCGCTGTGCCCAATGAACAGAGAGACAATACATTCCGGGCAGGGTACCGGAATACATAGATTTTCCAAAGA
>CALWDR010000161.1 GCA_944376745.1 uncultured Lachnospiraceae bacterium
GTAATAAATACTTGTGCCTATTTTTTGATTTCCATGTTCCCATGGCATAAGTATAGCACAAATCGCTACTTCTGGCTACCTTAACCCACCGTCTAAAGCCAGTGGGATTGCGGTAGCCTTATTTCAAAAATCCCCTGAATCGCATCAGATATGTTCATGATTTGATCGTAAGTTATCCTATCCACTTTCGAGCAATTACGGACATTCGGATCAATTAATTTTATCTGTTCGCAAACAGCAACCCCCTCTTTCCCATCAGCTCCTTTTATTCTTATATGCAATGGGCCGTCCTTCAGGTCTGTCAAAACCGGGCACACATGGAACATGCCCAGTTTTGACACAAATGCATTTTTACTGATAATCAGAAAACGATATTTAAAACCGGCTATTTTTATAATATCCCCTTGACAAAACCCCATTATAACAATTCCCTCCCCTGTGGCTCCCCCCAATCAAAATCGCCGACAGATATTCATTTATACCTTCCAAAATCAATCGGTTTGCATCGTTTACTTTCTGATTCTGGGCGCACTTACTTTTCATGGGGTGGGGAAATATTCAACCAATGACAGTTTTTGTCAGGGGGCCGCCGTGGACAGCAGCGTCTGCTTTAACTGCTGCTCGATCCCCAGAAGCTCCGCCTCGGCGTTCTGGCGGGCCGTCCGGCCCTCCTGCTGGATCTTGATGGTTTCCTCGATGGTAGCGATGAGATCCGCGTTGACCTTCTTTAAGGTTTCCAGATCCACAATGCCCCGCTGGGCCTCCCGGGCCACATCCACGCTGTTCTGCTTCAAAAGCTCCGCGTTTTTGGCAAGCAGCTCGTTGGTGGCATCGGACACGCTTCTCTGCATCTTCAGCACATTCTCCTGCCGGCTAAGGCCCAGAGCAATGACGATCTGGCTCTTCCACAGGGGGATGGTGCTTAAGATCGCCGTCTGGATCTTGTCCACCAGCATCTTGTCGTTATTCTGAATGAGGCGGATCTGGGGCGCGGTCTGGATCGCCACGGTCTTGCTCAGCTTCAGATCATAGATCTTCTTCTCAAACCGGTTGACCGTATCCTCAAAATCCCGCACCAGCTGAGCGCTCATGGGATCGCCCTTGGCAGCCGCCTGCTCCCGCAGCCTGGGCAGCGTCACCTCCCTCAACTCCGTAAGCTTCTCCTCCCCGGCCACAATATAGATCTGCAGCTCGTGAAAATATTCCAGATTTTTTTCATACAGCCCGTCAAACATGGTGATGTCCTTGAGCATCTGCATGCGGGCCTGCTCCAGCTCCTGCTCGATATGATCGATCTGCACCTCCAGCTTCTCATACCGCTGCATGAATTTCTTCATGGTCCTGGAGGCATTTTTCAGAAACGGGATTTTATTAAGGACTCCCTCGTCCAGTTCGTCCACGCCCACATCCTTGACCTTCAGCACCAGGTCCGACATCAGCGCGCCCACATAGCCGCTGTCCTTGCTCCGCACCTGGGCGAGAATGTTGTCAGAGAAGCCGGATATATTTCTCTGGGCCCCAACGCCATACTGCAGCGTAGTCTGAGAATCCATCAGATCGATGCCGTTCTTGATCTCCTCCACCCTGGCTCTCTGCTCCGGCGTCAGCTCCTCTGCCTGCACCTCTGCGGTCTCCGCCTCCACCGGCTCCGGTTTCTGTATCTCACCGGTTTCTTTTCCACGCATAAGCGTTTCCAGCGTAATCTCTTCTGCCATTGTATTTTTCATCCTTTCCGCCCTGCCTTGGGGCATTGTTCTTCCACTGACTCCTCCCTGCCCATCACAGGGCCTTGATGATCTGGTCCATGGTATCGGCGTCCGGCATGGGCGCCACCTGGGTGATCTCCTCCGCCAGACCGGGCACCCCGAAATGTTCCCCCGCCGACGGGGTATCGTACACCCCGGTGCGGAACCCGTGCTTCTCCCATGCCAGCCTCTGAATATCTTCGTCCAACAGAGCGTCGATGCCAGCCGTCCCCTTCTCATCCAGCGCGATATACACATGGGAAGACCAGACCGTGGGGGTGGGGTAGAGCATCACGATATCCTCCTTCACCTGCTCCCAGGTAGCGGGGTCCTCCGCCGCAAATTCCAGCAGCTGATTCTCATAGCCGGCGATCAGAGGCTTGGCTCCCATGCCGGTTTTCAGAAACTGATCGAAGAGATCTGAGGAGGAACTCTCCATATACCCAAGCTTCTGGAAAATGCTCTTAAGCCGGGGCAGGATCTCCGGAAGGCTGCTCTCGTTTGCCACGCCGCCGCAGAGAGTGTTGGCCAGAAGGCCGGCAAACATATTGCCGGAGTTGGATTTTGTGGGGTCCGTGGTGCCCACGGTGATGCTGCCATACAGCTGGGGCAGTCCGATATCCGCCCAGGTCTTTCCGGTCTCAATGGCCTCGGTCAGCTTCTCCATATCCACGTAGCATACGCCCTCCGTCTCAGAGGCGATCCCCTCCGCCACCAGCGCATCCGCCACGGCGCTTCTGGTATAAAGAACGATGGGCGTGTTCAGTATGATCTCGCTCTTCACCGGCTTGCCGTTGATCTGCTCGTACAGCTCCAGCGCCGTCTGATTGGAGGGAAAGAGAAAGTCTCTGCCCGAGGCGTCGGCGGTGATCATGTCGATGGAGCCGGCCTTGGCGTAATCAATGGTCAGCCTGTAGCGGTCCCGCAGGATCTCCTGTACCTCTTCATCCTCCAGAAGACCGATCTTCTCACCCCCCACATAACCGCTGATCTCCGTGACGGTCCGGCTTCTGCTGACTGCCACATAGACCACGGCAGCGACCACGACAGCCGCCAGAATCCCCAGTCCGATAAGTTTTGTTTTCATTGCTTTCCCTCCATTTTCAGGGTACTTTTCAGAAGCTCGATATCAGCCTCCACATCCATCAGCTCACCCTCCATCAGATGGGTAAACTGCCGCTCAAAGGCCTCATTCAGCACAGGCAGGGCCTCCGCCGTCTTGCGCAGGATCTCCGTGACCTCTTGGGAACGCAGCCCTGTGTCCTGAAAATCCACGTACCGCGTCAGAAGCTTGGCGGCCGTGTCCAGATAATAGGTTAAAAACCGGCGGGCTGGCTTGATCTTGTCCGGATTTTCTCCAAGGTAGTCCAGGATCTTTCTTCCGGTGCGGTGCAGGGCCCACGCCTCCCGCTGTACGGGAGCGGAGTTGATCTCTTTGGCCGCCCGCTCCGCCACCGTCAGATCCGCCCTGGCATCGTCCAGCAGCGCCTGCAGCTCCTCGCCCCCCGGCATGGACTCCACATCGATCCCCCCGATCCTGCGGTTTGGCTTCAGCAGGAAGAACAGTCCGAAATAGACGCCCACCCCAAGGAGGATGCAGACGATCAGATTCCAGCGCAGGAACAGAAACAGCAAGAGGAACAAAACGGCAGCCGCCAGAACAGAAACAATCATACGTGCAGTATCTTTCATCAGTTGTACCCCTTTACACTTCGGAAAGCTTCCGTCAGATTCTCCCGGCCGTCAAATACACGGGCATTGGTGTAATTCGCCAGCTCCTCCAGCTGGGTCTCGTCGGCGTCCCCGAACATAATGGAGAATACCGGGATTTCCGCTCCCAGCTCCATATACGCGTCTTCAAACTCATAGAAGGAACCGCCGGACTGGCCGTCCGTCAGCAGGATGATGGCCGGTGTGTACTGGGTAAGATCGTATTCCTTCAACAATTCCAATCCCCGGACTGCCGCCGCGTACATATCCGTACCTCCGCCCACCTGCTGGTCCTTCACCCGGTCATAAAGGGCCTCCAGCTGGCTGCCGTTGCCCACGGCGGTGTAAGTGTCAATGACTTCGCCGCTGAAGGGAATGAGAATGTTCACCTCGTCCTGAGAGGCCTGCAGGAAATTCTGCCGGGCATTTTCCTGGATCAACAGCTGCTCCATGGCCTCTACCAGCTGCTCGTTGCCCTTGCCGCTCATACTCCCGGAATAATCCAGGCAGTACACGTTGAGAGAAGGTTTCTTAAAATCCGTCTGATACAGGTTCAGGCACTCAAACAGTACATCCGCAGCCGGCATTTTGATGGGCGACAGCACCCGTTCGGGCTGCAAGCCCCAGTCGGCACGGAACACATCCATATTTTCCTCTGAGACGCCGGTATAGCCGGTGCGCCGTCCGGTGCGCTGGATCTCATTCTGGATCTCCCCGGACAGCAGGTATTCCTGCAGCTTTAAGAAAAGCTCCTCCTGCCCGTCATCCCCTTGATCCACGTAGCCCAGCGGCGAATCCGCCAGGGAAAGCCCATCGTAGGGGTACACCACATACAAAGTCTCCTCCCCCCGTTCCTCCAGCTCCCGGTTGGCCTCGATCATCAGACATTCATAGTTGACCATGGCGTCATAATCGCCCTCCAGGAACATGTCCTTCAGCCAGTCGGAGCTGCCGGAGGAACGCTCCACCCCGGATAAAAGCTCCCGCATCTGGGTTTTCAGCTCCTCGCTCTGAAGATTCTGGGCGGTGATCACCTCCGGGTTGCCCAGAAGGGCGTACAGAAATCCGATATAAGCGCTGGCGCCGGAGTTGGACTGGGTGGCGCTGGTCATACAGAAACGGAGCTTCCCGCTCTGGATGGCCGCCAGCAGGTCCCGCACCGATACCTCCCGTCCCACAAAGCCCAGTTCTTTCGCCAGGCTTTGGCGGATACCGAATACCACCGGGGAAATGGATACGGACTCCGCATGCTTCACGCGATGGGCCTCATCGCCCACCGACAGCCACAGGCTGCTGGCCGGCCACACCGCGTCATAGGGGATCTCCTCCTCCCCCAGCAGACGCATGATATCCAGGGACCCCTTGTAGGTCATCTCGATACGGATCTTCTCCTGCTGGGCAAATTTTTCCAAAACAGGCTCCAGCTCCGCGTTCTCGGAGCCGGAAATGATACGAAGGACTGACCTTCCGCTGCCCAGCACCGTATCAGCCTCGGCGGAGCCTTCCCCGCCGTTCCCGCAGCCGGCGCACAGGACCGCCAGGGCAGAGACTGTCAGCAGCAAAGCCGTCACGCGTTTCACCAATTTTATCAATTTCATCTTGATCCTCTCCTGTTGTATACATTAAATGAAAAAGAGCTACGGAACCAATGGGTGCAACTGCCCCATCATGCATGCTCCAATCTTATTTTAGCGCCGACCGGGAAAGTCATCTATCAAATTCAGATGAAATCTATGTAAAATTCCTGTAATTCTGATGTGTGGGAAAGGTCAAGAAAAAGGAGACGGCCCACCGCCGTCTCCTGACTGTCCTTACATACCTGCCTGTTTTTCTGCCGCAGCCGGCTTTTGCGCCGTCCTCCTGTAGATCACCCACAGAAGCAGCACCGCCGCCACGCACATCAGCCCGTACCAGCATAGCTGGAACACCGCGTTCTGCGGAAGCAGCCCGTCCAGAAACACCAGCGGACCGAAGGCCAGGAAATTAAAGAAAATATGAAGCCACATGCTGGCGTACAGAGAGCGGAACCGATGGTATACAAGGCCCAGCACCAGACCCAGCACCGAAGCGTAGATCCCCTGCACCAGATTCATATGCATAACGCCGAACAGCACCGCCTGGATCAGATTTGCCAGCCAGAAGCGCCTGGTGAATTTCTGGGCATAATATAAGGTCAGGCCCCGGAATACCAGCTCCTCCGCAATGGGGCCCAGGATCACGCCGTAGAGCACCCCCAGCACCGTCACCTCCCCCACGCCGGCCAGCTCGATCATCTGCTCATAATTGTCCATAGCCCTTGGCAGGAAAATATTCACGAGGATCATAATGATCTGGGCGGCATACTGCATACAGTAGGCCAGCACCGCCAGGATCACCAGGTTGAGCGGATTTCGCGCGGCCTTCGGAGGCGTGAAGCTCTTCCTCCTGCACCCAAAATAATACCAGAGACCCATGCCTATAAGAGCCAGAACCGCATAGACAACGCCGGCCAGCATACTGATCTCGGCGATCCGCTCCAAATAATACTCCATCAGATAGCCGTACATATCCTGTACACCTTCCTGCACCACTGCCATAGCGGCGGGAAGCAGCATCACAACCGACAGCACCATGGACACCAGAAACATCAGGACCGCATACGCGATCAAAGGGACAACGCTCATGCAGAGATAGCCAAACCTTCTCCACCCGTTTCTCGCCGTATCCTTCATATCTCATCCTCCTTGTAAGCTTTTCTCTTATTATACGGTCTTGTGCCCCTTCTTACAATCCCCCTTTGCAACTATTTTTCAGGCCCCTAGCAAAGGCCTTAAAACAGGCGGTCATTTCCCGTATTCCCGCTCAAACACCTCCGCCAGGGAAGCGGCAAGAGGAACGCCCAGCTCCCGCAGCGTCGCATCCAGCGCCTTCATGGTCTCATCCATATCTTCAAAATTGGCGTTGGTCCCCATATGGCCGATGCGGATGACCTGCCCGGCCAGGCTGTCGAAGGAGCCTGCCAGCATAATATGGTGCTCCCTTCGCATGGTGTCAAGAATGGCCTTGGCGCTGGTCTCCCCCGGCACGTCGAAGACCGTCACCGTGTTGGAAAATCCGCTTTCCAGGTGAAGCTTCAGCCCCGCAGCCGCAACGGCCCTCCGGCAGGCCTCCCCGATGCGTTTATGGCGCGCCAGCATGCCGGGGTCCTTACGGATATTTTCAAAAGCCTCCCGCAGCCCGTAAATATCGCTGATGGGCATGGTGTAGGGGAACCATTTCTTTTCATAATAATTTTCAAAGGCCTTCAGATTGGCATAGAAGGAGGCAATGGGCGTTTTCCGCCGGGCCATGGCTTCCTTGGCCGCTCCGCTCACCGTCACAAAGGTCAGTCCCGGAGGCGCGGACACCGCCTTCTGGGAACCGCCGCAGAGAATATCGATCTGAAAATCGTCCACGCGTACCTCCTCCCCGAACATGGCGGACACGGAATCCACCACCGTGAGCATGCCGTACTTTTTCAGCAGCGGACACAGAAGATGGATGGGATTGAGCATGCCGCTGGGGGTATCGCAGTGCACCAGCGTTGCGTATTTGAAGGAATGGTGTTCCTTTAAAAATTCCTCCAGCGCTCCGGGGTCAATGGGATTCCTGTCATCCACGGTGTAAAGGGTAGGATTTCCACCGTACAGGGTGACAAAATCCGCAAATCCCTTTCCGAAAATGCCGTTGTCCAGCACCAACACCTCGTCTCCCGGCTCCGTCAGGGAAGCGCAGGCGGCCTCCAGGCCCAGGATTCCCTCTCCCCCCAGAATCAGGGTTTCGTTTTCCGTGTGCAGCAGGCTGCTGACGAGCTTACAGGTCTCCTTGTAAAAATCGTAAAATTCCTCGTCCAGATCCGGGTTGGTGCAGGGAAGGCTCCTTGCCATGCGGACGTTTTCCTTCACCTGGGTAGGACCAGGCGTCATGATTTTGTAATTCATATTGGGTTCACTCCTTTTGTACGTTATCATAAAGCGAAACTGGATATATTAATATATCCAGTTTCGCTATTTTTATACATACCAGTTTCGCCAGCCGCCTAAGGTATCGTATTTTAAAAAATTCCCGGCAAATTCTATACGCGGGCCTAAGGTATCGTATCATGCAGGCCTCACTGCTCCCCCTTCAGTTCCGTCAGCGCTTTAAAGGTATACCCCATCTCCTCCCACCTGGTCAGAAGCTCATCCAGGATCTCCCCATTGTTCTTGGAGGTGGAGTGCAAGAGCACAATGGCCCCCGGATGAATCCGGCTGGTCAGCTTTTCTAAGGCTTCCTCGTGGGAGGGCTGACGGTCCACCTCCCAGTCCACATAGGAAAGGCTCCAGAAAAAGGTGGTATAGCCCAGCTCTTTTGCGATCTCCAAGTTGTTCTGGCTGAATTTTCCCTGGGGCGGACGGTAGAATTTCACCATCTCCCGGCCAAACATTTCCTGATAGAGACTCTCCAGCTCCCCCAATTCCTCGGCAAAGGCCTCCTTATCCATATTTGACATGTCAGGATGGTGGAAGCTGTGGTTGGCAACGATATGTCCCTCGTCGATCATCCGCCGCACCAGCTCCGGGCTGCTCTCCAGATAATGGCCCACAACAAAAAAGGCCGCCGGGGCATTGTGCTTCTTCAGCGCATCCAGGATCGCCGGCGTATTGCCGTTCTCAAAACCCGCGTCAAAGGTCAGGTACAGCACCTTTTCCTCCGTATCTTCTATGTAATAAGCATTGTATTTCGCCAGTTCCTCCCCGGAGACATTGGCCACCGGAGGCTTGCCCTCCTCCCGAAAGCTTAAGCCCCAGCTATCGGCTTCCGCCTCCAGGACACCCTCTTTCACGGATTCCGCAGCGCCGTCCCGCACATATTCCAGAGTGTCCTCCTGCACCGGCCGTCCGCCCACGGTATGCACCGCAAGGCCCACGCCCCGACCCGCCAGAAAGGAGACGGTGATCAGAAGCACCAGCTTTAATCCTATGGAAAATTTTATTTTTTTCTGCACAAAAAAAACTCCCCGTAAATATCCTTATTACAGTATATCTATGGGGAGTTATAATTATGCTATCATCTGCCGCTGTCAGACTACTTGCCTTAAATTGCTGATTTTCTCGCTGTCTGCCAACCCGCCATCCTTCATCCTATGGCTTTCCTGCGGAGTTTTCCGTTGCTCTCCAACTTACCGGGTTACTTCCTCCTGGCCTTAAGCTCTCCATTTTCCACATCGATGAGGATAACGTCCCCGGCGCCCACGGCGTCGGAGAGGATCAGCTTGGCCGCCAGGGTTTCCACGGTCTTCTGCAGATACCGCTTCAGGGGCCTTGCTCCGTAGACCGGATCGTAGCCGTGGTCCACCACATAGGTCTGGGCCGCGTCCGTCAGCTCCACGGAAATCTCCTTATCCACCAGCCGCTTGTTCAGATCCGCCATGAGCAGATGGATGATGCCGCCGATATTTTCCTTGGTCAGAGGCTTGAACATAATGATCTCGTCCAGACGGTTCAAAAACTCCGGGCGGAAATTGTTCCGAAGCTCGCCCATCACCGCTGCCTCACACTCGGGCTTGATCTCGCCGTCTGCCGAAATCCCGTCCAGCAGATAGGAGGAGCCCAGATTGGAGGTCATAATGAGGATCGTGTTCTTAAAGTCCACGGTCCGCCCCTGGGAGTCGGTGATCCGCCCGTCGTCCAGCACCTGCAAGAGCACGTTAAACACATCCGGGTGGGCCTTCTCCACCTCGTCAAAAAGCACCACGGAGTAGGGCTTCCTGCGGACGGCCTCGGTGAGCTGGCCGCCCTCCTCGTAGCCCACATATCCGGGAGGCGCTCCGATCAGCCGGGACACGGAGTATTTCTCCATGTACTCGCTCATGTCGATACGCACCATGTTGTTCTCATCATCAAAGAGGCTTGCGGCCAATGCCTTGGCCAGCTCCGTCTTGCCCACGCCGGTGGGCCCCAGGAACAGGAAGGAGCCGATGGGCTTGGTGGGGTCCTTGATGCCCGCCTTGGAGCGGATAATGGCCTCCGTCACCTTGGTGACGCCCTCGTCCTGGCCGATCACGCGCTTATGAAGCTCCTCGTCCAGGTGCAGGGTCTTGTTCCGCTCGCTCTCCGTCAATTTGGCCACAGGGATTCCCGTCCACCGGGAAATGATCCGGGCAATCTCCTCCTCGCTGACATTTTCGTGGACCAGCTGCAGGGATTCGCCCTTGACCTTCTCCTCCTCGATGGCCAGCTGCTGCTGGATCTGGGGCTTCTTGCCGTACTGAAGCTCCGCGGCCTTCTCCAGATCGTAGTCCTGCTGGGCTTTGACGATCTCATTGTTCACCGCTTCCAACTCCTCACGAAGCTTGTGCACCCGCTCGATGGAGGTCTTCTCATTGTCCCACTGGGCCTTTTTCGTCTGAAATTCATTGCGAAGCTCCGCCAGCTCCTTCTGCAGGGCGGCCAGACGGTCCTGACTGAGACGGTCCTCCTCTTTTTTCAGGGCGGCCTCCTCGATCTCCATCTGCATGACCCGTCTCTGAAGCTCATCCAGCTCCGTGGGCATGGAATTCAGCTCTGTCTTGATCAGGGCGCAGGCCTCGTCCACCAGATCAATGGCCTTATCCGGCAAAAACCGGTCAGAAATGTAACGGTTGGACAGCACGGCGGCAGACACCAGGGCGGAATCCGTGATCTTCACACCATGGAATACCTCGTAGCGCTCCTTTAAGCCTCTTAAAATGGAAATGGTATCCTCCACGGTGGGCTCCTCCACATGCACCGGCTGGAACCGCCGCTCCAGAGCGGCGTCCTTCTCAATGTACTCCCGGTATTCATCCAGGGTGGTGGCGCCGATACAGTGCAGCTCGCCTCTGGCCAGCATGGGCTTTAACATATTTCCGGCGTCCATGGCGCCCTCGCTCTTGCCGGCTCCCACAATGGTGTGCAGCTCGTCGATAAAGAGGATGATCTCCCCGTTGCTCTTTTTGATCTCGTCAAGCACCGCCTTCAGACGCTCCTCAAACTCGCCCCGGTATTTTGCTCCGGCCACCAGGGCGCCCATATCCAGGGCAAAGAGCCGTTTGTCCTTCAGCCCCTCCGGCACGTCGCCCCGGACGATCCGCTGGGCCAGGCCCTCCACCACGGCGGTCTTGCCCACGCCAGGCTCACCGATGAGCACCGGGTTATTCTTGGTCTTCCGGGACAGAATGCGGATCACGTTACGGATCTCGCTGTCCCGTCCAATCACCGGGTCCAGCTTCTGATCTCTGGCCCGCTCCACCATGTCGTAGCCGTATTTTTCCAGCGTGTCGTAGGTGGCCTCCGGGTTGTCGGACACCACCCGCTGGTTGCCCCGCACCGTGGACAATGCCTGCAAAAACCGTTCCCGGGTGATGCCGTACTCCTTGAAGATCTCCTTCATGGCCTGGTTGGGGTATCTCAAAAGAGCCAGGAACAGATGCTCCACGGAGACGTACTCGTCCCCCATCTGCTTCGCCTCGTCCTCGGCGTTGATGAGTACCTTATTTAAATTTTGTCCCACGTAGATCTGACCGCCGGACACCTTCACCCGTCTGGCCAGGTGGTCCTGGGCGTTCCTGGTAAAATGGTCCCGGTCAATTTCCATTTTCTCGATGAGCTTCGGGATCAGACCGTCCTCCTGCTCCAAAAGGGCAACCAGCAAATGCTCCTGCTCCAGCTCCTGGTTGCCGTACTCGTAGGCCAGCTTCTCGCACTGATTGATGGCCTCGATGGATTTCTGCGTAAATTTCTGAATATTCATAAGGGTGCCTCCTTCCCCTGACTTTCTATTGGTAGTATGTATCATTTTATGACAAACATGTGATTTTCGTTTGTTCTAGTGATACTATAACACTAATTGTTAGCACTGTCAAGAGGTGAGTGCTAATTTTTGTAAATTTTTTGTCAATGGTCACGGGGTGGGGAAATTGGCAAAATTTCCAGCCTTGTCTGGAATACAGCCTTGGACAGCAATTTTATTATAAGTAGACCATTGAAAGACGCCGGCACTTGACGAACCTTCTCCGTTCTCCATCCATTTTCCAATGAGCTTGCAGAGAATCAATCCCTGCCACTGCTGCCAATTACTCTCCAGATTCCACTTTTCCGTGCACCCTCGCGGCAAATAATTTTGTTCTCTATCAGTTTTTTCATAATTCGTTGAACCTTCGATCTGGAAAATCCAGCCAATCCCGCAATGTCTTTCTGGCTTGCCTGTGGGAATTCTCTGATGATTCCAACAATGATTCGTTCAGCGCCATTTAAAGCTTCACTTATAGCGTCATTTAAAGCCTCATCTGACGCTTTATTTCTATGTGCTGTTCTTTCATCAATATTATTCCGCAGAATCAGCTTTACCGTATTCGGCGGACACAAAGAATTAACGCCCACCTGTAAAAGTGAGCGTTACGCAAAATACATTTCCCTCTTATAGTTTTCCACATCTAAAACCCAAAATACCCCCGGGCATTCTCCACACAGATATTTCCCACCAGCGTTCCAAGAAACCTCTCGTCCGCCGGATACTCCCCGTTCTCCACCCATTTCCCGATGAGATTGCAGAGGATCCGCCGGAAATACTCATGCCGTGGGAAGGACAGGAAGCTTCTGGAATCCGTCAGCATGCCGATGAAGGTGGACAGCATGCCGATGTTGGCAAGGACCTCCATCTGCCGCTCCATCCCCGGTTTATGATCCCCGAACCACCAGGCGCTCCCCAGCTGGACCTTTCCTTTGATCCCGCTCTCGTTGCCCTGGAAGCACCCCGCCATGGCGGCCAGCATCTCCACATCCTTGGGATTCAGATAGTAAAGCACGGTTTTGGGAAGCTCCCCGGTCCTGTCCATGGCGTCCAGCAGTGCGGAGAGCTGGGGCGCATAGCAGAAATCCCCCATGCCGTCCACGCCCACATCCGGCCCCAGGCCCTGAAATAACCGGGTGGAATTGTTCCGCAGGGCTCCGATATGAAGCTGCATCACAAGTCCCCGCCTGGCGTATGCCCGGCCAAGCCCCGTCAGCAGGAAGCCGTGATATTTGGCGCATTCCGCCTCGCTCAAAAGCTCCCCGGCCAGCCGTTTCCTGTAGATGACGGTTACCTCCTCCTCGCTGGCCGGAAGGTAGAAGCTGTTCTCCAGGCTGTGGTCGCTGACCCGGCAGCCCGCTTCCACAAAATAGTCCAGGCGCTTCTCCAGGGCGGCCAGAATGTCCGCAGCCGTCTCCAGTTCAATGCCGCAGGAGCCCTTCAGCTTCTCCATGTACTCCCCAAAGCCCTCCTTCTCGATCCCGATGGCCTTCTCCGGGCGGAAGGTGGGAAGCACGGCGATCTCAAAGCCCTCCTCCTTCAGCTTCTTATGATACTCCAGGGTATCCGTGGGGTCGTCCGTGGTGCAGAGCACCTCCGCCTTCTGCATGCGAAGGAGGTTCCGCACGGAAAATTCCGGCGTTTTCAGCTTCTCGTTGGCTTCCCGCCAGATCTCCCCGGCGCTGTCCGGCGTCAGAGGGGTATGGATCCCAAAGTAGCGCTGCAGCTCCAGGTGGGTCCAGTGATAGAGTGGATTGCCGATGGCATTCTGAATGGTCCCCGCCCAAGCCAGAAATTTCTGATATTCGTCCCCGTCCCCGGTGATCAGCTCCTCCGGCACGCCCATGGCCCGCATGATCCGCCATTTGTAATGGTCCCCGCCAAGCCACACCTGAGCCAGATTGTCATAGCATCTGTCCTCATAGATTTCCTTTGGGTTCAGGTGATTGTGAAAATCAATGATCGGAAGATGTTCGGCATACGCATGGTACAGCCGTTTTCCTGTCTCTGTCTCCAACAAAAAGTCTTTATCTAAAAATGGTTTCATTCCAAGCTCCTCCTAATCTGTGTCTGTTTCCCCATCTTTTCCGGTATGGCGGCGTTATGGTACAGTGAACGCCACAGGTATCCTCTCTGCTATACATACTTATCCAGTGTGCGGCGCACTGCGCCTGGGCCTGCGAGCATCTCCGCCAGATACCCGCACACAGTACCCGCCATGCCCACCTCGTACAGATCGACGCCGAAAATCTTGTCGATTTTCAGAAGCTCCGCCACGCAGCGCTCCACCTCCGACCCGTCCGCGCCGCCCAGGCGCAGCTTCGCCACACAGGGGCAGACCGTCTCCAGCAGCGGGTCGGGACTGAGCTCAAAGGGATTTCCCTCGTCGTCGATCCCCATCAGATACCGCAGCCAGCCCGCGAATACCAGCGGGATCAGCTTCAGCTCCGCCACATTTAAGTCGGGGGAAGCTGCATAAGCCTTGATGGTCTCCCCAAAGCGGATGGCCAGCTTCTGGGAGGTGTCGGCGGCGATGCGCTGGGGCGTATCCGGCATAAAGGGGTTGGGAATCCTGACATTTACCACGGTGTCTAGAAATTCCTTCGGGTCAAGGATTCCCGGATCTACCACAACGGGAAGTCCCTCCCGGTATCCGATGCCCTCCGCCAGCTTTCTTAAGGCCTCATCCTTCATCTCCTCGGAGATCAGCCGATACCCCAGCAGGCAGCCGAACACGGCCAGGGCCGTGTGCAGAGGATTTAGGCAGGTGCAGACCTTCATCTTCTCCACCTTGTCCACGGTCTCCCGATCTGTAAAGAGCAGGCCTCCCGCCTCCAGGTTGGGCCGCCCGCCTGGAAACGCGTCCTCGATCACCAGATACTCGCATTCCTCCGCGTTCACGAAGGGGGCCACGTAGGTATTTTTGGAGGTGATGACAGGCTCCAGGTCTTCCACCCCGTCCTTTTTCAAGATCTCCTCCACCGAGGCGTCCGGCCTGGGGGTGATCTTGTCGATCATGGTCCAGGGGAAGGAGACCTTCTCCCGGTCCTCAATGTAGCTTAAAAATCCCTTCTCCGCAAGGCCGTTGGCCGCCCATTTTTCCGCAAAGGCGTGAATGGCCCCGTACAGCTTGTCCCCGTTGTGGGAACAGTTGTCCATGCTGACCATGGCCAGAGGCTTTTCGCCTGCCCGGTAGCGGGCGTAGAGCAGGGAGGCCACCTTGCCCATGTAGCTTTCGGGCCTTGCGGGGCCATTTTTCAGGTCGGCCTCCACAGCAGGCAGAAGCCCGCCCTTGCCATTTATAAGGCTGTACCCCTTCTCGGTGATGGTAAAGGAGGCCATCTGAAGGGAATCCTTGGCGAAAATCTCCTTCAGTCTCCCGTACTCCTCTTCCTTTCCGGAATCCAGCACCAGGGATTCCATGACGCTTCCCACCACGGTCTTTTCCACGGTGCCGTCCGCCTTTAATGTGGCCAGGATGGAGTAATCGTCGTGGGGGCGGTTCATTTTCTCAATGATCTCATAGTCAAAGCCCTCCGCCACCACAAGTCCCCGGTCCAGCACGCCGTCATTTAACAGGTTCTGAACTACATTTGCCTGAAAGGCCCGGAAAATGTTGCCCGCCCCGAAGTGAACCCAGAACGGATTTTCTCTGGTTGCCGCTGCCACACACACCCGGTCAAACCGGGGAAGCCGGTAGCCGGCTGTTTCCCAAGCCTCTCTGTTTTGAAGTCCCTTTTGATCTAATTTCATTTCCGCGTCGCTCCCTTCTCGATGGCCTCCCAAAGTCCCTGGAGATAGCAGGCTCCCAGGGCTCTGTCGTAAAGGCCGTAGCCCGGCATCGCCACCTCGTCCCAGATCATCCGCCCGTGGTCGGGACGAATGGGCCCGGTAAAGCCGATCTCATACAGTGCCCGCATGATCTCATACATGTCAAAGGTTCCGTCGGAGGACAGGTGGGCCGCCTCCTCGAAATCCGTGGGGGAATTGAATTTCAGGTTCCGCACATGGGCGAAATAGATTCTGCCCTTCAGGGAACGGATCATATCCGGCAGGTCGTTCTTCAGATTCGTCCCGTAGGAGCCGGAGCAGAAGGTCACGCCGTTGTGAGGGTTGTCCACCATTTTCATCATGCGCAGGATATTTTCCTTATTTATAATGATCCTGGGCAGTCCGAATACGCTCCAGGCCGGATCGTCCGGGTGAATGGCCATGTTGATGTCATATTTGTCACAGACCGGCATGATCCGCTCCAGGAAATATTTCAGGTTCGCAAAAAGCTTCTCGTCGTCCACGTCCCGATACATCTCAAAGAGCTCTTTTACATGCTCCATCCGCTCCGGCTCCCAGCCCGGCATCACGGAGCCGTTCATGTCCCCCGCGATGGAGTCAAACATCTTCTCGGGCACCAGGGCGTCCACCGCCTCCTGGGTATAGGCCAGTACCGTGGAGCCGTCCGGCCGCATCCGGGCCAGCTCGGTCCGGGTCCAGTCAAACACCGGCATGAAATTGTAGCACACCAGGTGAATGTCCTCCTCCCCCAGATTTTGCAGGGTCTCAATGTAATTGTCGATATACTGCTCCCGCTCCGGCGCCCCGGTCTTGATGGCGTCATGAACGTTTACGCTCTCGATGCCCGCCACGTGAAGGCCCTCCGCCTCCACTTCCTCCTTCATGGCCCGGATCCGCTCCCGGCTCCACACCTCTCCCGGCGCCGTGTCGTAGAGGGTGGTGATCACCCCGGTCACCCCGGGGATCTGACGGATCTGTTTTAAGGTCACCGTGTCAAATTTCGATCCGTACCAACGCAATGTCATCTCCATATTTTTTTGCTCCTTCCGCTGTTTTCACAGAATCGTATGTCTATAGGACTTCCTTTTGCTTCATTATAAAAAAATCCGCCCGGTTTGAACATTGGCGGGGTTGTTGTATACATTGCAAAACTTGCGGTTTTATGGTAAAATCCAGGATGACAGGAGACCGAAGCGGTTCCCGGCATACCGGATAATAGGATCAAGCGGTTCCCGGCATACCGGATAACGACAGAACAAGGAGGCAGGAGATCACCATGAAAAAAAAGCTGGAAACTCCCTTCAGCACACGGCAATATATGCTTTCCGAGGATTTTGAGCTGTATTACTACAGCGATTCCTCCTTAAAAAGAGTGGCCAGCCACGCCCACGACTACTATGAATTTTATTTTTTCCTGGAGGGCAATGTGAGCATGGAGATCGAGAACCGCTCCTATCCCCTTGCCCACGGGGACGTGATCCTGATCCCGCCGGGCGTCTCCCACAAGCTTATCATCCACGACCCGGCCCAGCCCTACCGGCGCTTCGTCTTCTGGATGAGCCGGGAATTCTGCCGCCACCTCCTTGCCCTCTCCGCCGACTACGGCTATCTGATGCAGGTGGTACGAGAGCGGCAGGATTACATTTTCCATAATGACCGGATCACCTTCAACGCCATCCAGTCCCGGCTCCTCCGGCTGTTGGAGGAAATGCGGGGCCGCCGGTTCTGCCGGGACGCCCAGATCTCCCTCTGCGTCAAGGACCTGCTCCTCTACCTGACCAGGCTTATATACGAGCGGAACCATACCCGCCTTCAGCCGGAGACAGACTCCCTGTACGAGAGTCTCTGCGCCTTCATCGAGGAGCATATCGAGGAAAAGCTGTCCCTGGAACGCCTGTCCGAAGAATTTTTCGTCAGCAAGTACCATATCGCCCATGTGTTCAAGGAAAATCTGGGTCTGTCCGTCCACAAGTATGTCATGAAAAAACGCCTGGGGCTGTGCCGCCAGGCGATCCTTTCCGATATGAGCGTCACGGAGGCCTACCAGGCCTTCGGGTTTGGGGACTACTCCAGCTTCTACCGTGCCTTCAAGCGGGAGTACGGCATTTCTCCGAAAGAGGTTCGGGATATGAGATTTGGGAAGGGGTGATTTGCAGAGAGGTGACATGTTCCCCGCTG
>CALWDR010000162.1 GCA_944376745.1 uncultured Lachnospiraceae bacterium
CCACCTGTGCGAGGGTAACGCCTGTGATGCGCTCCTTCCCCCGAATGTCCACCACCGTATGGCTCAGCTTCAAGGGAATCCCATAATCATCCAGGCACTGGACAATATTCCGCTTCAGTCCGCCGGAATAGGGCAAACGCTCCGCCACCACCTTTACATGGGCCCCCTCCAGAGTCATGCGCCGGGCCATGATGAGGCCGATGTCGCCGGAGCCAAGAATCACCACCTCCCGGCCAGGAAGAACGCCTTCCATATTTACCAGCCGCTGGGCGGTCCCGGCGGAAAAAATCCCCGCCGGACGGTAACCGGGAATGTTCAAAGCCCCTCTGGGGCGCTCCCGGCAGCCCATGGCCAGGATCACTGCCCCGGCGGCAAGCTCAAAGAGCCCTTCCTGCCGGTTCATGGCCGTGACGGTTTTTTCCGGGCTGATATCCACAACCATGGTGTTCAGCCGGTATTCTATCCCCAATTCCCGCACCCTGTCCACATACTTTTTCGCGTACTCCGGCCCGGTGAGCTCCTCCCCAAAGGTATGAAGGCCGAAACCGTTGTGGATGCACTGGTTAAGTATCCCGCCCAGCTCCCTGTCCCGCTCCAGAATCAGTACGGAGCGTATCCCCGCCTCCCAGGCGGCCACAGCCGCGGCCAGGCCCGCAGGCCCGCCGCCGATGATCAGGATATCGTACTTTTTCAGGGGCATTTCCCTGGTCGTCTCCGGGTCCTTTTTTCTTATTTTAAAATCACTGTTCTCTCCCATGGCTTCCTCCCCTCACAGTGCGTCCTTATTTTGGCCCATTGCGATCCGGGAGCCGCCGCCGGATTTTGTGACCTCCATAAGCTTTTTGCCGGTTTCCCGGGCCAGGAGTTCCATCACCCTGGGAGCGCAGAAGCCTCCCTGACAGCGGCCTGCCCCGGCCCTGGTCCTGCGCTTGACGCCATCTAAGGATTTCGCACCCAAGGGACGGCGGATGGCGTCCAGTATCTCTCCCTCGCTTATCATTTCACAGCGGCAGATGATCCTGCCGTACTCCGGCTTTGCCCGGATCAGCGCCTGCCGCTCCTCCTTCGTCATCTGCGCCGGGGAGAGGATACCCCTGCGCCGGGCGATAAAATCCGGTTTCTCATGAAGTCCAAGCTTCTCCCCGATCATTTCCGCCACCAGCTCCCCGATGGCCGGACTGCTGGTAAGGCCCGGGGACTCAATGCCCGCGCAGTCGAAGAAATTCTCCGCGTCTTCGGGCTCCCCGATGATAAATTCATGGCCCTCCTCGTGGGCCCGCAGACCCGCGAAGGAGGTGATCACCTGCCGCAGGGGAAGGTTGCTGACATAGAGTCCGGCTTTGTCCATGACCTCCGCAAACCCCTCTTTCGTGGTGTTGACCCCCTCCTTGTCTTCTATGTCCACCGCCGTGGGCCCCAGGATCAGGTTTCCATGGATGGTTGGAGCCGCCAGGATCCCCTTTCCGTATTTTCCCGGAAGGGGGAAAATGGTCCTGGATACGTGATCCCCCGCCTTTTTGTCCAGCAGGCAGTATTCTCCCCGCCTGGGGGTGATGGTAAGCTTTTGCGCGGAAACCATGTTGTGGAGCCTGTCGGCGTACACTCCGGCGGCGTTGACAACGCAGGCCGCCGTGTAGTCCCCCCGGTTGGTGCGGACCCGATAGCCCCCCAGGGTCCGCGCGATCCCCGTCACCTCCGTTTCAAACCGGAACTCCACCCCGTTTACGAAAGCATTTTCCGCCAGCGCGATGTTCAGATGAAAGGGGCAGATGATCCCCGCGGTGGGTGCATAGAGGGCCGCGAACACCCCGTCCGTCAGGTTCGGCTCCATGGCAAGAGCCTCCTCCCGGTTCAAGATCCGAAGCCCCGGCACCCCGTTGGCGATTCCTCTGTGGTACAGCTCCATAAGTCCCGGCAATTCCTCTTCCTCCAGGCATACCACCAGGGAGCCATTTCGCATAAAAGGGATCTCCAGCTCCCCGGCCAGGCTCTCCATCCGCTGATTTCCCCGGACATTGAGCCTCGCCATCAGGGAGCCCTCCTTCGCGTCATACCCGGCGTGAACGATGGCGCTGTTGGCCTTGGAGGTCCCGCAGCACACATCCGCCTCCTTCTCCAGAAGGCAGATGTCCGCCTGGTACCGGGACAACTCTCTCGCCACTGCCGCCCCCGTCACACCGCCTCCGATAATCACTGCATCAAACATGAACTCCTCCTGTATGCCCGGTCAAAAAATTTACCGGGAAGCAAATCCGTATGCCGGCACGAGGCCGCCTACCAGGGAATGATCCCGTACACAAGCACCGCGCCCACGGCTCCGGCAATGGGACCGCACAAGGTCACAGCCGCGTAGCTCCACTTAGAGCTTCCTTTCCCCTTGATGGGAAGGAGAGCATGGGCAAGCCTGGGGCCCAGATCCCGAGCTGGGTTGATGGCGTATCCGGTAAGTCCCCCTAAGGACATGCCGATGGATACGATGATGCCGAACACGATGAATTTATCCAGTCCGCCGGAGAGCGCAGGCACATTTCCGATTCCCTTGATGGCAAATACAAGCACAAAGGTTCCGATGATCTCGCTTAACAGGTTGCGTCCGAAATTCGGCACGGAAGGGCTAGTGGAAAATACTCCGAGCTTTGCCTCCGGCGCCTCGGTGGCGTCAAAATGGTCTTTGAACAGCAGGTAGACCAGCACCGCTCCCGTGAAGGCTCCCGCAAACTGGGCCAGGATGTAGCCGGGCACCATGCCCCAGGCGAAGGTCCCCTCCACCGCCAGAGCCAGCGTCAGCGCCGGATTGAAGGAAGCCCCCGAGGCCGCCCCGAAAATACAGGCCGGTATCATCACCGCAAGGCCCCAGGCAAAAGTGATCTGGGTGGCTCCCGCCCCCTTCATGCCGGATTTGTTCAGCGTCACGTTGGCCACGACGCCGTCTCCCATGAGAATGAGCATCATGGTCCCTAAAAATTCTGCCAGATAAGGTAACATAGTTAGAAATCCCCCTTTTAATTTAATATGAAATAGTTACGATCTGCCCGCCGCGCCTCTATAAAGGCACGGCTTTCTCTTACGTCTCTGCCAGGCCGCGCCATGGCTTCCCTTACGTCTCTGCCGGGCCGCGCCATGGCTTTCCCTTAAGTCTCTGCCAGGCCGCTCCGCGGCTTTCCTTTACTCCTCTTTCGCCCATCCGTAGGCGTATTTCACGGCCTTGTTCCAGCCCTTCACCTTGCTTAAGCGCTCCGTTTCTTCCAGGGACGGCTCAAAGGTCCTGTCAATGGCCCAGTTCTTGACCACGTCCTCCTTGCTGGACCAGTATCCCACCGCCAGGCCCGCCAGATAGGCTGCGCCCATGGCCGTGGTCTCCACGCACCGGGGCCGGTTCACCGGAGCGTCGATGATGTCCGCCTGGGTCTGCATCAGGAAATCGTTGGCGCTGGCGCCGCCGTCCACCTTGAGGGCCGCCAGACGGATGCCGGAGTCCGCCTCCATGGCCGCCAGCACGTCGTTCACCTGGTAAGCCAGGGATTCCAGGGTAGCCCGGATGATGTGGTACTTGTTGACACCCCGGGTCAGCCCCACGATGGTGCCTCTTGCGTACTGGTCCCAGTGGGGCGCGCCCAGCCCGGTAAAGGCGGGAATCACGTAGCAGCCGTTGGTATCCCTCACCTTGGTGGCCATGTACTCGGAATCCGGCGCGGAGTCCAGGAGCTTCAGCTCATCCCGCAGCCACTGGATAGCCGCTCCCGCCACGAAGATGGAGCCCTCCAGGGCGTAATTTACTTTTCCGTCCAGGCCCCAGGCAATGGTGGTCACCAGGCCGTTTCGGGAAAATACCGGCGTCTCCCCCGTGTTCATCAGCAAAAAGCAGCCGGTTCCGTATGTATTTTTTGCTTCCCCCGCGGTGTAGCAGGTCTGGCCGAACAGCGCCGCCTGCTGGTCCCCTGCCGCCCCGGCAATGGGGATGGGCCCGCCCAGGAAGGCGGCGTCCGCCATGCCGTAAATGCAGCTTGAGGGCTTCGCCTCGGGAAGCATGCTCTTTGGGATCTCCAGTTCTTCCAGGATCTCCTCATCCCACTGAAGGGTGTTGATGTTGAACATCAGCGTTCTGGACGCATTGGAGTAATCCGTCACGTGAACGGCGCCCTTTGTGAGCTTCCAGATCAGCCAGGTCTCCACGGTTCCGAATAAAAGCTCCCCCCGTTCAGCCCGCTCTCTGGCCCCCGGCACGTTGTCCAGGATCCATTTTACTTTTGTTCCGGAGAAATAAGCGTCGATAACCAGTCCCGTTTTTGCCCGGAAGGTATCGGTAAGGCCCTTCTCCTTTAAGGAGTCGCAGTATTCCGAGGTCCTGCGGCACTGCCAGACGATGGCGTGGTGCACCGGTTCCCCCGTATTTCTGTCCCACACAATGGCGGTCTCTCTCTGGTTGGTGATTCCGATGGCTGCGATGTCCTCCGCAGAGGCGCCGATCATGTTCATGGCCTCCACCGCCACGCCCAGCATGCTGGCCCAGATCTCGTCCGCGTCATGCTCCACCCAGCCCGGCTTGGGAAAATACTGGGTGAACTCCCGCTGGGCAACGCTTGCCATCTCCCCCTTCTCGTTAAATAAGATACATCTGTTGCTGGTGGTGCCTGCATCCAATGCCATTACATATTGCTTCATCTTGAATCCTCCTTCTCATCTTCAGGGACAGCTCATCCCTTTCTCTAATGAATGCGGGCCTGACCAAAAATATGACTCCTGCGGAAAAATATTTTTCACCCGCGGAAGTGTCGCGTCCATTCTTCACATCTCCGCAAAATGCTCTGCCGTCAGAGATTTTTAAGAAAATTTTTATGCCATATTCATTGTATTTTCCGGGAAAAACTGATATAAAAGGAAGATATTTGAGCGTTTACTGCCATTGAGCGCGCCGGCCACAGGCCTGCCGCAGAAAGAAGCGGTCCGCGCTGCCACAGGCCTGCCGCAGAAAGAAACGGTCCGCGCCGCCACAGGCCTGCCGCAGAAAGAGGCGGTCCGCAGCAGCGCGGAGCGATCCGTAAGTATTAAAAATGGAAAAAGGAGAGACGGATGAGACACAGATCGCGGAAAAAATGGATTTTTCTTTGTATACTGATGGTTTTTCTTTGTTACCTTAGCCTGGCGGCAATTCCCTATATTCCCCACAAAAAGGTATCCGCGGAATTTAAAGCGCATTTCGATACGGCGGACTATTTTTCTGATGAAGCCGGAAGCGAGCGGGTCGCCTATGTGGACGGCAATACAAAGGCCCTTGTCTGCCGCCTGAAAATGATGGAGGAGGCCAGAGAGGAGATCATCCTCTCCACCTTCGATTTTAATGCGGATAACGCCGGAAAAGACGTGATGGCCGCCCTGCTTCACGCGGCGGACCGGGGCGTCCGTGTGCGCGTCGTTGTGGACGGGATCAGCGGATTTCTGGACCTGCGGGGCAACCCTTATTTTCAGGCCCTGGCCTTGCACGAAAACATTTCCCTGAAAATTTATAACCCCGTCAACCTCTTAAAGCCCGGAAAGCTCCAGGCCCGGCTGCACGACAAATATGTGATCATCGATCACTCCATGTATCTGCTGGGAGGCCGGAACACCACCGACCTCTTTCTGGGAGATTATTCAGAGCATCCCAATATTGACCGGGAGCTTTTTGTCTATGAGACAGAGCCGGAGGCGGAGCATGGCTCCCTCTCCCAGCTCCGGGATTATTTTGAAAATGTCTGGGCCCTGCCGGACAGCCGGGAATTTACCTGCAAGAGGAACACGAAAAAGGTGCAGAAATGCCGCAGAGAGCTGGAAGAGCGGTACGAGGATTTAAAAGCTCTCTATCCCCAGGCTTTTAGCGGCTGGGACTGGCAGGCAAAGACCATGGCCGCCAACAAGATCACCTTGCTGTCCAATCCCATAGAGGCAGAGAACAAGGAGCCCCGCATGTGGTATGCCCTTCATCAGCTCATGCTGACCGGGGATTTTGTAACCCTGTACACCCCCTATATCATCTGCGGGAAAGAGATGTACGCGGATCTGGCCTCGGCGGCCCAGGCCCTTACCGGCTTTGAGATCATCACAAACGACGTCTCCAGCGGCGCCAACCCCTTCGGCTGTACGGATTATCTGAATCAAAAAGAAAAAATCTGGAGTACGGGCGTTACGGTATACGAGTACCTGGGCCCTTACTCCAGCCACAAGAAAATGGTGCTGATCGACGACCGCTTAAGTATTGTCGGCTCCTACAACCTGGACATGCGCAGCACCTACCAGGATACGGAGCTGATGCTGGCGGTAGACTGCCCAAAGCTGAACGCCCTGATCCGGCAGGAGGTTACGGCGGATAAAGCCTACAGCCGGACCATGACACAATCCGGGGAATATGCCTGCGGGGAGCATTATGAGGCCGTGGACATGAGCCTGGGCAAGAAGGTCATGTATCTTCTTCTGCGGGTGATCACGGTTCCGGTGCGGAGGTTTCTGTAGAGACTCCCGCACTGGTCTGAGGCCTCATATCCGGCCTGTGAGATCCTTCCAGGGCTTCTGTTAAGGCGCCGAAACAATATCCTCCAACTGCCCATAAAGCTCCCTAAGCCCTTTTTCGGCGTCCTGCACCGGGATATATTCCAGACCGATCCCGCCCTCATAGCCGCTTTGCCGGATCGCTCTTAAGATGCCGGGATAATCCATCTCGCAGTTTCCCAGCGGCTCATGCCGCCCCGGATACCCGGCCATATGGAAATGCCCGATCTTGTCGATGTTTTTCACAATCTCGTCCACCGAAAAATCACCCGTCACATACTGATGGTACATGTCATACAGCACCTTCACATGGGCACTTGCCGCTTCCTCCACGACCTGAAAGGCCTCCCCGGCGCTCCATAGATAATAGCCCGGATGATCGAGTCTTGTATTCAACGGTTCTATCACCAGCGTCAGATGGTACTCCTCCAATACGGGAACGCAGGCCCTAAGGCCTGCCGCAATGCTGGCGTGCTGCACGTCTCTCGCTATCCCTGTCAGCTCCTGTCCCACCTGGGTGATGATCGTCCTACAGCCCAGCTTCCGGCAAACCTCCGCCGTTTCCTTTAATCCCTCCACATAGTCTGTCCTGCGGGCGCTGTCTGTCAGTGACGCGAAGCTCGTGCACAGCGCCGCCAGAGAAAGCCCTTCCTCCTGCTGAATTCTCTTGCAGGCATCGAGATCCAGCCCCTCCCATCCCCAAAGCTCGTAATGTTGAAACCCTGCCCGGCAGATGGCCGGCAGTACCTCGGGAACCGTTTTCCCGCTGCCTCCAAACACTGCGGGCACGCATACGGAGTAATACATGCTTGCCGCCTCCTCCCTGTCAAATATTACACTTCCCTGCCAAAAGCGTCCTGATTGGCATTGGGGCTGGAACGTTTTCCGATCTCGGGCATACGGCGCTCAATGGCCGCCCTTGAGATCTCGATATCCTCCATGGCTTCCTCGGCATCAGTACAGCCCACGGTTATCATATCCTGCTCCCGTATGGTGTTCCAGGAGAAATTCAGCCCCACAAAAGGCGTTGTCCGCCCGGCAGCCATGGGCTTAATGGTCATGACCGGCTTTTTCGCGTTGTGGATGATCTGCGCCACGGTCTCAACCTCCACCTGCATGAGAAATCCCATGCAGTTATAGATCTGAATGTACGTCTCCACATCATATCCATTTTCGTCGGAATACAAAACCAGCTCCGGCATATGAGCGGAAAGCCCGGGGATCATGCCCTCCTCCCGAATCATCTGGGTGTAGTCGGGAAGCCGCGTGATCTCATGCCGGTTCTTATTCACCAGCTGTTCCACACTGGAATGGTGCAGAAGGCAGAAATCCGCGCCCGCCTCTTTGCTCCCATGGATCACGGACCGGGCCTCCCTGCGGGCCGCCGGATTATCGTCCACATTGATGATCGGGGTATCTATGACGATCATTTTCTTCCCGCTTCGCTCCTGGGCATACCGGACGGCCTCCTGCATGACCGGCTCCTGCTGGTAAGGCCCCATGATCGTGTCTACCCCCTGATCTAAGAAGACCTTCAAAAGCGGCCACGCGCTTTCTCCGTCCGGGAAGCGGCGCTTGATCTGGTGATCCGCGGCGGGCCCCCTGTGGCTCCAGCCCAGCATCCAGTTGGTTCCGATGATCATGCGTGAAACGGATATTCCGGCCACGGTTGTTCTTGGAAAAAGCTTTTGTTCCATTGTGCATCCCTCCTGAAATCATCTGAAAATATGATACCAAGGTCATGGGTTTCGTGCCTGCATGAAAAAGCATGACTTTGGTATCCGTAAAACACTCCTGTCAATGAATGCTCCAGTATTTCTCAATATAGTTTTCTGCGGCCTGCGCATCTGTCCCATACTTTTCCATGATTCTGGCCCGGGCAGCTTCCTTTGATGTTCCTAATTCCTGACAGGTTTCCACTAAGATCTGGATTCCCTTTTCCGTGGCCTCACTGGTCACGCGCTCCGTTACCTCGCGCTCCACCTCGTCCACCATATGCCTTAATTTTTCCTTCATCTTCTCCTGTTCCAGCATATAACGCACTCCTATCTCCCTGCTGCTTTTCAACCGCTCTATCCCCGCATGGAGCTTTCGCAGTTCCGTGTCTACGGCATTTTCTGCCCGGGTGTCCCGGATATACCGCAGCAGATCTCTAAGCTCCCTGCTACCTCCGATTTCTCCATCCGTATAGAGAAAGATCTTTCTTACCCCATCATTATACTCTATTTCCGGCATTTCTTCCACTACATTTTTTACCGTATATATCATTCGGTTTCCGCCGAAGGGGTCGGCGGGCAGTATCCAGATACTCCACAGCTCCGGCAGCTTCTCGTAATCCGTCCCCGCCTCCAGAAGCTTTACGTCCATCAGCGACTGATAATAGCGGTCCCGCCGGGGCAGCTCTTTTACCGCTCCGTTATTCGGCTCGATATCGTAGACCCGCACCGTTTCCGCGTTTTTTTCCCAGATATCGATCTCATCCACGGAGACGTCCAGGCGGACACCGTGATAATCCGTGTCCAGTCCGTTGAGTACCTTCTGACAGGTGATCATAAGGTCCTTGACCCTGATTCCCGTGGCCCGCTCAATGATCAGCTTCGCCATGGGAACGGCTGTCTCCTCATTCATCATCGATTCCACAAACAGGAAATCGTCCATCAGATCCATGTCCTTAATTGTTTTTTTCGTCTTCATCGGCTCTCTGCCTCCTCCTTCTTGGCCTTGCGTACAGGCATGTCACCATCACGTTATAGACAAACCCGTTCCTTGTAAAAATAGGGGTAAACGACAGGCTCTGCACCGTTTCACAGCTTCCTGTCAGGGATAAAAAGATTACAAAAATGAATCCGCAAAACCATGCCGCGAATCATTTCAGATGTGTATCCTCAGAATAGCAGAAATTATTGCGAAATGCAATCTGGAATTTTTCACAATCTTTTTCCCGGAAGATCCGGGGCTTTTCTGTGCGATTTTCCGAAAAAAGCCAGAATTTGAAGCGATGAAACGATTCATTCTTATCTGAACAGAGCGAAAAAGGAATGACAGAAATGTCCACCACCTTACGGCAGCAGCCCTGCAGGCACTCCATCAGATCGCACTGGCGCAGGATCTCAAAATCAATATCCTTAAAATCATTGAGCCAGATGTTCCTGGCTGAAAAATTCACCTCCGGTAACCGTTCTTTGCGGCAATCTCTGTTATAAGCAGGCCATGGAAAGACGCCGGCACTTGACAAACTGACCGCTTGCGGGCGGTGAGTCTAGTACTGCTGCGTCTTTCGCTGAGCGGAAGCGTGTCTGCGTAAACAAAATCGCTGTCCAGGGCCCCCTCCTGACAAAACTGTTATTGATTGCCTATTTCCCCACCCCGTGAAAAATAACTTTCAGGCATTCGCCTTCTTCTCCCGCAGTTCCCGGAAAAATCCCGACAGCATGGCGGAGCACTCCTCCTTAAGCACCCCGGTCTGAAGCTCCACCTGGTGGTTGAACTGGGGCATTTGCAGCAAATTTAAAATAGAGCCGGCGCAGCCGGCCTTGGGATTCATGCTGCCCACCACCACCCGGCTGATGCGGGCCTGGACAATGGCCCCGGCACACATCTGGCAGGGCTCCAGGGTAATGTACATGGTACAGCCCTCCAGCCGCCAGTCTCCCAGCTTCTTGCTGGCCCTTTTGATGGCCAGAAGCTCCGCGTGGGCCAGAGTATTTTTGTCAGTGTTGCGGCGGTTGTAGCCTCTGGCAATGATCTTTCCCTCGTATTCAATGACGCATCCGATGGGCACCTCGTTGAGGGCGTAGGCTTTTTTCGCCTGGCGGAGGGCCTCCCTCATAAATCGTTCTTCCTGGTTCATTTGTTTCTCCTCGCTAAAAATCTGCTGCTGCCGGGCCGAAATGGAACGGCAGCAAAGCATTTATAGTATACCACAAAAATAGATACCATGGCCAGGGCAACAGGCGCAAAATAATGTACCTATTTTCAGAAAAGGACGTATCTCGGAAAGAGAAACACAACAAAACAATGTACAGAATGGCGATTTGCTGTCCCTGTTTTGTTTTTTCAGAATCGTCTATAATGAAGATACCATTTTACGGCAAATGAAAATCTATGGGAGGGGGGAGAAATTCGCTGTCTTTGGCAATGGTATGTTCCATGCTTGCTGTGCCCCAGATCACGAAAGCCCAGGAGGACACCGGCACGGCCAGGTATTATTATGTGTCAAATGAAGGCAGCGATACCAATGACGGCAGCGAAGCAAGCCCCTTTAAGACCCTGGAGGCTGCGCGGGATGCGATCCGCGCGGAGGGCGTTCCCCAGGGCGGCGTGACGGTATATGTCCGGGGAGGCGTATACACACGCTCGGAAACCTTTACATTGACGGACGCGGACAAGGGCAGTGCGGACAGTCCCATCATTTATGCCGCCTATCCGGGAGAAGAAGTCGTCTTCTCCGGCGCGGTACAGCTGGATAACAGCAAATTCCAGGCGGTAACGGATGAGAGCATTATGGATCGGCTGCCGGATGCCTCCAAGGTATTGGTGTACGATCTGAAGGCAGAGAATATTCCCACAGGGGAGATTCCCAGAAAAATGCTGTATCAGCCGGAAGAGCCGGAAGCCCCGGAGGTGTTTGTGGACAATCAGGTGCAGGTACTGTCACGTTATCCCAACGTAAATGCGGAAAATCCCGACGCTGAATATATGGAACCGGCGGAGGTGGTTGTGGCGGGCTTTAACTCCAACGATCACGAGCCCGGACATCCCTTCGGGCCAGGCGAGGAGGGTCATATTCCTTCGGAAGACTGGTATAAGCAGACGCCTCCTACCTTCCGATACAGCGATGAGCGGATGGATCAGTGGGCTTTGGAGCATGAACCCTTCATTTCGGGATATTTCCGTTTTGACTGGTATGCCACTCAGCTGCTGCTTGATATGGAGAAATTTGATACGGAAGAAAACCTTATCACCACAGCATATCCCCCTCACTACGGCGTGAAAAGCGAGAAGGACGGGCTGGACGGCGCGGCGGGTCTGCCAAAATTTTATGGCTTCAACCTGCTTTGCGAGCTGGATACGGTAGGGGAGTATTACATTGACCGTACCCCGGTAGATGGGGAAAAAACCGATAAGCTGTATCTCTACGTGGGCGAGGAAGGCCTGGGAGATAAGAAGGTAGAGATCACGGTTCTGGGGAATGAGATCATTTCTATGGACGGCGCAGAATACATTACCTTCCGCGGCTTTGAGTTTACCAAGAACCAGTCGGACGCTGTTTCCATCAGGAACAGCGAAAGCTGTACCATCGCGGACAGTGAGATCTACGACAACGGCGGATGGGGCGTCTACATTGACGGCGGACACAACAACGTTGTGGACGGATGCCTGATCCATGGCACCGCTGTGGGCGGCGTATATATGAACGGCGGAGATTTTACTACGCTGACGCCTGCCGGACATATTGTAAAAAACTGCGAATTTTATGAATTTGCCCGTGTGAAAAGAACTTATTCTCCTGCCGTGGAAGCGCGGGGCGTAGGCCAGACCATCAGCAGAAACTATATCTATGACGGTCCCCACAACGCGATCCTGTTCGGCGGAAACGACCATGTGATCGAATTTAACGAAATTGAAAATGTGCTGTACGAAACCGGCGACGCAGGCGCTATTTACTGTGGAAAAGAATGGACCTCCCGGGGAAATGTGATCCGGTACAATTATCTGCACGACATTCCCAACCCGTCCACCTCCACCTACGGCGTATATCTGGACGACGCCTTCAGCAGCGCGGAGGTTTATGGCAACATATTTGAGAATTTCGAGGGAACCGCCTGCATTATGGGCGGCGGACGCGACAACCTGTTCCACGACAACATTTATATCAACATTGAAGGCGGGGTATATAACTTTGACGCGCATACCTTCGACTGGTTCAACGTGGAGGACGGACTGGTCTCCGGTTATGAAAGTATGCCCATCACCAATGAATATTGGTCCGAGAAATATCCGGAGCTGGCGGAAACCTCCGGCCATCTGGTAGTTGCGGTGACGGCGGATGAGAAGGATCTGTTGGCAAACGCGGAAAATCCCGACTTGAAAAATCCCATGTATCCAGCCGGCAATAAGGTATACGACGAGGTTATTGTCAGCTCCTCCATCGGTTCCATTAACGTAATGGTACAAAAATGGGGCGAGATCGATATGACTCCGCCTGCTTACGAAAATTCCCAGAGCGCTTTGGAGATTTATAAAAGGACCCTTAAAAATATCACCACAACGGCCAGCGCGGAAGATCTGGAGGCGGCCAAGGCCGAATATCTCGCCAATCTCAACGCTGCGGAGAGGGATATCATTTTAAAGGGAACTCCGGTTGTGGACGGCGTGCTGGATGATATGTACAAGGAAAGCACCCAGTTGAAATTCAACCCCGTTTACAATGACACCATCTCCTGGGCTCCTACGGATCAGGGAGACAACACCGGCGACCTTTACATCCTGTGGGATAACGATTATCTGTATGTTTATGCCATTGTCAACAACGCGGAGGTAATGACCAATGGCTCAGAATACGTCTTGAATGAAGCGGAGCCTAACCCCTGGTGGAATGACGCGGTAGAGATCTTTACAAACAACAATAAAGTATCTGTGGACGCCTTTGGCATGAGAACCTTCAGCGACGGCAAAACTACACAGCTCACAGAGGAGGTCTTAAATGCGCTGCCGCGGGCTGCCGTATTTATGAAGGATGGAGAGATCATACAGAACGCCAATGAGCTGGATCTGAAAAATCTTCCGGCAGGCTATACCGTAGAGGGCGCCAACGGCTACGCGGTGGAAATGGCGATTCCTGTGGCCATAATCCTTGGAAAAACGCCCGAGGTGGGTGACAGCGTGATTGTACAGGTACAGAACAACGATCTGGTGGAGTATACGAAGGGGGCTACTCCCGAGGAAGACACCTCCGTCTTCTATTATTCTATGAATGATGCGACCACCTATACCCTGGGCGTAAGCTCCAAAACACCCGGCATTGCGGAAGGAATGGAAACGCAGACAGGGGAAGCCGTTCCTGCTTCCCAGAACGGCTCGGTTGCGGCAGTACCCTACAGCCAGGATCTCGCCAAGTGGTTTGTGAACAACTCCGAGAATCCCCTTTCCTATGAGCTGGTTTTTGCATTGGCAAGCGGCGATGCGGCAGATGTGAGCGCGCAGGTCAAGATTGACGGTGCCGTATTAACCTATACCCCATCCCCGGAGGATGCAGGTAAGACGGTGACGATCCAGGTGCGCGCGACGGACGGCGTCTGGAGCAGCGAACCGGTGACGGTATCCGTACAGGTTGCCCAGGTTCCGGCTGATGCGTTGGATACCACGGCCATCGACGAGGCAATTACCCGGGCTGAGGCTGCCAAGCAGGATATTGCCATCAGTAAGGATGGCAAGGATGTTCCCAAGGATGCCAAATGGGTTACTCAGGAAGTGATGGATGCCTTTAATGCCGCTGTTGAGCAGGCGAAGCAGGCCAAGGCGGGCGCTTCTTCCCAGGAAGAGCTGACAGCCGCAGCGGAAAAGTTGGATCAGGCGATCCGGACGTTTGAGGCAGCCAAGGCGGACGGCGCCTCCGGTTCGGCTTCAGATGCACCCAAAACCGGTGAGGCTTCCAATTTACTGCTGCCCATTCTTCTGCTCCTGCTTTCCGCTCTCTGCGGTTCAGCAATCTGGATGCGGAAGCGCAAAGCATTATAAGTATAGCGTGATGCCAGGGTGCGGAGCAGTCCGCAGGTATCACGGGGTCAAAATACATTTCGGGCCCAACATCATCACACTTTCATTTATCAACCCCCCGCCAGCGGATACGGTTCTGTCCGCTGGCGAGGGTTTGTTGCGTTCCGTGGGCGCACTTACTGTTCATTGGGTGGGGAAATATACAACTGGTGAAGCTTTTCACAGGAGATTTGAACTTTTTTAGCTTTTGATTGGAACGTAGCCCTGGATGGCGTATTTGTTATAAGCAGACCATGGAAAGACTCCGGCACTTGGCGAACCGACCGTTTACGGGCGGCGAGTCTAGTACCGCTGCGTCTTGATTTGAGCGGGAGCGTGTCTGCGTTAACAAATACGCCACCCAGGGCGACCTCCAGACAATTTTTTAAATAAACACCATATAACACTTGACAACAGTTTCTATCTGTTATATACTGTTTATCGAAGGAGGGAACGCAAGATGAAAATCATTATCAACAGCTCCTCGATGGTTCCCATCTATGAGCAGATCGTAGACCAGATCAAGACGCTCATCCGCTGCGGGGAATTACGGGAAAATGACATTCTGCCGTCGGTGCGGACCCTGTCGAAGGAACTGAAGATCAGCGCCCTGACCGTCAAGAAGGCCTACGACAACCTGGAAAATGAGGGCTTCACCGTAACCGTGCACGGGAAGGGAACCTATGTGGCAGCCGCAAACCCGGAGCTTCTGCTGGAAGAACAGAAGAAAGAGGTGGAGGCCGATCTGGAACAGGCCATCTTGAAGGGCCGCCGCTACGGACTCAGCGACGAGGACATCCGAAGCTTATTTACATTGATCTTGGAGGGATAAGGTATGTTGAAACTGGAACATTTACAGAAACGATACGGCAATTTTGCCCTGGACTGCTCCCTTACGCTTCCGCCGGGCCGGGTCACAGGACTGATCGGCCCAAACGGCGCCGGGAAAAGCACCACCTTTAAGGCCATCCTGGGCCTGATCTCCGCAGACGGCGGCTCCGTTACGATCTTCGGCAAAGCCCTGAAGGACTTTACCGCCAGGGACAGGGCGGAGCTGGGCGTGGTCCTGTCAGATTCGGGCTTCAGCGGGTATCTCACCGTCAAGGATGTGATCCCTGTTCTGGCGAGCCTGTACAGCCGCTTTGACAAAGTCTTTTTCCTGGAGAAAGCAAGGCAGTTTCAGCTGCCCCTTGACAAGAAGATCAAGGATTTCTCAACAGGCATGAAGGCAAAGCTGAAGGTGCTGGCCGCCGTCTCCCATGATGCCAGGCTGCTGATACTGGACGAGCCCACCGCCGGGCTGGACGTTCTCGCCAGGGACGAGCTGTTGGAAATGCTGCGGGAATTTATGGAGAAGGACGAGGAGCATTCCATCCTGATCAGCTCCCACATTTCCAGCGATCTGGAAACCTTGTGCGACGATCTGTACCTGATCCATGAGGGCAGGATCATTTTACATGAGGATACGGACGTTCTGCTGGACAACTACGGACTGCTGAAGGCCAGCCCCGAGCAGTATGAGAAGCTCGACAAGCAGTTCCTGCTCCGCGCCAGAAAGGAAAGCTACGGCTACAGCTGTCTCACCGATCAGAGACAGTATTATATGGAAAATTATCCGGCCCTTGCCATTGAGAAGGGCAATATTGACGAAGTGATTACCATGATGATTCGAGGTGCCGCGTTATGAAAGGTTTATTGATCAAGGATTTCAAATTGATGAAGACACAGAAAAATTATTTCCTGCTGATTCTTGCCATTACCGTGGGAATGAGCGCATTTTCCGAGGACGTGTCCTTTACCATGGGCTTTCTGACCTTTGTGGTCTCGCTGTTTACCATCAGCACCATCAGCTATGACGAATTTGACAACGGGAACGCCTTCCTGTTCAGCCTCCCCATCACCCGCACCTCCTACACGCTGGAAAAATATGCCCTGGGCCTCATTTTGGGCGGCGGTGCGCTGGTGGTTTCCACCCTGCTGATTCTTCTTACAAATGCTTCCCGGAACATCCGCCCCGTCCCGGAAATTCTGCTCACCGCGCTGCTGATCTTGCCCGTGGTGCTCTTGATCCAGGCTGTTATGATCCCCTTCCAGCTAAAATTCGGCGGCGAGCGGGGACGGCTTGCCATCATCGGGGTTTTCGGGCTGCTGCTGGTTCTGGGCGTTGTAGGAGTCAAGATCGCGGACGCCCTGCACATAGATATTTTCGGCATCCTTGAACAGCTTCCCGCCCCTGGCATGGGCATGCTTTTGGCGCTCCTTTTCGGGGCCGCTCTCATCTTGCTGCTTCTGTCCGTCCGGATCAGCCTGGGAATCATGGGGAAAAAAGAATTTTAGGAGGTGTCACTTATGACCAGTATCATCTGTATTTTTTCCCTGATCGTATTTACCTACTGGGTGTTTGTGAAACGCAATAGAAAATAAAGAAGGAGCACAACATGAATATACAGGGCTTTCAAAAAACCACCTTGCTGGACTATCCCCGCCACGTGGCGGCCACAGTCTTTACCGGGGGCTGCAATTTCCGCTGTCCCTTCTGCCACAACGGGGACCTGGTGCTCAACCCGGACCAGCCGGAGGCCTATGCCCCGGAGGAGATCCTCGCCCATCTGCGCAGGCGGAAACATATTTTGGACGGGGTCTGCGTCACCGGCGGGGAGCCCACCCTGCAGCCGGATCTTCCCTCCTTCCTTGGGCAGATCAAAAATCTTGGCCTCTCTGTGAAGCTGGACACCAACGGCTACCGCCCGGATGTGCTGAAATCCCTCTGCCAGGAGGGACTGGTGGATTACGTGGCCATGGACGTCAAGGGATCTCCCCGCAGGTACGCGGAAATCTGCGGGCTCTCCCGGATGGACATCTCCAAAATAGAGGAATCCGTGGACTTTTTAAAAACAGCTCCCGTGGACTATGAATTTCGCACCACGGTGGTGCGGGAGCTTCACGGAGCCGGTGACTTCCTCCTCATCGGAGACTGGCTCGCCGGAGCCAAGGCCTACTACCTCCAGGGCTATCAGGATTCGCCAAAGGTCATTTCCCCCGGCTTCACCGCCTATACTTTGGAGGAGCTCGCCGCCTTCCTGCCGTCCCTGCGGGAAAAAATCTCCACCGTGGAGATCCGCGGGGTGGAGCATTGACCAGAGTCGCCTCATGCTTTCCACTGTAATCCCGGAGAGGGGAAACCGCTAAAATCGGTTCCCGGAATTAATCCAGGAACCGATACCAATAGCCGAACTGATTCGTCTTCTGTTCGGCCTTTTTTTCGCTCTTGTACTCCGTAAAGCCAAAGATTGCGGCCATGACTTTTTCCTGGCTCTGAAAAATGCCGGGGATTCCGATAAACCACCGCTTTATGCCCTCCTGCTCCATGGCCCCCAGGATCAGATAGCGGTAATTGAAAAATCCGTGCAGCAGGAAGCTGTTGTTCCCCAGATACCAATGGCGCTTGGGCAGAAGACGCAGATCCTTCAGCTCCAGGCGGACGCAGAGAATCTCCTCCTCCCCCTCAAAGGGCGTAAGCACCGGATAATTTTCCAGAATGAACTGCCATTTGACGGCCCAGGCCCCTTCCCTCTGGGAAGGCTCCCTCTGCAGCTGGGCGGCGGCCTCCGCGGCCTGAAGATTCTCACCGGCGGCCTCATAAGGCGCCTCTTGGCTCCCGCCGACGGCCATCTGCCCCACAGGCTCCCCCGGCTGGGCTTCCAGCTGAGGCAGGCAAATATCCTGGCTGGGCTGCTGCCGGGCCGAGGTAGTGGAATCCAGCCTGCTCTCCGGCTGAGCCTCCCGGAACTGGGCCGTCTGCCAGAGCTTTATTTCCGGCATGGGACGGCGGTCCGCTCGGGGGACGGCTGGCGAAGGGGACTTCGGACTCTGCATGGTCTGAAACAGCGTCTGCTGTCTCCCCTGTCCAGGCTGCCGGTAATTCTGCCGGCCTCTGCTCTCCGCCATCCGCTTCCGCTCCCCGGCCCGTTTCTCCTCCTCGGCCCTTTTCTCCTCCTCGGCCTGTTTTTCCTCCGCTCTCCTTGCCTCCTCCGCCCGCTCCTCCTCCTGCTTTTGCAGCAGCGCCTTCTCCCTGGCTTCCCATTCCTCCCAGGTCACAAAATTTTCCCGCAGGATCTCCTTCTCGTCCCACTGGCTGGCAAACATTACTTTTTCATTGACGAAAATAAAAAATCCGCTCACCTGGCTTAAGTCCTGTCCACTGCCGCCAAGGTCGCCGCTCTCCAGAAGAAACCGGACGTCCCCGGTGCCGCCTGTCACCTGAAGCTTACCGATCAGAATTCCGGCCATCTGCTTTTCTTTTCGCACAAAAAGATAAACCGGACAGGCGATTCCCGAATATCCGGTTCCTCTCATATGTATTTCCATCCGGCACTGCTCCCCCTGCCGCTCGATTCTGGCAAAGCCCACACTGCGGATCTTTTTATTTTCCTCGTAGAGATGAATATAAGTCACAAACCGTTGAAATCCAGACATAGCCGCTCCTATCCATAGTTTCTATATTTTATGTGGGAAGACCGCGAAATTAGAACTGAAATCTACAGAGCATGCCAGTTGCTGTTCATGGGGTGGGGAAATTGGCAACGAATAACAGTTTTGTCAGGAGGACGCCCTGGACAGCGGTTTTGTTAGCGCAGACACGCTTCCGCTCAGCGAAAGACGCAGCGGTACTAGACTCACCGCCCGCAAGTTTTTTGTGAGTGTAGCGAAGCGAAAGTTACAGAAAACCCGAGGGTTGCCTCCGGGCATGTTTCGTGCTAGAATAACAGACAGAGCATTTTATCATTAAGGAGGGAATCTGCAATGCAAATGGAACGACTGCAAAAAGACATGGTGGCGGCCATGA
>CALWDR010000163.1 GCA_944376745.1 uncultured Lachnospiraceae bacterium
GATATAGCAGATGGTATTTCCCCTGACCCAGAGCTCGCCCTCCCGGATCTCGAAGGACTTATCCTCCCTGGTTACTAAAATTTTCGCGTTATAGAATCTTGTGTTCATACTTCCCTCCTGAGGGCTTTTGGCCGCTCTCCTGTTAAAATGATTTCTATCATTATAGGCTATTTCCGTGGAAAAAGTCAATACGGAGAAATCCCGCAGTCCCAGTTTTAGCGCGGGCCAGGTTACTGCTCACAAAGTGAGGGAAATCGCCATCCATGGCGGCCTCCAGACAAAAACTGTTAGTTGCATATTTCCCCACCCCATGAAAAGCAGCTTGTCTGAACTGTTACGCTTGTCACGGGCTGGAACAGCCAATTCCTGCCATTTTTTGTTGATTTATTTCCATTTTGATGATATGATGTTGGAGTTAAAAGGTATTTTGCTCTCATGATACCCACGCTTTTTCCTCATGCGCTTTTGTCCCGGGGATCATGATGCAAATTTTTTCAGGGAGGTGAGTTTTCTGGCTGATTCCAACATCACCAAACGGGCACTGGCGTCGTCGCTGAAAAGTCTGATGGAAACAAAGCCCTTCTCCAAAATCAGTGTCGCCGACATTTGCGCGTCCTGCGACATGAACCGCAAGAGCTTTTACTATCACTTCAAGGACAAATATGAGCTGGTCAACTGGATTTATTATACAGAGTGCGTGACGGCGTTGAAATCAAAGGACTACTCTACCGAGTGGGATTTTCTGGGGGATATGTGCGACTATTTTTATCAAAACCACAGCTTTTACCGCAAAACCCTGACCGTGGAGGGCCAGAATTCTTTCTCCGAGTATTTCCGGGATATTATGGCAGGCATCCTGTCAACGGATCTTAAGCGCATCTTCGGACAGGACAAGGCCCTGCCCTTTTATGTGGATTTTTATACCGACGCGTTTCTCTGCGCCATCAAACGCTGGCTGCTGGAAAAGGACTGCATGCCGGCGGAGGAATTTACCCGGCTGCTGAAGAACTGTCTGCTGCGCACACCGGATGCTATCCTCCAAAAATTCTCGCAGGAACCGGCAGAATAAAAGTAAGATACATAGAACCGTCAAAGGAGCCGCCTCATTTCACAAGACCGCTCCTATACAGAAAAGCTTTCTTTTTCACTTTTTGTAAGACGCCTGCAGGATCTCTTCCAGCGGATGATGGAAAATGTTGTACCGCTCCTCCCGCAGAACGCCCTCATGGGTGCGCAGACTGCCGTCCTCCTCAAATCCGGCCAGGCACTCCCCGTCCGAGATGACCTGATCGATCATCAGCGAGTCCTGCTTGATGTCCATAAGGATCAGGGGGTACTGCTGTCCATCCCGCACGGCAGTGACATATTGGTAGATCTCTTCCTGAATCCTGCGCGGGCACGAAACATCCGCCCTGAGAAATGCAAAGGACGGGTGGGCGGAAACGGCGGTCCTTAACCATTTTCCGCTTACGATATTCTCTCTGTCCTTCTCCCCGTAACACTGATGAACCGCATACAGCAGTCCGGCCTCCCGCAGTCTCCCGCAGGCGTCCGCCATGTCCCCGTCCGTATAAACCGAGAGCATCACGTTCTTGACGGTTTTCATTTTTTCTATAAAATCCGGGCTTATCTGCCGTCCGCGCAGAAAGAGCACAAAAGCGCAGTCCGGTTCCTTCTGGATCATCGGAAGCAGCTGCTCGGGATCTCCCGCCCCAAAGAGAAGGTAGGTGTAAATTCCAAGCGCCCTGCCCTGCCGAAGGAGCGAGGGGTAAAAATCCGGCTCTGCCTTCAGCTTTTCTTCGTTTATGGCCAGATTCAGCGTCCATGGAATATTAAACCCCTTTTCCGCCTCGATCTCCCGGATCAGCCCCGCGCCCTTCATGCAGCTGTTATAGCCGAGATTGACGCCAAAGTCGGTGATGATATCGTGGTCCACGGTGTCCACAAGCTCCTTCACCAGACCGTAATACGCGCTTTTCTGATTTTGCAGCATTTTTTGGGCCTGTGCCAGCAAACGGGTCTGAAAACGGCCATTGGAGAACTGTAATCCCAGATCCACCAGATTGCGCGTGGCCCGCGCCGGAGACTCCTGTATATTTTTTAATGTCCTGCGAATCGTGGCTTCTACCAATATCTTCGTCATATCTTTCTTCATGGGACCCACACCTTTCATGCAAAACGAAATACACGTTTTCTTATATAGAATAGTGGATTCCCCGCCGGAAAGAAAGGGACAAAATCCGTAAAGTGTCCAAAAAGGTAACACTTTCCCAGTTTGTTCCCATTTTTCCTCAAAAAGATAACACTTTCCCCGTTTATTCCCATTTTTCCCGTCCGCTCACCGGCATTGGGGAAATTCCATGATCACGGAAAACAGATTCCCCTTCAGCTCCCCGGTGATAGTGCCGCCCATTTTTTCCACTAGGCCCCTGGCGATGGCGAGGCCCAGGCCGGCGGAGGTGTGGGTCCTGGCCGAATCCGCCTTGTAAAACCGCGAAAACACCTGCTCCATATCGATTTCCTCCGGATTTTCCACCTGGTTCTCACACCGGAAGCCCACAGCTCCCGGTTTTTGAAATAAGGAGAAGGAAATATAGCCCCCGCCGTGCTCCAGGGCATTTTTGACGAGATTTTGGATGGAGCGACGGATGGCCTCCCCGTTGCCGCGAATCCTCAGATGGCCGTCGCAGAACTCTGTCCTGGGCTCGATCCCCTTTTCCTTAAACTCCTCATAAAAGGAAAACAGAGTATCGTAGACGCAGGCTCCGAAGTCCAGAGGCTCCAGTTCCAGCTCGTACCCAGGGTCCTGAAGCCTGGTGTAGGTAAACAATTCCTCCAGCATGTCCTTTAAGCTGCCGATG
>CALWDR010000164.1 GCA_944376745.1 uncultured Lachnospiraceae bacterium
CCGCTCCGATCATAACGCCCTTGGTGAAATATTTCTGCAGGAAGGGGTATACGCACATGATTGGCAGACTGCTCACCACGATGATGGCGTATTTGATCGTGGCGGCATATTCGTTGTACTCCTCGCCTAAGTTCGTGGTACTGTTCTCCATCAAAATGTAGCGCAGTACATTCTGCAACGGCAGCTTATCCTCGGTTTTCAGATAAATGGACGCCGCAAACCAGGAGTTCCACTGGCCTACCAGATAGTACAGCAGAAGCACCGCCAGCGTGGGCTTTATCAACGGCGTGATGATCTTCACCAGTATCTGAAAATCGTTGGCGCCGTCGATATAGGCAGACTCCGACAAGCTCTCCGGTATGGCCTCAATGGCCGTCTTACAAATGATGGAATTGTAAATGCTGATGGCGCTGGGCAGTACCAGGGACCACATGCTGTCCAAAAGGTTCAGTTCCATCATATTGATATAGCCGGGAATCATGCCGCCGCCAAAATACATGGTGAAAAGCATGATAAACACAATGGGCTTCTTAAATACCATATTTTTGCAGGCCATAAAATACCCGCAGAACAGGGTCAGTATCAAATTCAGGGGCAAGGAACAGAGAAGGATCAAAAGGGTATTTTTAAAACCTCTCTGCACCATTGTGTTCTCAAATACCTTCCCATAGGCCTCCAGGTTAAAGCTGTCCGGCCAAAGATACAATCCCGTGTGCTGAATCACATCCGAGCTGTTCGAAAAGGAACAGACGATCACATACCAGACGGGATACAGGCACACCAGCAGGATGACTATCAGCACCACATAGATGAAGCTGTCCAGTATCCAGTCCTGCATGCTTCTTTTCTTTTTCTTATTTGCTATCGTTTTCATACTACTCCTATTCCGGACCTTCTCGCCGGCTCCTTAAAACAAGCCGCTCTGCCCCATTTTTTTGCTTACCTTATTGGCTGTCAACAGCAGGATAATGCTCACAATGGAATTGAACAGACCCACCGCCGTGCCATAACTGAACTCTCCGCCCATCAGACCTCTCCGGTATACATAGGAGGAGATCACGTCCGCCACCTCATAGGTGGTGGGCTGATACAGCAAAATAATCTTCTCGTAGCCCACGCTCAACAGGCTTCCGATTCTTAAGATCAACAGCATGGACACCGTGGGCAGGATACCCGGCAGCGTAATATGAAAAATCTGCTGCAGCCGGTTGGCACCGTCGATTTTCGCCGCCTCATACTGCTCCTGGTCGATACCGGACAGGGCCGCCAGATAAATGATGGAATCCCAGCCTATCCCCTTCCATATATCGGAAATGATATAAATGGGATAGAACAGATCCTTGTTCAGCAGCAGGTTGGACTTGGTTCCGCCGAACGCCGCGATGATGTTGTTGAACAGTCCGTCGCTGGCGCAGAAGGTAGTGATCATACCGCACACCACCACCGTGGAAATAAAGTGGGGCATGTAGGAGACGGTCTGCACGACCTTCTTAAACTTTCTTGAGCGTACTTCGTTCAACAGCAGGGCAAGAAGTATGGGGGCCGGGAACCCGAACAGCAGACTCAGCCCACTGATGGACAGGGTATTCCGAAACAGCCGCCAGCAATAGGGGTCCCGGAAAAACTGTTCAAAGTATTGGAAGCCCACCCAGGGACTGTCCCAGACCCCCAGAGCGGGCCGGTACCGCTTAAAGGCGATCAGGATTCCGTACATGGGCCGGTAGCAAAACAAAAACAACAAAATCAGAATGGGGATCACCATGAGATATTTCAGCTTATTTCTCTTAAAATCCCGGGCCAGATAGCTTCCCCTTCCCTGGGCACGCCGTCCCTCTGCCTTCACGGAAACCGCCTGCCTCCTCTTATTCTTATCATTCATATGTACTCCTCACTGAACCGTGCGGGGGCCAGGGACTGCCCCCGCACACCATTCATAACACTATTATTTCAGCATATACTCGTCATAATACTGCTGCTGAATATCCAGAACCTCCTGCAGGCCCAGATCGTACAGTTCATCCACAAAGGCGTCCACATTGGAAACCGGCGTCTCACCGGTAACCATCTTTAAGCTTTCCTCACTGATGTAGGTTGTGATGGGTGTCCATAATTCCACATACCGGTCATGGTCCTCCTCGCTGAGCTGCAGCTTAGGCAACCTATGTGCGCCTCCCTCGGTATTGTCCATCCAAGTTTTAGTCATACTATCCACAACTTCACTGTTACATGCTTCCCCATAGGCAGTCAACTGAACCACGGAGGCGCTTGCAGTTACGCCGCAGTATTTTTTTCTGCCCTGTCCGGCTCCCAGAGGATCGCCGGTAACCAGCTCTGTCCACTGAGGCTTGCCTTCTTCATCCAGTGTATAGCTGACACCCTCGTCACCGAAGTTCCAGTACATCTGGCCTTCCTCGGTCCAGCCGTAGTCCAGCCAGCGCAGGGCGGTGATCAAATCCTCCTCTGAGGTCTGGGTGGTTATTACCGTGTGGTACCCGGTCAGTCTGGTGGCCGTAACGCCAATCTCGGAAGTAGGCTCTCCCGCCGCGGTTCTCGGGAATGACACTCCAACCCACTCGGCACCGTTTCCTTCCGCTTCCGCGTCCTTGATAATCTGATCACAGATACCTGCTTCCGCAAAGACGATACCGGCGCTTTCAGCCAGAGCCTTCTGCCTTACGGCATCTTGGGTATTGGACAGGGAGTCCACATCAATCAGGCCTTCCTCCCACCATCTGGCCAGAATCTCCATCATCTCTTTGTATTCCGGCATAATCTGGGGAATCACCACATTGCCATCATCATCCACTCTGAAATCCGCCGTATTGGCGAATCCATATGCGCCGGTACCGGAAGCAATGCCGCCGGTTGCCCGCATGATTGCCGCAAAGAAACTCAGGTTTGCGTTGTAGTTTTCCTTAAACGCCCGCAGGACGTTCTCCCAGTCCTCCAGGGTAACGGGCATTTCCAGATTACATTCCTCCAGCCAGTCCTGCCGGATAATGGGTCCCATATAGACCTGGCCGTACAAGCCCTCTTTTACGGAGGCCACACTATAGAAGGTACCGTCGTCCAACATGGCCTCCCGTCTCTCCGCCTCGTTTGCCGGGTCATTCAGCCAGGCCCAGTAGTTGGGGGCATATTTGGGAAGATACTCTGTCAAATCCCAGATCAGGCCATCGTCCAGAAGGGTCCGCGCCTCGTTGCGGCTGATTTCATAGAACACCATGTTGGGAAGCTCCTGGTCCACCCACAGAAGCTGATAGGCCTGGCCCACATCAGAACCGGCTGTGGCCCATCTCCAGTCGATAGTCACGCCCGTCTTGTCCACAAGGCCGGAGTGGAAGGGCGAATCCTGCCAGGTATCCACATCCTCAGCCAGATCGATGTAATTACGGGCCCAGTAGGAGAGCTCCGTGTCCGTATCCATGGGATAGCTTATCGTCTCGCCCTCCGCCGTATCATCCGTTCCATCGTCTCCGGGTTCTTCGCCCTGCTCAGTTCCCGGATTCTCCGGGTCCTGGGTGTCATCCCCGCCGCAGGCTGCAAGCCCCATGATCATGGTCCCCGCAAGCAGCAGTGCAAACATTGTCTTCAGTAACTGTTTCTTCATACTACATCTCCTTTTCTTATTTTTTTATTTATTGAAAGAAGCTGCCCGGCCCCCTGCCGGCAGCGGGCAGCCCCGTTCAAACTTAGTATCTGGCCGTCCAGTCGTCGTAGGCCACGTTTCCCGGATCCTCTCCCAGCGGGTCCAGGCCCGCCTCGGACACCGTCCCGGTGTCACGGGTCAGAAGCCAGGCTCCCACACCGACACCGGCGCCAACGCAGAGTACCAAGGCAATGGATACGACTAGGATGACGATTCGTTTTTTCTTCATAACGATACTCCTTTCCGCAAGCCCTTTTCCGGCCGCTACTGCATCGTGTAATAGGTGATATCAGTGGCCTTATCCTCCAGGGGGAAGGAAATGATCTCCACATCCCCATCCGCGATAAAGCAGTTTTCCCTGCCAAGCTTCTCAAGGATATACAGGTTGCTCTCGTACTGGTCGATACCGCCGATTTCCCGGGACACGCGCAGGTCATAGGATATCTGGTTGGTGGTCCAGAGGGAGTATTCCGGATCCACATACTCGCACAGGCGCTTGATACATCCGCCCACGCCGTGATGGTTCATCTGGAAGATGTCGCTCTTTAACTCCTCTCCGTAGGTATCGCACAGAAGCTGGGACACAGCCTTCTCGGCGTCGTTGGTGAACAGCACCGTCTGGCCGTTTGCCGTCATCTTAAATACCAGGGACGCGTTATTCTCGCTGGTGATTGTCCCGTAACCGTAGCGCAGAGCGTAATCCTCCAGCGTATACAGTATCTGGAACTGGGTATTGCAGAAGGTCAGGATTTGACCGGTATGAGGCCGGATCAACTGACACTGATAGGTTTCCTCCGCAATCCTTGCCAGATTGGTTGTCAGATAATCATCATATCCGTTACTGTACATAGCGCTTATGCCGGGCGCAGCCACGAGATATTCCAGGGTCA
>CALWDR010000165.1 GCA_944376745.1 uncultured Lachnospiraceae bacterium
GCCGGTGAATTAGGCGTGCCCCTGACAGAAGGCTACAACGGTAACCTGACATCCAAACAGAACGGTTCTGTAGGCGGATATATGGTTAAGAAGATGATCGAGGCACAGGAAAGACAGATGGCCGGTAAATAAGGCCGGATCGGAAATGATGATACGGAACAATCAGTAATCCAGCATCAAAAAAGAGGCTGTCCATGGAGAAATCTGTGGGCAGCCTTTTTTCTCTATTAGTCAGGCAGAATTTCTCTTTTCATCACATGTTATCCTTGATTTTGTAGTAAATCTGACTTTCCCAAAAGGGTTGACTTTTTATGTGGTAATGGTAAACTATTATATAAAATCTTATTGAAGGATATGCCTATGCTACAATACAAAATAGATGTCATTGGTGAACTGGAAAAGATTGGGATGATTGCCCAAAGGAAAGGACAATAACCGAAGAACCGGGGCAGGACGGGACAGAGGGGAAAGGAGAACAGAATGAACGTTATGACAGATAAGCAAATGCAGTTTATCGCGTGGCTGATTACCACCGCAACGGACAAATGCCAGACGATGGATGAAGTCAGGGAAATGAATAAGGAAATCAGAAAACATTCCGCTGGTCTGTGGGGTGAAGATGAAACAGAAAAGGCCGAGTAAATCGGCCAAGGAATAACAGGGAGAGCGGGCTTGCCACCGCTCCCCATCAATATGTCCTCGGATGATTTAGTATCCAACAAACCGCTTCCGCCTTAACGTTCTCAATGATGTAATTGTTCAGAGCCAGCTTTTCAAGCACTTTTATCAATCCCCGCTCACAGATTCACCCCTTCCATAGTTCCCTCATTTTCTCACAGATTCGCCCCTTCCATAGTTCCCTCATTTTCTCACAGATTCACCCCTTCCATAGTTCCCTCATTTTCTCACAGATTCACCGTTTCCGCGCAGTCGTCCAGATACCGAAGCACCTGCTCCCGGATACTCTGATTCCTCTCATCCGAGAGCTCCGGGTCCTCTGCCAGCAGCTTTTTCGCCTCCTCAGAGGCCAGCTTCAGAAGATCGCTGTCCTGGTAAATATCTCCCAGCTGGAACTCCAGCAGGCCGCTCTGGCGGATGCCGAAGAAATCCCCCGGCCCCCGGAGCTTTAAGTCCTCGGAGGCGATGAAGAAGCCGTCGTTGGATTTATTTAAGATTTCCAGACGCTTTTTCGCCCGCTGGCCGTCGGAGGTGTTCAGCATGATGCAGTAGGACTGGGCCTCGCCCCGGCCCACCCGGCCCCGGAGCTGGTGGAGCTGGGCCAGGCCGAAGCGCTGGGCGTCCTCGATCATCATGACGGTGGCGTTGGGCACGTTGACCCCCACCTCGATGACGGTGGTGGAGACCAGAACCTGGATCTGCCCGGCGGCGTACTCCTCCATGATCTGATTTTTCAGGGCGCCCTTCATCTTTCCGTGGAGGCAGGCGATGGTAAGGCCGGGGAGCTCCTGCCGCAGCTTCTTTGCATAATCCACCACATTCTCCGCCTCCAGGCCCTCGCTCTCCTCCACCAGAGGGCAGATCACGTAGGCCTGGTGGCCCTTTTCCACTTCCTTCTGGATGAACTGGTAGGCCTTGGGACGGTAGGCGGGGGATACCACGCAGTTCTTGATGGGCAGGCGCCTGGCCGGGACCTCGTCGATGACGGAAATATCCAGATCCCCATAGAGGATGATGCCAAGGGTCCTTGGAATGGGCGTGGCGCTCATCACCAGGATGTGGGGCTGAGCGCCCTTTAAATACAGAGTTTCCCGCTGCTTGACCCCGAACCGGTGCTGCTCGTCAGTGATGACCAGAGCCAGGTTGTCGAACACGGTGCGCTCCTGTATCAGCGCGTGGGTGCCGATGACCATGGCGCTGGAATAAAGCTGAATCCTATCGTAAGCCCTGCGCTTCTCCCGCTGGGTCATGGAGCCCGTCAGCAGGATCACATGGACCTTGAGGCCATAGGCTTCACACAGATGCGTGAAGGTCTCGTAGTGCTGGCGGGCCAGCACCTCTGTGGGGGCCATCAGGGCGGACTGATACCCGTTCTGGGCGCAGTCCAGCATGGCCAGGAAGGCCAGGATGGTCTTGCCGGAGCCCACGTCCCCCTGGATCAGGCGCTGCATGATGATCTCGTCCCGCATATTTTCCCGCACCTCCTTAAGGACCCGCCGCTGGGCCCCGGTCAGGGCATAGGGAAGCTTTTCGATGACCATATCGGCCCAGGAGCCCTCCATGGGGCCGAACACAAACTCATTTTTCACCTGCTCCATCTGCTGCTTCTGAAGCTGCGCCGCCAGGATAAACTGAAAGAACTCGTCGAACACCAGCCGCCGTCTGGCCGCCGCCAGAGCCTCCTGACTTTCTGGAAAATGGATATTTTCCAGGGCGAAATTGGTCTCTGCCAGATACAGGCGCTGGCGGATGTCCTCCGGCAGATAATCCCGGGAGAGGTCCAACTGCTCCAGAGCCTGCTTCACGGTCTTGGACACCATATTTTTGCTTAAGCCCTGGGTCAGGGCGTAACAGGGCCAGAGGCAGTTCTGCATGTCCTGGTATTTTTCGGGGGAGAGGATCTGGGGCTGGTCCATGGACAGACGGTTCCCCTTCTTCGACAATTTTCCCAGAAAAACAAAATACTCTCCCACCTTCAGGGTACTCTTAAGATAGGGCATGCGAAACCAGACCAGAGACAGGCTCTGATCCTGTTCCCAAAGCGTCAGGGTGGTGACCTGCATGCGCCCGGTGCTCCGCACCAGAGGGACCCGCTCCACTCTGGCCGCCACGGCGGCTGTCATGCCCTCCGCCGTCTCCCCGCCAAGAAGCTCCCCCACCGTCTGAAGGGGCGGCAGCTTCTCGTAATCCCGGGGATAATGAAGGAGTATATCACCGACGGTGTATACTCCCAATTTGTGAAACAGCTGTTCCGTTTTCGCTCCGATTCCTTTGATCTCTCCGATGGAGGAACTGACATCCATGAGAATCTCTCCTTATTTTTAAAATGCATCCGCCCTGTACGCCGGGGCAGCACCGCCGGCCCAAAGCGGATGCGAAGTCAAAAATACGCGCTACTCTACCGAGATCAGATAGTAATAAATGGGCTGGCCGCCGAAGTGGACCTCCACCTCGCAGTCGGGATAAGTCTCCGTGAGGTAGGAGCCAAGGGCGTCCGCCGCTTCCTCCTCCACCTCTTCTCCGTAATAGACGCTGATGATGGAGGAATCCTCGTCGATCTGCTGGGAAACCATCTCCTTCACAACGGCGTCCATATCCTTCCCAACGGAGAGAATCCGGGAATCGCCGATCCCCATGTAGTCGCCCTGCTTGATCTCCTTGTCGTCAATGATCGTATCCCGCACGGCGTAGGTCACCTGCCCGGTCTTGACGTTGCCGATCTCCTCCTTCATCCGCTTCTCGTTATCCTCCGCATCCTTCTCGGGGATGTAGTTGATCAGAGCGGTGATCCCCTGGGGAATGGTTTTGGTGGGAATGACCACCACCTGCTTGTGCTCCACCAGGGACGCGGCCTGGTTGGCCGCCAGGATGATATTTTTGTTGTTGGGCAGGATAAAGATGGTGTTGGCGTGTACCTTGTCGATGGCGTTCAGCATATCCTCGGTGCTGGGATTCATGGTCTGGCCGCCCTCAATGATATAGTCCACGCCCAGGCCCTTGAAGATCTCGCCCAGTCCTTCTCCGATGGACACGGCGATGAAGCCCATCTCCTTGGCGGGCTCCTCCGGCGCCGGCTCATCTGAAGCAGCCTTCCGGCCTGCCTCTTCCTCTTCCGCCTTCTGGGTCTCCGCCAGCTTCTGGGCGTCCTTGATCAGTTTTTCCTGATGCTCCTCCCGCATATTGTCAATCTTGATCTTACTTAAGGAGCCGTAGGTTAAAGCGCGCTGCAGTGCAAGTCCAGGGTCATTGGTATGTACATGGACTTTCACAATCTCGTCATCCGCGACAACCACGATGGAATCCCCGATAGACTCCAGATACCCCTTGAAGCTGTGCTCCTGCTGCTGCGAGAGCTCCTCGTTCAGTACAATGATAAATTCGGTGCAGTAGCCAAACTTGATGTCCTCCTCGGCCTGGGCGCTGATCTTCACCATGCCGGAGCCGCTCTCCGCTCCCTCGATGGTGTAGTCGAGCTCCTTGCCCAGAAGCGCGTCGTAGGCGCCCCGGAGCACCTCCACCAGCCCCTGTCCGCCGGAATCCACCACGCCCGCCTGCTTCAACACGGGAAGCATCTCGGGAGTCTGGCTTAAGACATAGTCCGCGTGCTTGATGATCTCGCCGACGAATACCGTCAGATCCTCGGTCTCGCCGATCAGCTCCAGAGCCTTGTCGGCGGCTCCCTTGGCCACCGTGAGGATGGTGCCCTCCTTGGGCTTCATGACCGCCTTGTAGGCAGTCTCCACGGCCTTCTGCATAGCGTCGGTCAGCACGATCACGTCCAGCTTGTCGTAGCCGGCGATCCCCTTGGTAAAGCCCCGGAAAAGCTGGGATAAGATCACGCCGGAATTGCCCCTCGCGCCCCGCAGGGAACCGGAGGAAATGGCCTTGGCCAGAGATTTCATATCCACCGTCTCAAGGGCGCTGACCTCCTTGGCGGCTGACAGGATCGTCATGGACATATTGGTGCCCGTGTCCCCGTCCGGTACCGGAAATACATTCAGCTCGTTGATCCACTCCTTCTTCGCCTCCAGATTTTTCGCCCCGGCCAGAAACATTTTCGCCAGCAGTGACGCATCGATTGTCTTTATCTCCACTTTACGCTTCCTCCTTAATCAATGACTCTCACACCTTCTACGAAGATGTTGATTTTTTCGATTTCCATACCGGTAAACTCCTCTACCTGATATTTCACCGTACTGATTAAGTTATCAGCCACCGTTGAAATACTCACGCCATAGGATACGATCACATGAAAGTTCAGCGTGATCTTATTGTTGGCAATGCTCACGCTGATCCCGTGATTCAGATAATCCCGCTTCAAAAGCTTCACCAGACCATCCCGCACGTTCACGGCAGCCATGCCCACGATCCCGAAGCACTCCACCGCCACAGAGCCTGCATAGGTGGCAATGACATCTGTATCGATCAACACTTTACCCAGCTTTGTGTCCATTTGTCCTTTCATACTCAAAGACCTCCATTTTATTCATACAGCAGAAGAAAACAGCGGGTTCCTGCCGTTGGCATATGATGCGCAGAGGCCAGAAAACATTTTGACCTCGTGAATACTATTATAACCGCTTTTCCCCAAAAAGGAAACATTAAATTTATCTTTTTAAGAATTTTTTCATTTTCTTCTTGCAATCCCGGCTCCTTTCTGATAGAATATCTATGTTGTGAGCCTGCAACAATATGTAGACTTAATTTTGTGCAAGGAGGTGCAATTATGGCAAAATGTAGTATTTGTGGAAAAGGCGCTCATTTCGGAAACAATGTAAGCCATTCTAATAGAAAATCCAGCAGAATGTGGAAGTCTAACGTGAAATCCGTAAAGTGCAACGTGAACGGAACACCTAAGAAAGTGTATGTTTGTACTTCTTGCTTAAAGAGCGGTAAAGTTGAAAGAGCTTAGAAAATTTGGGAGCTGCGCGCGCGTGGCTCCCTTTTACGTTACGGCGGCCCACCGCATAACGTTTGCGCGCTTTTCTGCCGCTGCTTTCTCCAAGGCACCTCCGAATTTCTATTTGCTCCCTTCCGTCAGGCTCTCCAAAATTTCCCGGATTTCTTCTACATTTCCCTGATGTTCGTTGATTACACGGCTGACGGTATCGTAGCCCAGATAAGGGGTGTACTCCGCGGCGAAAGCATAGGACTGCTCCAACAGCTCCTTGCAGCGGTTCTCCCGTGCTTCCAGGCAGCAGACACATTTGTCCCGGAAAATATCCGCGGTTTCCGTCAACAGTTCCAGGCTTTCCAACAGGCAGTCCGCAATCAGCGGCAGAAAAGCGTTCAGTTCAAATTCCCCGGCTCTGCCTTCTCCGGCAGAACCCGCTGGTAGGCTTTTGCTGCCGCCAGCTTCACCAGAATCATGGTGCGGATCAGGTTCAGATTGGTATGATGATAAGGCAGCGGAAAGTTCTCCACTGCCTTTCTTGTCTCTTCTCCGTAGGGCGCGTTCTCACCTGCCGGGCCTGCATGAGAAGCTTTCCTGTATTCGGTTTCTTCTTTAGAGTTGCTCATGGGTCCATTCCTCCAGTTCTGCCAGTAGGTATGGGAAAGGCCCCAGGCTTCGCTTTAGGATACCCTGCATATACGCAATGGCAACGCCGTAATTTGTCATGGGAACCTTAGCGTCCCCGGCACATTTCATCCGGTATTTCATTTCCCGTTCATTCAGCATGCAGCCTCCGCAGTGTATGATCAACCGATACTCCTCCAGATTTTCCGGAAATTCCGTCCCGGAGGAGAGGGAAATCGCAAGTTCCTTCTTCGTATAATTCTTAAGCCACCGGGGTATTTTTACCGAACCGATATCATCGCACTGCCTGTGATGGGTGCAACCCTCTGAGATCAGAACCTTATCCCCATCCTTAAGGGTCTCGATTGCCGCGGCGCCCTTCACCAGTGTCTCCAGATTACCCTTATAACGGGCAAACAGGATGGAAAAAGAGGTCAGCAAAATGTCTTTGGGCGTGTCCGCATGGACCTTGGCAAATACCTGGCTGTCCGTAATCACCAGCTTCGGCTTTTTCCCAAGCTGCTCTAAGGTCTCCTTAAGTTCATATTCCTTCACCACAATGGCGGTGGCGTCTGCCTCCAGGATATCCCGGATGGTCTGCTGCTGGGGAAGGATCAGCCGGCCTTTGGGGGCCGCCTTGTCGATGGGTACCACCAGCACCACAAAATCCGAGGGATTGATCAGGTCCCCCACGATCCGAAGCTTCGGCTCTTCCGTCACTGCCATGGCGGCAATGCGCTCTTTCAATTCCTCTATATGCTCCCCTGTTTTTGCGCTGACATAGATTTCGGCTTCCGCCGCTGCCGGACCTGCGGCATGATTCAAAGTCTCTGCCTGGCCTGTTGCTTTTATTTCAACCGCCGCCCTTTCTCCGGCGGACAGGCCGTCCTCCTCTGATAGCAGATCCATTTTGTTATAAACCACCAGATAAGGGATATTTTTCTCACGAAACAGCCCGATCAGTTCTTCGTCCGCTTCTTTTTTCCCTTCCGTGCCATCCACCACAAGGACGGCAACATCCGTCTTGTTCAACACCTGCTTTGTCTTTTTTACCCGAAGTTCCCCAAGAACACCTTCATCATCAATGCCGGGTGTGTCGATAATCGTTACCGGGCCTAAGGGCAGCAGTTCCATAGCCTTCCGTACCGGATCCGTCGTTGTTCCCTTTATCTTAGATACCACCGCCAGCTCCTGACCTGTCACCGCATTCACTACGCTGGATTTTCCCGCGTTCCGCCTTCCGAAAAAGCCGATATGCACGCGCTCGGAGGACGGTGTCTGATTTAGTCCCATATCTATCCCTCACTCTCTGTTTACTTCAGGACTCCGGTTCTTATCCCTTTTATTTCGATAGACTTTCCAAATCCATTGTCCGCCTAGATTCTATCATATTCGGAAAAGAAACTCAATCCCTTTGCAAACGCAAAAGAGTTCCGCTTGCGGAACTCTGTTACTGTTTACGGGGTGGGGAAATTAAAAGTTTGTTCACGGAATCAGAAGGATTTTTAGGTTTTGTCTGGAGGCCGCCCTGGGTGGCACATTTGTTAACGCAGACACGCTCCCGCTCAAATCAAGACGCAGCGGTACTAGGCTCGCCGCCCGAAAACGGTCGGTTCGCCAAGTGCCGGCGTCTTTCCATGGTCTGCTTATAACAAATGTGCCATCCAGGGCTACGTTCCAGTCAAAAGCCAAAAAATTCAAATCTCTTGCGAAAACAGCTTTATCAGTTATATAATTCCCCACCCCGTGAAAAATAACCGGAACTCTCGCACCATAGCGGCAGTATCCTCTATACGAAAGTACGCAGCCAATCCCTTAAGGTCTGCGCTGTCTCCGCCAGGGTCTCCAACTTATCATCATGCATAAATTCCAACATATAGTTTACCATCTTCCCACCCAGAAGGTCAATATAACGTCTCCACTCATCAGAGCCGTCTGCTAAAGGGAACCGCGCGTCCCGTTTCCAGGAAAACACATGGACGCTGTAGATATACGGAAGAAGCGTGCGAATGGAGTCAAGATTATATTCTACATTCCGGTACTGGTTCGGCTGCCAGAACATCTTCAGATTCTCCCGGTCCACATCCCGCAGAAACTGCAGAGCCGTATGATATTCATCGGTAAGGGTCCCGGGATGACATTCCAGACAGATCAGCATGCCCGGCGCACAGTCGCAGATTCTTTGCGCGTCCCGAACGTAGGTGGTATAGTTCTCATTGGAAATGGTGTCGCTGCGGATGCCTTGTCCTGCCCACACACGGATTGCCGGGGACTTAAGTATGGATGCGGACAAGAGCGCCTTATCAAAAAGGCTCTCCTCACTTTGTCCGATGATATAATAAGAACCGTACTCCGGTATCGCTATCCCATTTTCCGCACAGAGTTCCCTTGCGTGTTTCGCCGCAACAGCGTCCCCATGGGGGACATGGACGTCTCCGCCCCACTCAATGGCCCCAAGACCTGCGGCCTTTACATTTTCTATGATTTCTTCCACAGTGTGATTGCGGAAGCTTATGGAAACAAGTCCCGATTTTCCTGTCATTTTCTTCTCCTTACGTCATTTTCCGGCAGCTTTTTCTGATTACGCTATGATTTCCATTAGCGTTCCCTGCTTACGCCATGGTTTCCAGCATCTTTAAGGTTACTTCATATTCGCAGAGCTCCTTATTTTTGAATTTTCGGAACTGTTCCGCCATATACTCGCCCATGCGCGCTACCTCCTGCCCGGCGGAGCCCGCAATGTGGGGCGTAAGAATTACATTTTCCAGCGTATACAGCTTACTGTCAGGAGCCGGAGGCTCCGGGAAGGTAACGTCAAGCACAGCTGTTATATCCGGCTTTTCCTCCAAAATACGTATAAGGTCCGCTTCCACTACCTGGGCACCTCTGCCGGTATTGATAAAAACGGCATTTTCTTTCATGCGCCGGAACAAATCGTAGTGAACCATTCCCACAGTCTGGGGGAGATTCGCAACGTGATTGGATATGGTCTGACATCTGGTAAAAAGTTCCTCCAGTGATGTTTTTTCTGCGCCAAGCTCCGCCGCTTTTTCATCAGAAAGAAAGGGGTCGTATACAAGCACATGAATATTATAGGGCTTTAGCATCTTTATTACAAGCTTACCTATCATACCCGCACCGATAATCCCCACGTTCACATCATAATTCCCCGGCATTTTCTGAAAATAGGCATCCGCCGCCGCTCTGGTATCCAGGGAAGTGTATCTTCTGTTGGCAAGAAAGAAGCCTTTGTTTGCAAGGATAATCTGCGCAGTGGTATATTCCGCAACGGGAACAGCATTCGCTCCCCAGGCGGAAAACACTCTGACACCCACATTCAAAAATTCCCGAGCAAACTGCTGCACCGACCCAGCGCCATAAAACACAGCTTTCAGCGCCGGCAGACATCTAGTGATTTCTTCCTCCGTAAAATGGGGCATTCCCCAGGTGGAAAACAGGTATTCCGTATCCGCATACTTGTCCGAATGCGCAAGGATATCTTCCTTAGAAACAGGCTCCGGAAATAATCCTGCCTGCTCCACAAGAAAATCCGTTATTTCTTTATTATAAATCTCCCGTATTCTGTTTCCGCCTAAAAATATACTTCTCATTGTTCTTCCCCTCTTCTGATACGAAACGCTTTCCACTGAGTTTCAAAAAAATAGTCCGGCTCCGGTATCGGCCGCACCGGCCGCCAGCTTGTCTGACACTCACAAAAATCCTCACAGAAGCCCCCTTCACGAGAGCTTTCCTTGGAACCATCGAAGGACAGACAGATTTCCTGAACCTCTCCGCCCAGCTTTCCTTCATCCAGCTTACAACGATATAAATCCGGCATTTTCTCTCCCGGCTTTTTCCCATCGGGGCAGGTATAGAGGGCAGAACCTCTACTGCCGCCGCCATGCCGTACATAGTCCAGCATGGCGGATAAATATACTTTTTGTGCTATCAGCATGTCAAGAAAATGGAATAACATTCCTGCCTGACTGAAATCCGAGATATAAATATCCCTTTCAAAATGCTTAAGCTCCTCCGTCACCTCGTCAAGCGCCTGTGAAAGCGTCTCCTCACTTCGAATCATTCCGGCGGCCCTGCTCATGCGCCTGGCTGCTTTCTTCCAGGCTCCTCCCAGGTTGGAACGGTCCGACAGAGAAATCAGCTCCATGCGCTTCCTGGCTTCCTCACGGCAAAATTCCCGGCCTTCTTCCCGGCTGAATTCCCGGGGTTCTTCTTTCCGGCAAAATCCCCTGGCTGTATTTTGTCTGGTATTTCCACCGTTATCCGCCGATTTTTCGTTTGCTTCCTTCCCATGGGTCCGGTTTCTCACATAGGCAATATACTCCGCCACCCTCAGGGCTCCCACCTGGCCGGCATTGAGGGCGGTGCCGCCCGGACGGGTCACACCATGACTTCCGCAAACCTCTCCCACCGCAAAGACGCCTTCGATATTGGTCTGCCAATGAGCGTCCGTGGAAAGGCCTCCGTTGTTATGCTGTACACAAACAGCAATTTCCAGCCTTTCTTTTTTTAAATCTACGCCATGCTCCCGGTAAAAGGCAGCGGCGGGCTCATTCATATGCAGCAGCCGCTCAATGGGCGTACCAAAACAGGCCCCGGCGGAGTGCAGGTATTCATAAGCCTCTTTCGGAAGCTTCTCAAAAGCCACCTTCTCTCCTCCCGGATTGCGCATAAAATCCAGAAATACCCGGCGCCCTTTCAGAATGGTCTCCTGATACACCAGAAGGTCAATCATGGAGGAACCGCCATAAATCTTGTTGGAATCGAAGGGCCACTGATATCCCTTTAAAAAGGTCAGAAACTGTACTGACCTGGGATTTTCAAAATAATCCATCAGAAATTCCCGTTCGTCGTTGCCCTCCTGATCCGTAGAGATCATGCGGGGCAGGACCTGCATATAAGTTCCGCTCACATTCCATCTGGGATTTAAGGAGGCCATTCCAAACTGCCATTCCGTCAGATTTTTTCCTTTTACGCCTGCCTCAAAGGCCATTCCGCTGCTTCCAAGCTGGGAGGCGGGATAAACACTGTCGTGATACATGCCTGCCGGGCCGCCTGTGGCCAGCACCACATTTTCGCACCAGATAATCACAAATTCACAGCAGGCTGCCTTTTCTTTCTTCAGACAGAGTACCCCGTACACCTTCTCATCCTTCACGAGAAGCTTTATCATCTGCATTTGGTCCAGAATACATATTTGGCGTGTTTTTACCTCCCTCTCCAGACATTCCGTCATGATTTTTGAAGTATAGGGGCCTACGCTGGAAGCCCTTCTTCCCCTGTCATGGTCCGTTTTGTACCCGATCGCTTCCCCGTATTCATTGTCCGGAAAAGGCACCCCCAACTCCATGAGATGGTAAAAACAGCGCACTGAAAGGGCCGCCTCACACAACGCCAGATCCCCGTCCACGCATTGGCCGCAAAAGAGATCCGCCGCCATGCTGCCGATGGAATCCGCCTCGTCTCCAGCAAGGGACAGCTTATAGTAAGTCTGCTTATCCGACCCTGTATTGCGGGAGGTTCCGGCTTTCACGTTTTCGCTTAAAATCGCCAGGTCCTGTTCCCCACACTGATTAAGACGCAGGGCCGCAGCATAGCCCGCCGCCCCCGTTCCCACCACCAGGGTGCGGATTTCCATTTCCTTAAGGACTGCCATTGTCATTTTCCTCCACATGAAATTCTGCTCAGCCAAATCTTTGACACTTGTTTTCCTGGCGCAGCGCCATATCCTACAGCCGCCGAATATGAAAACCGCCGTCAATATCCAGATAGCTTCCGGTAGTGTAAAGGATCTTATCGGAACAAAATACACTCACCGCATCCGCCACATCCTCCGGGGTCCCCCAGCGCTTTATGGGAAAAACACCCTGCTTCAGCATGGCGTCATATTTTTCTTTTACCGCGCTGGTCATATCGGTTGCAATGACGCCGGGACGGACCTCATGGACCAGAATCCCTTCCGGTGCCAGCCGGTCCGCAAACAGCTGGGTCACCATGGAAACCCCGGCTTTGGAGATACAGTATTCTCCTCTGGAGGTGGAGGACACCTCGGCGGAGCAGGACCCCACATTTACAATGGTGCCTCTCTTCTTTCCAATCCATTCCTGTTTCAGCATCTGGTTTGCCACCAGCTGTGTCAGAAATAAGGTGCCCTTTGTGTTAATACCGATCACCCGGTCAAAGCTCTCCTCGCTCATTTCCAGAATATCCTTCCGTTCTAAGGGGGCCACGCCGGCATTGTTCACCAGAACGTCCACCCGTCCGAACCGCAGAAGGGTTTCCTCCAGCAGACGTTTCCGGTCCTCTGAAGCGTCAATGCTTCCCTGGACATAATGCCAGATGATCCCTAAGTCTGTCAACTTCTGCAGGGCTTCTTCGTATTTTTCCTGTGGTCCGGTTGCCAATATCACCACCTGGTATCCGTCCAGTCCCAGCTGCCTGGCAATGGCGTACCCGAGCCCGCGGCTTGCGCCTGTCACAATGGCTGTTTTCTCCATGTTATCAACGTTCCTTTCTATTTGTCTATAAAAATCCTTCTTTCCTGCGCCGGTTTTACTTCGTTTCAACGCAAACGTATTTCCAAAGTCACGCCTTATTCTCCGCCTGATATTCCCGGTAATATTTCAGATAGACCTCCGTATCCCGTACGATACATCCGGTGGGTTTTCCCGCCCGGATCAGATCCCCGCATTTACCGCAGGCAACACAGGTCATTTTGCTGTCAATTCTGCCGTTTTCCATAATCTGCCTCGGAAATGCCGGATTGGCAAAGGACATCCTTCCAAACAGCATATTATCACAAAGACCTTCCTCCACGGCTCCGGCGGCATATAAATCGGAATACTGCCGCAGATAAGAAGGTCCGGAAGCTGAGATAAACATATCCGGAACAGCCTTTTTCACAGCTCCGATTCCCTGAATGATTCTGGCGACACCATAGAGGGGATGCTCCTGGGGAATATATTTTCCTCCGTCAAAGGGCCTGGTAACGTGGGTGCTCACATAGGGATTCCCCATGGTCAGATTCACCATCGGAAGCCCATACGTTTCATGAAGGGTGCGGACCAGGCGGATTGGCTCCTCCATGTCCGGCTCCAGCCCTTCCCCTTCCTTCACGCCAAATCCGTAGGGATAAGCAAAGCCATCGTAAATACCGATTCTGGCTGTCACCAGGAACTTCTCATCCTCATGGGCCTTTGCGGCGGCGATTCCGTTTCTTAAAAGACGGGTGCGGTTCTCAAAGCTTCCGCCGTAAAGCCCCGGACGTTGATAAGCGGACAACAGCTCCATCAAAAGATACCCATGACAGGCCTTGATATCCACGGCGTCAAAGCCTGCCTCCTTTGCCAGAAGGGCGGCTTCTCCGAATTTTTCTTCCAGCCCCTTTAAATAATCATCCGTAACAATGCAGTTGTCGTCGGCTGCCCGCAATTTTTCATATTCGGGGTGGCGATAAGCAATTAAGGGCGCCGGCTTTCCCTGGGGATTGGAATAGCGTCCGCTGTGATTGGCCTGCATGATCAGATAAGGCGCAAACCCGTTGGCTTTCCTTCCGGCCTCCTTAATGGCAGCCGTAAATTTTTTGTAGTTATCAAGATTCTCCCTGGTCAGCATCAGTTGATGGGCGCTGGAACGTCCCTCCGGCACGATGGAAATAGCCTCAAACCAAATCATTCCGCTGCCGCCCTCCGCCTCTCTCACATATCTTCGCAGAGTCAGCTCCGAAGGAGAACCGTCCGGAAGGGCGTCCGCCCCTTCCATGGGCGCAATTCCCATGCGGTTTTTCAGTGTAACGTTTCCGAAGGAAACCTCCTGTGTCAGTACATGCGTGTCACTGGCAAAAGGCAGGCGCACCTCTAATTCCTCCGCCTTCGCCTTGATCTCCTCCAGACTCTTATAAGAAAACCTCTCATGCTTCATATTTCATTGACACCTTTCTGATTATTCTTTATACTTTTATATAACCGATACCACCCTAAGGAGGTTTGCGAAAAATGGACTACACTCACGTTCCCACCATCAGCTGCTTCTACTCCGAGGAACCGAAAAATTCCCTCCTCATACCGGAAGCACATTTCGAATACGAGATGATCCTGGTTACCGGCGGCAAAGCTACCTGCCTTATCAACCATAATCACTATGAATTGCAGGAGAGATCCCTGCTCTTCATCAGCCGTCTGGAACGCCACAGCTTTATCCTTCAGGAGACACCCTATCAGAGATATGTAGCCTCCATGTCCGGCGACCTCATTATGTCAAACATTAAGGATGTGGAGTTAATCTCCATCTTCCTGCAGCGGCCAAAGGGCTTCCGGCATGTCCTCACGCTTAGCGATGAAGCATACGATATGCTTCTCCCTCTTTTTGCCCGTATGACAGAGGAATTTACCGAAAAGCACGCATTTTACGTCTCCAGAAGCGCCTCCATCGTTGTGGCGATCCTGATCGATCTATACCGCACTCATCCGGAATTTTTTCCCATGCGCAGCCACAGCAATATTTCCAATGCTGTGCTTTATGCTCAGAGATATGTCAACGACCATTTCGATACAAAAATCACCCTTCAGGAGATTGCGGATAAAAATTTTGTCAGCCGTCACACCCTGTCCATCGCTTTTAAGGACATTGTCGGAACTACCTTCAAAGAATATCTTGTGCTGTTCCGTATCACGGAGGCAAAGAAACTTCTAATCACCACGGATTTTTCCGTTGAGGAAATCGCGGAAAAGGTGGGCTATGCCAACGTGAATAATTTTATTCAGATATTCAAATCCAGGGAATCCGTCACACCTTTAAGCTACCGCAAACAATTTCATTAAAAGCAAACCGTCTCCCCACTGTCCGCCGCTCGCTGGGCAAGCAGAGCGGCACGGGTAGAGGCAAAGGTCTCCTCCGCTGAGACACGGCACTTTCCCTTTCCAACAGCCTGGGCCAGGAAATCCCCGAAGAAATCCCCCTCCGGCAGATTCTGTGGATGCTGTACGCCTTGTGAATTCAGAAGCGTTACGCCGTTATACCGGACCTCCACAACGCCTTTTGTGCCCACCACGCGAATCCGGTCGTCTCCATGGAAGGGCGCTGCCGCCGGATTCAGATAATCAACGGTCAGCGAAGCCATCATCCCGTCCTCCATTTGAAACTGGGCCAGGGCAGTGGTCTCCGGGCAGACGCCGTTTGGCGCCTCCGCTGCGGACTGGACAGCCGTAACCGATGTAAAATGACCACCGCTCATCCACAAGATCCAGTCAATCCCGTGGATTCCCACCCAGGGAATGGTGCCGCCATAGGTTTTCCGCCGGCTCATAAAATCCGGGCGGGTTCCAAATTTATAGGATTTTTGCGCATTTAAAAGACGCACCTTTCCGATGGCACCCTGCCGGATTAACTGCCAGGCTTTATAAAAGGCTCCGTCGTATCGGTAAGTGAACATCCCCGCAAAGGAAGTCCCTGCCCTGCGCCAGGCCTCCTGTATCTGCTCCAATTGCTCCGGGTTTGCGGCTGCCGGCTTCTCGGCAAACACATGGCAGCCTGCCGCAAACGCGTCCAATATCACCTGCCCATGCTCCCCGTAAAAATTATCAATCACCGCCACATCAGGCTTTTCCTTCCGCAGCATTTCCCGGTAATCCCCGTATACGGTTGGCGTGTACCCGATTTCCCGCAGCCTGCGTTCCATCCCTTCCATCGATTCTCCCCGGCTGCCCAGTGCAATCGCCACAAAGGTCCGGTCCTCACGGATACAATCCGGCACACAGAGGCCGCTGTGTCCGCTGGAGCCTATCATAACTACTTTCATATTTCAAGTTCCCCTTTCCTGTGAAAGTACGACACATACTTGCAAGTTTTCACACTTCGTTCCCGGCAGGCATATTTCTTCCACTACGGTTCGTCAAACGGAATTTCATGAGGCTTCTTTGCCCATGCAATCTGCTTCTCATAAGGAAGACGCCCTTCCCGCCAGCAGGTATCCAGTGCTTCCCCCAGTCCCTCACAGGTATACTGGCGGGCCTCTTCACTGTAATGAATAAATTCCGCCGGAAACTCCGGTGTTTCCGGAAAGCTTTCCGCCAATGCGCAGATACATTTCAGATGAGGCAGCGTGGTCTCCGGCACACAGGGCAGAGGTGTATTTTCCCGGATGGCGTCGGCCATGCAGTAAAGCTTACGCAGGTCGTCCACACCAGGCTTTCCGTAATCGATATTCCTGCCATCTTTCAGTTGCCCGCGCAAAACCTCCTGTCCGTTTTCATACCACAACGTTACCGTCCCATTCTCGCCCTCAATGACGAATTCAGGCATCCGCTCCTGCTCCCTGGGCACGGCATGGGTTGCGTAAAAGAGCAGTTCGGCTTCTTTCACGGTACGAATGCGCAGTGCGCAGGTGTCAAACATTTCGATGGAATTTGCCCGGTAGACCTCTGCTTCCATTGTTTTCGGCTCGGCGCTTCTGTCAATCTTATCCCCGGTCAAAAACAGCATATTGTGGAGGTAATGGGCGGTGGCATTGGAAGCTACGCTGTCCAGAAGCCATTCCCCGGTATCCAGGCGGCGTTTTCCCGCCCAACCGGTTCCCCGATGGTAATAATCCAGATTTCGCGGGAAATACACGATGGTCCGGATTTGACGGATACTTCCATATAATCCACTCAGGATATCCTGTTTTAACTTCAAAATTGCTTCGCTGAAGGACCACTGAAAACCGATGGCCAGCTTGAGGCCCGTTCTGTCTCTGGTGGCCATCATGGCCTTTGCATCCTCCAGAGTAGCGCAGATTGGCTTTTCGCAAAGGACATGGCTGCCATGCTCCATACAATACTGCGCCTGATGGGCGTGCAGATAGATAGGAGTCGCTATGATTGCCAGCTCCGCCTCCTGCGACTGGTAGAATTCCTCCACCGTGTTATAAATTGGCACGCCCAAGTCAGAAAGTTCGCGGCCGTATTCGCTCATGGCCGCATAGGGGTCCACCGCCCCTGTGACCTGAAATCGCTCCGCCCGTGGGCTGTGGAGCAGCTCCCTTAGGTAGACGGCGGCGTAGCCGCCGGTTCCTATCATCAATACGGATATCTTTTTCATGTTCCTTCTTCTCCTTCTTAAATCATTGCTTCCGGTCTAAATTTAAAATGTTCATAGCTTAAGAGTATCACAATTTTAAGTGTTTCTCCATGATTTCCGAGAATGAAAAATATACTTTTTGTTACTTTCTGGACAGTGAAAAGTTTTCTGCCAGTTTTTGATAGTGTATAAGGTTAACTAGATGGCTATAAATGAGTAAATTTCAAATTTTAAATGCAATGTTTATAATTATTGACAAAATGACGTTTTTGGTTTATAATTATTGACATTAAGAGGTGATTGAAATGAAAAAAGTTTCATACAATATATTACCGGCAACGGAGGAAATACTAAAAACCATGGGTGAACAGATTAAATTGGCGAGACTTCGCCGAAACTTATCCGTAGAACTTGTTGCCGCCCGTGCCGGAATCAGCCGCGCATCACTTTGGAAGGTAGAAAAGGGCAGTCCATCGGTTGCTATTGGAATATATGCTGCCGTTTTGCATGCTCTTAACAACATGGATAAAGATCTTTTGCTTGTGGCAAAAGATGATATTATGGGGAGAAAAATCCAGGATTTGAATCTGCCTGTCAGAAAAAGAGCGCCAAGGAAGGATGGGTAAATAATGGCTAAAAACGAAAAGATCATATATGTTTACGATAGTTTTTCTTTTGAGGAACCTAAATTACTCGGCAGACTTTATGTAAATAACATAAAAGGCAGAGAAACATATGCTTTTGAACATGACAAGGATTGGCTTAAATCCACGAACTATCCCGTTTCTATTGACCCCGATTTCCTAGGATATGGCGGCAGAGAATATCCCAGTGGGAATTCTATTTTTGGCGTGTTTGCAGATGCATCGCCTGACCGCTGGGGCCGGTTGTTGATGAACAAAAAAGAGCGCAAGCTTGCCGATAGCGAATCTCGTAAACCGAGAAAATTATATGAAAGTGACTTTTTGATTGGCGTTTATGATGAAACACGTATGGGTGGCCTCCGTTTCAAATTAGAAGAAGACGGCGCATTCTTATCTAACGATAAGGAAACCGCTGCTCCGCCATGGGCTAAACTCAGAACTTTAGAAGAAGCTTCCCGGCATTTTGAAAACAATGACATGGAACTTGATGAAAAGTGGCTTAACCATTTACTTAGACCCGGTTCTTCACTTGGTGGTGCCAGACCGAAAGCTACGGTAGTAGATACCAATGGCCAGCTTTGGATTGCAAAATTCCCATCCAAAAACGATACCAACAATACCGGTGCCTGGGAAAAAGTAGCTCACGACCTTGCGCGTATGTGTTGTCTCAATGTTCCCGATTCTAAACTTGAAACATTCTCAAAGCTTGGAAGTACATTCCTTGTAAAGCGTTTTGACCGCAACGGAGATAAGCGCATTCACTTTGCTTCAGCGATGACTTTGCTTGGCAAGACAGACGGTGCTTCCGCAGCAGATGGATTAAGTTATTTAGACCTTGTTTCCATTATCAAATCAAGCGGAGCCAACCCTACCGCAGACTTAATTGAATTATGGAAACGCATTGTTTTTAATATGGCAGTTTCAAATACTGACGACCATTTAAGGAATCATGCTTTCATATTAAAGAAGAATGGATGGATCCTGTCCCCGCTTTACGATGTGAATCCCGTACCTTACGGTGACGAGTTATCGCTTAACGTAAACGAAAACGATAACCGGATTTCCATTTCTCTCGCCATTGAGACAGCGGTCCGTTTTGGGATCAAAGAGACAGATGCTATCAAGATGGCGAAAGAAATAACAGAGACCGTAAAGAATCATTGGGAAAGGCTCGCCGCAAATTATGGAATCTCACGCGGTAAAATTGAAGATATGAGACCGGCATTCAGTATATGCTATGAATAAAAATTCCTTTTGCAACGGATGGCGCCTGCCTCTTCAGTCTCCACGCTGCTCCTTCCGGTACTGTTGGGGCGTTATTCCAACTTTCTTTTTAAAAATCCGCACAAAATAAGAAGAGTAGGAAAAGCCTGCCTTCTGTGCGATTTCCACTACACTCAGCTCCGTGGACGCTAAAAGCTGCTGCGCCAACTGAATCCGCTTATGCATAATATATTCGCTCAACGACATGCCTGTTTCCTTCTTAAATAATTTTGTCAGATAATCGGGACTCATATATACCTGCTGTGCCAATTCCTCCCTGGACATTTCCACGGAAAGATTTTCTATGATCATCTTCTTTACCTGCTTCACCGGAGAATCCTGCTCCTTCGTTTGAGTCAAATCCTCCCAGATATGCTCCAGCTCCCTGGCCTTCTTTCCCTTCTGCACGAAAAGCAGCCCCTTTTTCAGAGTATCCTCCAGTTCCTCGTAGGGAATAGGCTTCAAAACATAATCCACAGCTCCCAGCCGCATGGCCTCCTGGCAATAGTCAAAATCCGCATGGCAGGTATAAAAAAAGCAGACAATCTCAGGATATACCTGCCGCACCCGCCGGATCAATTCCAAACCGCTGCCTCCCGGCATCTCAATATCGCAGACCATGATATCAATGCTGTGGGCACCGATGACCTCCAAAGCCGAGCTCATGCTGGTTGCCTTATAAACCTCTCCGATTCCCAGACTGTCCCAGCGTATGCCCTGCTCCATCCGCATGAGCGCCAGTTCCTCATCATCTACCAGCAAAATGTTATACCCGTCCATCCTTATCCCTCCTGCCATGTCAACGGAATCAGAAGAATCGTCACCGCACCGTCCTCGTTCTTCAGAATCACTTTTGCCGCCTCCCCAAATACCAGGGCCAGCCGCGCTTTCACATTGCGGATACCTACCTGCCGAACGCCGTCCGTCGGCGCGCCCTCCTCCATCATCTCCAATACCTCCTGGCTGTAGCCGGTACCGTTGTCCCGGATTTCTATCCGCACAAACAGTTCTTTTTCAATCTCCTGAATCCTGCCCCGGATAGACAACACATTATGCTGCTCAAAGCTCACCGCATATTTAATGCTGTTCTCCACAAAGCTCTGAATGACGAACGGAGGTATCATGGCTTCCTCAATCTCGCTGCTTATGAATACCTGATAATCGATTCGGTTCGGAAACCTTAACTGCTGGATTTTCATATAATTGTCCACATGCTCCATTTCCTGTGAAATAGTTACCATGCTGTCTGGCTCCCGAAACATATAGCGGGAGTATTCCACCAGGCTCATGGTCATCTCCTGCACCAGTTCAAAGTTCCGCACCTCTGCCATGGAATAAATGATGTTTAAGGCATTTAGATAAAAGTGCGGGTTCACCTGCAACTGAAGATACTGCAGATAGACCTTTGAGGCTTCCAGCTCCTTTTCATATTTCTGAATCTTCAGTTTTCCAATCTCCGAGACCATCTCGTTAAAGTTACGGATCATGCTGTCATACTCGGCAATTCTGCTGTCCTCTTTTACGATCAGATTCCACTCTCCGCTTCCCACCCGCTTCATTCCTGTCTCCATACTCCTTATGGGCCGGTAGAGGGTATGATAAAGAAGAATGGACATGCCCACAAGGAAAAGCAGTCCACCTGCCACAGAATACGCAATCAGTCTGCGCATATCGTGAAACTGCCTGGTAACGGCCTCTGCCCGTGTCAGAGTGCCCACATAAAAATCTCCTTCTCCGGAAAGGTAATTCAACTGAAGATACTCCTCCCCATCCAGGATAATCACATTCCCGTTATCTTCCACACGGATTCCCTCCAACGAAGATTCCTTCGGATAAAAGACCGTTCCGTCCGTTCCACAGAGAAATGCTGTACAATCCTGGGTACTGTCCAGCTCCTCCAAGGGCTCAAGTACGGTTTCCGCATCCACACACATGCCAAAATAGCTGTTGCGGATCTTGTAAATGCGGATGACATAGCCCCGGTCTACCGCGTTTACAAGCAGATACCCGTCTCCCGGATATCTGTTCTTCGCAAGGCTCCCATCAATATATTCCCTTACGCTTTCCTCCAGAACCGTCCACTCTGCCAGCCTGCCATTCCCGGAGGAAACGCGCACAAGGGTCTTCTCCATACTGTCAGGACTATAGCAAAACAAAAATTCCAGGGAATCATTCCAACTAATGATCCGCTTAAAACTCCGAACCAAGCTCTGCTTTGCCATGGACAGCAACGTACCGTCCAGAGTCGTCTCAATCCGCACGACTTCCTCGGAATTACTGAACGTCTGCAGAAGGTAATTCTCCAGTGAAGATAAGGTTCCATCAATATTTTCCACATTTAACCGCAAAACAGACTTCTGGTTTTCAATTTCCTGCTCCATCAGGTTATCCAGGCTTATTTTAGCAAATACTGCCATTGCAAGAACAAATATTCCAAGTAACGCTAAGGAAATAGATACCAGCCACCCAATCAACGAGTGTTTTTTTACGAACCTTTTTTTCATCCATATGGCCCCCATCAACGCTGTATATCACCAATATCATTGTACCAAGTCGCTTACGCGACGGCAAGCCCCAGGTGGTTGTTCCCACCACTTTTTTTCAACTTTTTTCAAAAAAAGTAGCAGTTTTTGAATATATGTTGTATTGTTGAATTACCCATAACTCAC
>CALWDR010000166.1 GCA_944376745.1 uncultured Lachnospiraceae bacterium
CCCGCCGCAAAGGGCTCAAAGGCCCCGGGAGCCGCCTCCGCTTCCTCCGGGTAAAAGAACCGGCCCTTCTTGTACGAAAGCTTCTCCACCCGCTCCTGACCACGTATCCGCAGACGTTCCAGCTCGCCGCAGATTTTCTCAATACGCTCATCAATAAATCTCATCTGTGTTCTCCTCCTTTTAAAACCCGCAGGCCACAGTAGTCAAGCACCAGCTCGCAGAACATGGCGTTGGCCCAGGAAAACCATTCCCGGGTGTAGAGGGCGGGGTTATCCACATGAAAGCCCTCGTGCATCATCTGTTTTCCACCGTCCGTATTTTTTATCAACTGCAAAATGCGAAGCTTCTCCTCCCGCTTGCTGCTGGTCAGCCCCTGCATGGCCAGGGAAATGTGCCAGATATAATCCACCGGGGTGTGGGGGCTTCCGATGCCCTGCGCCACGGCGCCCTTGTAATAATAGGGATTTCCATCGCTTAAAATAAAATTCCTGGTGTTCTCCGCCGTCTTGGGGTCCCGCCCCTCGTACCCCAGGTAACTCATGGACAGAAGGCTGGGCACATTTGCGTCGTCCATCAGATGAAACTGGCCGTAACCGTCCAGCTCATAGGCGTAAATATCTCCGTAATGCTCGTTATGCACCACGGCCAGCTCCTCAATGGCCTCGTGGATCTGCCGCCCCAGCTTCCCGGCCCGCTCCGCCAGCTCCGGCAAATGCAGCACCTCCTGACAGATTTCCTCCACATAGCCCAGCACCACGCTGGCAAACATGTTGGATGGAACCAGATAGCCGTACACACAGGCGTCGTCGCTGGGCCGAAAGCCCGACCAGGTCAGGCCGATCCCCGATTTCACCAGCGCCCCCTTCCCGCCTCTGGAGAGAGTGTCCGTAAAATAGCAATTTTTCCGCACGAAGGAGTAGGGGGATCTTTCCTCGTGGTACTGCTCCGTCTCCCACACCTCCAGAACCCGCTCCACTGCTTTCACAAAATCCTGATCAAACTGGTCGGTGCGGCCTGTATTTTTCCAGATAAGATAAGCAAGCTGCAGGGGATAGCACAGGGAATCGATCTCGTATTTCCGCTCCCAGATGTAGGGCCCCATGTCCGTCTCGTCCTTCTCCCAACAGGCACCGTTGGGCTCCTCGTTGAAGGCGTTGGCGTAAGCGTCGTAGTTGATGTAAAACATCTGCCGTTTCACCAGCCCCACCAGCATGTCCGCAATGTCCGTATCCTCCCTGGCGGGGATCAGATAGGGCCGCACCTGGGCCACCGAGTCCCGCAGCCACATGGCCGGAATGTCCCCAGTGATCACGTAGGTGGTGCCGTCCGCTAAGCGCTTCACCGTGGTGTCCAGGGTGTTGGTATAGCAGTTTTCAAAAAGCTTCACCATTCCCTCGTCCTCCGGGAAATGCTCCCGCACCACATCGATCATGTTCTGAAGGGATTTTGGTATCTGTTTCTTCATGGTCATCCTCCTTTTTTCAGTGAAAGGTATCCACACTGTAATCCTTACAATGAAAGCCGAACCAGCGGCCCGGCATATCCCCCGGGAAGCGGGGCGCCGGGATGGTCTTAAAACGGAATTTAGCTTCCGGGCAGTCAGGCTCCTCCCTGTCCACCGGCTCCAACACCTGGGGACGGGTCTTCCCGGTGTGGTCTAAAAGCAGCTTCCACAGCCGCCGCTTCTTCTCCTGCCATTCCGGCTTCTCAGCCAGATTTTTCCGCTCCATGGGGTCGGTCTTTAAATCAAAAAGCAGCGTGTGGTCTCCCCTGGCCGAGTAGACCAGCTTCACCCCATCCTCCATCACGCAAAAATTACTGTCCAGGCTGTTCCCATAAAAAATACGGTTTTCCGCAAGGGGTTCCAGCAGATTCTTTCCCTTTGCATGGTCCGGCACCGGAATCCCCGCCATGTGAAGAATCGTGGGATAGAGGTCCGCGATCTCCGCCAGGTTCTTCTCCGTCCGGGCCGCCATTCGTCCCGCGGGCGGTACAAGAAACAGCGGGACATGGGCCGAGCCCTCAAAAAACAGATTTTTCTGGGACATGTGATGATCCCCCAGCATTTCCCCATGGTCCGAGGTGAAAATGATCCAGGTAGTTTCATCCAGCTTCTGTTCCCGCAAAACGGCCAGAATCCGTCCCAGCTCGTAATCCACCTGGGTGATCATGGCATAGTAAGCCCGGCGGACCGCCTGTAACTGCTCCTTTCCAAACAGGTGCAGATTGGTGTTCTCATAGCAGCCCGCCAGAAAGCCCTGGGGCGTCTGTTCCAGGATCTCAGACCAGTCCCCGTACACCGGCTCCGGCATAGAGATCCCCTCGTACAGCGCCCAGTAGTCCCGGCAGGGATCAAAGGGCGGATGGGGCTTGGTGAAGCTCCCCCACAGAAAGAAGGGGCACAGCGGGTCCCTGGTCTCCAGAAAATCAATGATCTCATCGGCGATCCAGGTAGTGATGCTGTCCTTGGTATCCACCGTAGAGAGCACCGGCTCCATCTCGCATTCCCCCACGCCGTGCACCTTCGGCCTGGCGCTGTCCTTCTTTCCGTCATATTCCCGCATGTAATCCAGGGGAAGACGCATCTGCTCAAACCCGTAGCAGGCCCTGGCCGGCTGAAAATGCATTTTTCCCTTGGCGCAGGTCTGATAGCCCGCCTTCGTAAGCAGAGCAGGCAAAGTAAGCCCCCTCTGCGTATCCTGCCGCATGACGGCCTCGTGGCTGACATTGGAGATCACTCCGCTCTCATAACCTCTGCGCCCCGTCATGATCGTGGTCCTGGACGGCACGCAGATGGGACAGTCCGCGTAACAGTTGGGGAAACTGATCCCCACCGCGGCCATATAATTCAGATGGGGCGTAAAAATACTTTGATTTCCCCAGGCGTTAATGGTGTCAAACCTCTGCTGGTCCGTGGTGATCAGCAGGATATTATCTCTTGCCACAGGTACCACTCCCTCCTTTATTTCAACAGATCACCTGATGCTTCGCTTCCTCCGCCATCGCCTTGATATTGGCCGCCGGCACGTTGGGCAGGATCTCCTCGTGGCTTGGAGAGATCACGATGGAGGGACCCAGAAGCTCCCGCACCCGCTTTACCTCCTCTTTGATCTCCGCCGGGCTTCCATTTACAAACAGTCCCTGGGCGTCAATGCCGCCCACAAAGGCAAGGTCATTTTTATACTGGGCCAGCTCCTGCGCCGACATCCCCTTTGCCTGTGCCTGAATGGGGTGCAGGATGTCCACTCCCGCCTCGATCAGGTCTGGGATGATCCGGTAAATGGAGCCGCAGGAATGCATCATGATCTTCTTATGGTATTTCTTGCCCACGGCGATCAGCCGTTTCAGGGAGGGCAGCACAAATCTCCGAAAATGCTCCGGGGAGAGGAACAGATCCAGTTGGGTCCCCAGATCATTTCCAAAGAACATCACATCCGCCCGGTCTCCCAGCCCCGCAAAAAATTTGTCGTTGGCGGCCACATAATAATCCACGATCCGCTCCGTCAAAGCCTCCACAAGCTTTGGATTTTCATGGAGATTGATAAAATAATTCTCCATGCCGAAGAAGTCCGCCACATTGTGGAAGAAAGGGCTCCAGACGCCGGTAAAGACCATTTTGTCTGGATACCGGTCGATCTCCTCGTAAATTTCCGTAAAATCACAGTCCGCCGCGTCCGGCCAGGGATAGGTGTCAAGCTCGCTGACCTCCTCCGCCTCCGCGAAAAATCCCCCGGCGCTGAGGCTTTCCCTGGTCGTATGGTAGGCGGCGTCGATGGCAGCGCGCCCGGAAGGATGCCTGTAACCGCCGTCCGCCATCACCCATCTGCAGTCGTCGTTCAGATAGTCAAAAATCGCCTCCCGGGTGGGGGCGATCCCCCACTCCGCGGCATAGATCTTCACCGTCTCGTCGCTGGGGTGCCCCGTCCACATACACCCGTCACCGGAGCTTTTGTGTTCGAAGATCTCCATCACTTTTTCTCTCGATGTTTTCATCTCGTTTTTCCTCCATGCTTTCAGAAAACAATTTCCTGATCCACAGGCTTTTTCTTCTCGCTCATCCTTCCTTCATTTTCTTATATCCGGGCAACTTTTTCAACTATTATTTTCAGTTTTTACTCACTCCGCCCAGGCCCGATACACCTCATACACATTTTCCGGCTTCGCCCCCGGCCCGAACTCGCACTGGGCAATGCAGCCACCGTCCCTCCACAGGGTGCCGCGCACCTTCTCGACGGCATTACGGATGTCCTCGGGGGTGCCCTCCACCAGCAGATGCTGGCGGTCCATCTCACCCCAGAAGGTGAGCTTTCCGGCCAGGGGAGCCAGCTTCTCCACGCCCATGCAGAAGATCTGGGAATTGATGGCGTCAAGGCCCATTTCCGCCAGATCCGGCAGAATGTCCAGAATGTAGCCGTCGGAATGCATGAACATCTTCTTGCCGTAGCGTTTGGCAATGTCGATATAGTCCTGATACATGGGCTTAAAAAGCTCCCGCCACAGATTGGGATGGATCAGCAGGCTGTTCTGGGCCCCCCAGTCGTCCATCATATTTAAGCCGTCCACCTCGGTCTTGGCCCACTCCTCCAACAGCTCGCAGTAGAAGGCGTGCATGGTTTTCATAAACGCCCGCATCTTGTCCGGGATGTCCATCAGATCCATGTACAGGTTCTCGGTCTTGCGGATAAACTGAAGCTGTTCAAAGGGCCTGGGGCAGCAACCGCATTTTACGAAGCGGTCCGTACTCCGGCAGAACACATTGACCGCCTCCCGGTCAAAGTCCAGCCATTCCCGGGGAATATGTACGTTCTCCACGTCCTCCCAGTCGTCGTCCTTCACCAGAGGATCCTTCACCTCGCCGATCACCCCCTCATGGATGTTGGTGAAGATACAGCCCCAGGCATCCCTGGATAGGCCATTCCGGTACGGGTCGCCCTCCTCTATGGTGGGATTTTTCAAAATCGTAGGCGCATCGGCAAAATCACTGGGAAACTCCCGCCGTATCCTCGCGATCATCTC
>CALWDR010000167.1 GCA_944376745.1 uncultured Lachnospiraceae bacterium
AGCAAAGAGAGGAGCAGAAAAAATGTTTGACATTGAAAAATATATCCAGGAACTGATCGATCTGCTGCGGGCAGCCTACGGGGAGCGTCTGCGGTATGTGGGCCTCCAGGGCAGCTACCAGCGGGGCGAAGCCACCAGGGACAGCGATATTGACGTGATGGTGGTGATTGAGGGTCTGTCCGTCCGGGACCTGGACGAATACCGGGCGGCCATCCGTTCTCTGGGGGACTGGGAAAAATCCTGCGGCTTTATCTGCGGAAGCGCCGAGCTAAAGCACTGGAATCCCATGGAAATCTGTCATGTCCTGCACACCACGAGGGACTGCTTCGGAACCCTTTTGGCACTGGTCCCCGCGTATTCCAGGGAGGATGTGAAAAATTATGTAAAAATCAGCCTGGGCAACCTGTACCACGAAATCTGCCACCGCTATGTCCACGCTTCCAGAGAGAAAAATATCGCAGCTATCGGAGTAACCTGCAAATCCGTCTTTTTCATCCTGCAAAATGTGCATTATCTGGACAGCGGAGTTTTCCTGGGCACGAAGCGGGAGCTTTTGGAGGAGCTGTCCAGCAGGGACAGAGAAGTTCTTGCTATGGCCATTTCTCTGGGAAAAGGAGAGAGCTTTGACTTTGACGAGGTATTTGCCCGATTGTTTGCCTGGTGCCGGGAGACCATGGAGCGGATTTCCTAAGCGCTTTCGCTCTGACGATTCAGAAGTTTGTTGTCCAAATGAAAAATGTAATGGGAGGAACGATAATGCATGGAATACATAGGTATTTGTATTGTAGCAGTGATTCCTGCCGGTGTGATACTGTATTTAAAATCTGTGAGAAAGCAGGGAGAATCCGTAGGTGTAGTCAATGCAAATGTGAGTATTTCTTCTAGGGAGGCTCTGGCAGAAGCAGATACATTAAGTAAGCTGACGATCCAGATGGAAATGTTGCCGGCAGACTCTATTGGAGATGCAAGTAGATTAGTGGAAATCACGTAATGTATTGGCACGCATTAACAGCTTGGTTTTGGGATTGGCTCAGACAGGAAATGCTGTAAATAATGCTGTGCAGGCATCCAATGGAGAGGTTCTTTATAGAGCAATCCTTCCGGCGGGTGAAAAACTTTCGCATTCGCATATTTTAGAAAATGCATTTAAAGAAATGTATCATGGAGCCAAGGGTATTAAGGGACATGCTGATTGGGTGCCTGTAGAGACACGAAAAGGAACTGCGGTTGTAGCAAATACCACCGCTGCAGTGATTGGTGTCGCGTCAATGGTTGTTGGTCAGTATTACATGACCCAGATTAATGCTGAACTGGGCGTAATTAGTGAAGGAATATCACAGATACAGGATTTTCAGGATAATGAATATCGAAGTAGAGTGTTCTCACTTATGGCTCATGTAAAGAAGATTGCTGATTTCCAGACGGAGATTTTAGAAAACGTTGAGCTTCGCTTATCGAAGATTTCTCAGATAGATAATCTGGAAGAAGAATGTACACAACTCCTTGGACAAGCAAACCTTACTCTGGCAGGCTTTACAAAGAAAAATAACCTTGATTATAAGGAATATGAAAAAAATCTTAGGAATGCTCAGAACTGGTTTATGTATCAGAAGTCTTTGATGGATATATTATATAAGATTTCTGATTTGAGATATACACTACATCTAGGTGCTATATCGAGAGAACAGTGCGTTGCATTATTACCTACCTATAAAAAACAAGTAAGTGATACACAAGCAAGGCTTACAGCGTGGCATAAAGAAATAACAGAGCGGTTGGGCATTGAAACGGATGCGATTAGAAGAAAGAGAGTTGGATTTGATGGTGTTATCCATTTTATTCCGGGACTCATTAATGATAATTTGAATTTCCGCTCAATCGAAGAGAAAACAGCAAAAATGATTACGGCACAAGCGTCTGGTCATGAAGAATCATCCTGTATAGAAACTTCCGAGTTATTCGCAGAGGATGTCCAGCTTATTTTTAAGGAGGGAAAGATTTATTATCTTCCAGGGAGTAGAGCGGAATAGTTAATGCGCTTCGAAATGATTCAAAGGCTGCGCAAACAAACCTGAAAGAAAGAGGAGGAGCGCCATGATAAAACCAAAACGATTGAAAAGAGGCGACAAGATCGCGGTAGTCAGCCTTTCCTGGGGCGGCCTGGGGGATGCGTGTTTTCTTCACAGATACGATATCGCCAAGGAACGCCTGGAAAAGGAGTTTGGCCTGAGGGCCGTATGTATGCCCCACGCCCTGAAGGGCAGTGAATTTGTGGCTGCCCATCCCGAATTGAGGGCCAAGGACCTGATGGATGCGTTTTTGGACCCTGCCATTGCCGGGATTTTCTGCGCCATCGGCGGGGACGACACCATACGGCTCTTGCCCCATATCGATTTTTCCATCATCAGAGACAACCCGAAAATTTTTATGGGCTATTCCGACAGCACCATCAACCATTTTATGATGTACAAGGCCGGGCTTGTTTCTTTTTACGGTCCCTCGGTCATGGGTGAATTTGGAGAGTACGTGAAAATGTTTGATTATACGATACAGGCGGTGGAGGACGTCCTTTTTGGAAAATGGGACAGCTACAGCCTGCTGTCTAGCGAGGAATGGGCGGACGACGATATTTTCTGGCAGGAGAGCAACCGGAACAAGCTCCATGCCATGAAAAAGGAAACCCACGGCTATGAGGTGCTCCAAGGGACCGGGACGGTGCGGGGGCATTTGCTGGGCGGGTGCCTGGACGTATTTATGATGGCAGTGGGCACCAGCATCTGGCCGCCCCTTGAGGCGTGGAAGGACGCCATTTTATTTGTGGAGACCAGCGAGGAGAAACCGTCTCCGGAGTTTGTCACCTGGACCTTCCGCAATCTGGCGGCCCAGGGGATTTTGCAGGTGATCCAGGGCATCCTTGTGGGGAAACCCCAGGGGGAGACGTATTATGAGGAATACAAGCGCTCCATCACGCAGGTGGTGGCGGACGAGGAACATTTGCGGGAGCTGCCCATTTTCTACAATGTGAATTTTGGCCACGCCAAGCCCATCGGGGTGCTTCCCTACGGCATCACGGCGGAGCTGGACTGCAGGAATAAGACCATCCGCTTTTTGGAATGCCCCACGGTAGAATGAGGGATTAAGCAAATTACAAGGCAGAAAGGACATGGAACATGAAAATAGTTGAGATCGGGGAACGAAATGCCAGGCTGATACAAAATTTGCTGGAAGTATGGGAAAGTTCCGTTCGGGCTACGCATTTATTTTTGTCCAATGGCGAGATAGACAACATCAGGCAGTACGTTCCCCAGGCTTTAAAAGGCGTCCCCCATTTAGCGGCTGCGGAAAATGAAACGGGAGATCTTATAGGCTTTATGGGGATTTCCGGGCAAATGCTGGAAATGCTCTTTGTCTCCGCGCAGGAAAGAGGAAAAGGAGTCGGAAAGCAGTTATTGGCCTATGGGATGGAGCATTACGCAGTGCGGGAATTGGCTGTAAATGAACAGAACCCCAGGCGAAGGGCTTCTATGAGCACATGGGCTTTCAGGTTTATAAAAGAACAGATTTTGACGAGCAGGGAAATCCTTATCCGCTTTTGTATATGAAATATCCGGCAGTGGAAGTTCGAAAAATGAATATCGATGATTACAATGATGTATACAGGCTCTGGATGTCCTGTTCTGGCATGGGGCTTAACAATCTGGATGACTCCCGAGACGGGATTGCTAAATTTCTCAACCGTAATCCTGACACTTGTTTTGTGGCGGTATATGAGGGGCGGCAGATCGTCGGGGTGATTCTGGCCGGAAATGACGGGCGGAGGGGATACATATACCACACAGCGGTTCACCCAGATTTCAGGAAACAGGGAATAGCCAGAGAATTGGTGCATCGGGCGGTAGATGCGTTGGAGTGTTGCGGTATCCATAAAGCGGCTCTGGTTGTGTTCAAGAGAAATACGGACGGAAATCAGTTCTGGGAAAAAATGGGGTTTACCATGCGGGAAGATTTGGTATATAGGAACAAGCAGATCACGGAGCTGGTGCGGATTGATACATAAATGGGTGGTATGAAACCCATTCCGGCTAGGAAGCGAAGGGAGCGATGAAATGAAACTGCTGTTTTTGATAGGAAACGGGGCCGTCGGCAAAATGACCGTGGGCCAGGAGCTGATGAAGCTCACCGGGCTTCGGCTGTTTCACAACCATATGTCCATAGAATTTGTCCTGGAGATATTCGGGCAGCATCATGGTGAAGCCATACGGAGAATCCGCCAGGTGGTGTTCGAGGAATTTGCCAAGACCGACAGCTATGGCATGATTTTCACGTATATGTGGGCCTTTGACCAGCAGGCGGACTGGGATTACATCGAAGAGGTAAAACATATTTTTGAGCCGTACAACACGGAATTTTATTGTGTGGAGCTGGTGGCGCCCCAGGAAATCCGCCTGCAGAGAAACGGCACGGAAAATCGACTGAGGAACAAAGCTGCCAAGCGGGATCTTGCTTGGTCAAACCATCTCATTTGCCAGCACGATGAGCATTAACGGCTGGAAAGCAGGGACGGAGAGGTTCCCTTCGAGAACTATATGAAAATTGATAACTCCGACCTTGCTCCGGAGGTGGCGGCGCAGATGATAAAAGAGCGGTTTCGATTATAACTGAGATTAAAAAGCGGATGGTGACGGGCACATCCGCATAAAGCGAAAGAGGGGACAAGCATGAATGTAGCCGTTTTTGCCTCCCATGGGGGCAGCGATTTGCAGGCCATTATCGACGGCTGTAAGAATAATAAAATGAATGCGCAGGTGGTAGCCGTAATCAGCAATAACAGTGATTCCATGGCCTTGCAGAGAGCCAGAAATGAGAAAATACCAGCCTATCATCTAAGTGCAAAAAAGTCCGGTGGTGAAGACAGTCTGGCAAAAGAGATTTTAGATGTATTATCCAAACACGGCGTTGACATGATTTTCCTGGCTGGGTACATGAGAATGCTGCACATTTCGGTGCTGGAGAAGTACGATCACAGAATTTTTAATATACATCCGGCCTTGCTTCCGAAGTTTGGCGGAAAAGGAATGTATGGCATGAATGTACATAAAGCAGTCATCGAAGCGGGAGAAACTGAGACTGGCGTTACAATACATCGGGTAAATGCGGAATATGACAGCGGGGAAATTGTAGCGCAGACAAAAGTCCCTGTCATGGAAGGTGACACGCCGGAGACGTTGGCTGCGAGAGTTTTGGCAAGAGAACACGAATTTTTGGTGGAGGTTCTTTCGGATATTTCAGAGGGAAAGATTGCGATAGGGTAGGAATTCAGTATGAAAATAGACCGCCTGATCGGCATTATCACAACCTTACAACAGAAAAAGACCGTCACAGCCCCTTACCTGGCCGAAAAATTTGAGGTGTCCCGGCGGACCATCAACCGGGATATCGAGGACCTCTGCAAGGCCGGTATCCCAATCGTCACCACTCAGGGCGCGGGCGGTGGTATTTCCCTCATGGAGGGCTTTTCCCTGGACACCACCGTGTTTACAAAGCAGGAGCTGGCGGCCATTTTTACAGGGCTGAAATCCCTGGACAGCGTTTCCGGCGCCGCCTTTGCGGAGAAGCTGGCCGAAAAAATCGGCGGCGATTCCGCCATAAAGCTGGCGGATCATATGGTGATTGACCTTTCTTCCTATTATAGGGATGATCTGGTCCCAAAGCTGGAGCAGATCAAGCGCGCCATTGGGGAGTCAAAATGTATCGCCTTTCATTACTGCTACAACAAAGGGGATGCTGATAAGGTCATCGAGCCGTATTTGATCGTATTCAAATGGTCGGACTGGTATGTGTTCGGCTTTTGTAGAAAGCAGCAGGACTTTCGGATGTATAAGCTCCGCCGCCTGTGGAATCTGCGGATAACAGAGGAAACCTTTTCTGTCCGGGAGATTCCCCGGGAGAAAAAGCAGTTTGGCCTGCATATGACCGATGACTATGTGGTTTCCGCCATCTATGACCCTTCCGTGAAATACCGGCTGGTGGAGGAATACGGCCCGGACTCATTTACCCTGCAGGAGGACGGCAAATTGTACACAGAATGGGGCTTTACCACCCAGCAAGGAGCCCTGGAATGGTTCTTAAGCTTTGGTGATAAGGTGAAAGTCCTGGGCCCTTCCGAAATGGTGGAGCAGATGAAGGCTGTTCTTATTTCCATGCAAAATTTGTATCAAACATGACAGACAGTTGTCGTGTTTCTGATGCTATAGTAAAAAATACAAAGCAGTTTATAAAAATCAGAGCGGAAAAGGAGGTATTACGGGATGAAGTCAATATGCGGACTGGATTGCGGCGGGTGCGGGTTAAAAGAAACCTGCGGCGGCTGTGCCAAGACAAAGGGACGTCCCTTCGGGGGCTCCTGTGTGGTTGCAAAGTGTTGCCAAAGCCACGGCTGTGAAAATTGCGGGAAGGCCTTTGAAGGGGCCTGCAAAATGATGGAGGATTTGATTTCGGAATTCAACGACCTGGGCATTGAGGATATGGAGGAGGTAACACATCTGAACGCTCTTGTCGGTTCCTATATCAATCTTCCCTACACGCTGCCGAGCGGGCAGGTGATAAAATTCTGGGACGACAAGAGGATATATCTGGGCAACCAGATCTGCAAGAAGAACAGTGACCGCTGCTATGGATTGACGGCGGACGAAAATAATCTTCTCGTCTGTGAGTACGGCGAAGGCGGCTCTGACGCGGAAATCGTTGTTTACAAAAGGCGGAAAAGGTGGGCAAACTATGATACGTAATTTTTCAGACTTCTGTACCGAGCTTTCCGCCAGCGGCTTTTCCATGGGTGGCGGCAATGCAAAAGGAATCTATGCGGTCATCCCCTACGACTGGACCGAACAGGAAGCCGTGGATTCCCCTGTAAAATGGCACACCGGCGACCCGGAGACGGACCCCTGGGAGTGGCGTATGCGGGTGCTGAAGGAGCGGGACGACATCGCCTACGCAAAGCTTTTCTTTGGCACCAGCGGCTACATCACAAAAGAATGGTACCCGTATTTTTACGCGGTCCGCAGGAAGGGCGAAAGCTTTGATGAGGCCTACGAGAACGGCACCATAAGCCAGATGGCAAAGGAGATCTACGATATTATTTCTGACAGCGGCGAGGCGGCTTTCCATGAGATCAAGCGGCTGGGCGGCTTTTCCAGGGAGGATAACGGGAGATTTGACCGGGCCCTTGTGGAGCTTCAGATGCGGATGTTCATAACTATGTGCGGCCAGGCCCAGAAGGTGGATAAGTATGGCAGGGGCTACGGCTGGAGCAGCACGGTGTTCACAACCGTTGAGGATTTCTGGGAAAATCGGGGACTTTCCCTGCCGGACCTGGACGCTGAGGAAAGCTATGGCAGAATAAAGGCCCGGATTCTGCGGCTGAACCCGGAGGCGGAGCGGAGGAAGATTGATAAGTTCATAAGGGGATGAAACAGCAGCTTTTAAGAAAAATGTGCCGCCTGTGTAAACGGGCGGCATTTCCTGTGTGTGAGCAGCTTGCGGCGTACAAATTTTTATTCAAATATTAACCGCAGAGGGTTTCGTTTCACTATATAAGTGAAATCACCGGTGATGATAAAGGAGATGTGAAATTGGATAAGAAAGAACTTGATACAAAGATTGAAGAGATAGCAAAAGCTCTTTTGTCTTACTGTGCTGCCAGAACATCAAACCATTTTGAAGCAGAAGATCTGGCACATGATATTATTTTGGAGATATACAAATCTGCCGATCATATCAGAAATGTCGATGCGGTATACGGTTTTATGTGGGCGGTTGCGGGAAATGTTTATAAGCAATGGTGCAGAAACAAGGCAAGAGATCATGGCTGCGAGCTTACGGACGATCTGCCGGATGTGGCTGAGCAATTCGTGGAGGATGACTCTGCGCTGTATCTGCTTCGCCGGGAATTAACGCTGCTTTCGGATAAGTATCGAAAAGCGGTTGTTTTGTACTATATTGAAAATAAGTCCTGTTCGGAAATATCCAATCGTCTCTCGATCAGTGAAAGCATGGTAAAATATCTGCTTTTCAAATCAAGACAAATTCTGAAAGAAGGTATGAGTATGGAACGAAACTACGGTCAACAAAGTTATTACCCGAAGGGCCTTTCGCTCATGTTCTGGGGCAACGGAGCAAATCGCTATTACCATTTGTGTGATAGTAAAATATCGCAGAACATCTTATTCGCTTGCTACAATGATAAGTTAAGCGCGGAACAGATCAGCCTGGAGATAGGCGTGTCGCTTCCTTATATGGAGGACAAGCTGGCGGAGCTTAGGGAATATGAGCTTCTGAAAAAAGACGGCAACCGGTATTACACGAACATTGTGATCTTCACAAGAGATTTTGCGAACGAGGTAAATATCAAAACAGCCAGACTGAGAGAAAAAATTGCGGATATGCTGATGGCGGCAATCACAGAACATGAGGATGAAGTCCGCAATGTGGGGTTTCTCGGAGCAGATATGGGCAACAACGCTTTTTCCTGGCAAATGGTGAGTTTTATTCTGTATCGCGCAGTCATAGAAATTCTTCAGGATAAGATTCATGTAGTATATCCCAAAGATAAATTTGGCACGGAATGCTTTATCTGGGGTGTGGAACACGGAGATCAAAATTCCTGGGAATCAAAATTCGGTTTTGGTATCTCTAATGTTGTGAATAGCATGGGTGACTATGTGCAATTTATGGATTTCCCGATCAACGGAGAGATGGTGCATCATTACTGTTTTAACCGGCAGAACGTTACAAATGTATTTCTGGATGTTGCCAAAGGAAATACCAAACACTTCAGCGAAAACGACAAAGCACTGGCGGCTGATATGATCCGTAAAGGATATATCATTTCAAATGACAAGGGACTATTTGTAAATGCGCCGGTTTTCACAAGAGAACAGCACGACGCTCTGAAAAGTATTTTCGCTGAAACGGCTGCCCAAATTGCAAATGAAGCCCAAAACTTAATGGAGACAGTCACAAAGATTTTGAAAAATCATATTCCGGTACAGTTGAAGAAGCTTGCGAAAGATATGGCGTATTTTCGTCTGTTTGAGGATGCGATTTCGGCGCCGGTGGCAATCCTGTATGATCGAAACTATTTGTTGCCGTATCATGGAGATGGTATTCTCCCCACAACCTACGTCATTCTTAAATAAATGAAACGTTGAGCCGTTACAGGGAAATGATTTGTACGGGAACGGATACTTTTCATGGGGTGGGGAAATATTCAACTAGTGACAGTTTTTGTCTGGAGACCGCCCTGGATGGCGCATTTGTTAACGCAGACACGCTCCCGCTCAGCGAAAGACGCAGCGGTACTAGGCTCGCCGCCCGCAAGCGGACGGTTCGCCAAGTGCCGGCGTCTTTCAATGGTCTGCTTATAACAAATGCGCCATCCATGGCTACGTTCCAGTCAAAAGCAGGAAAGTTTGTCTATTTTCCCCACCCCATGAGCAGTAACCAGGAACGGATGATCCAGGGATGTCTTACATAGATATTGCATTGTATTCTGATGCTGCATTTGCTATAATAAAATTGTTCAAATGCTGGAATGAGATACATGACTTATGATCGAGCCTAATTTAATGCAGGAGGCCCTTATGAAAAACGCCGGTATGGATTTATCGCGGTTGGATGGAAATCATATTAGAACTACGAATGCTGAAACTGTGACGCTTTATCATGGCTCAAAGTCGGGAATCCACGGCGCTATCGCGCCGCTAAGCCGGGAGCACTGCGATTTTGGTAAAGGCTTCTATATGGGCACAGACCGGATGCAGCCGCTTACTTTGATTTGCAATTATCCAAATTCTAAAATCTATACATTAAGTGTGGAGCTGTCAGGCCTGAAAATTCTTGATGTGAATGTGGGATTAGACTGGGCGTTGCTGGTCGCATATCACCGCGGTAAGATGGAGTTTGCAAAAAACTCACAGATCTATAACAGAATAGCGGGTTTGAGCAAAGATTGCGACATGATTATCGGCGATATTGCGAATGATAGAATGTTTGTCGTTCTGGACCGCTTTTTTAATGGAGAGATTACGGATGCGGCACTCATCCACAGCTTGTCGGCGTTGAAGCTTGGCAAACAATATGTGGCTTTGACAGAAAAGGCGTGTAAGCAAATAAAAATTCTGGATGAACAGGAGCTTTCAGCGGAGGACCGTGGAAAATTAAAGCAAGAGAGCGAAGCAAACCGCTCGAAAGGCGTCGCAATGGCGGATGAGATCTGCCGGAAATACCGCCGCGAAGGACAATTTTTTGATGAAATAGTAAGGGCAGGTGATTAATATGGAAACTCTTGCGCTGGAAAAACGCCAGCTTTGCGATATACAAGGGCGGTTGTTTGAGCTTGCGCTGAAAAATGGTCTCGATTGTCCCGGGTTTATCGCGTCTTTTATGAACAGCCGGACCGCCGCCGCTCTCGATGATGTCTATGATCGCTTACAATGGGCTGGGGAAGAATATATTCTGGATGAGCTGAATGATGAGGTGAAGGGACTTAAGAAAGCAGGTTCCGCTTATACGTTGGAAGAAATGTACTGGATCGGGTACACCTATCGCTACTGGCATTACTACACGGGAGAATATAGCCGTGAGATATATAAAATCGCCGACGCCGAAACCATGCAGGAATGTTGGCTGGGGTTCCACACACTGGATGTGGAGATGGCGATTGATGATCTGAAAGAGATTTATAAACAAAAACAGGACGGGAGCTGTTTGCGTTCCTGTTAAGGGAATGACAAGCAGCTTTTGAGAATCGCCGATGTCCTTTATCAATGCCAGGTTAAGCGAAATTAGTTAAATTCCCTTGACGTTTTGGAAAAGCATGTGCAAAAATCCGATTACACTCCGCACGGAGTGTCGGGAAAACAAATCCGCCTTTTGATAAAATACAGGCAGACAAGGAGGAAAATTATGGACTGGCTGACAGGCATGCAAAAGGCAATCGACTACATCGAAGGACATCTAACAGACCCCATTGACTACAAGAACATTGCGGCACAAAGCGCTTCGTCAAGCTACCACTTTCAACGTGTATTTTACATTGTCTGCGGTTTTACGGTTGGAGAATATATCCGTAACCGCAGATTGTCTCTTGCCGGCACAGAGCTGGCTGACGGCAGTGTCAAAGTGATTGATGTCGCGCTGAAGTATGGCTATGAAAGTCCGGACAGCTTTGCAAAAGCATTCCGGAAGTTTCATGGGGTATTGCCGTCCCAGGTTCGAAACAATGGTAGCAGCCTTAAGTCCTTTTCCCGTCTTGTACTGACATTTTCATTGGAAGGCGGTGCTGTAATGAATTACAGAGTGGAAAAGAAACCGGAAATGATTTTTACAGGCTACAAGAGAAGATTTACCGGAACCCCGGCGAACCGGGTAGACCAGGAACGTGATTTTTATGTTTCTACCCGTGTCAACCAGTATATTCTCAAAGGCCTGGCCCATGACTGTGATACCGGATATAATATCATGAGCGGTTTTGACGAGGATGGATATGATTTCTACATTGCGTCTCTGCTAGATGAGTGGTGCACGAATCACCTGGAACAGGAAATTGGTGCAGAGGAAGCAAAACGATTTGAAAGAATCGTGGTACCGGAAGGTCTGTATCTGATTTGCGAAACAGAAAGAACAAAATATCCCACTAGGTTGTTTGAGGACCTTCGTAAGAAGGCGGTGGGCGAGTGGCTGCCAACATCAGGCTATGAGTTGGCAGACGCTCCCGAAATATCGGTATATCACTGGTTCTCTAAACCTGGGGATATGGCGGTGAAGCAATCCCGCTATATTGAGTTGTGGCTTCCTTTGACACCTAAGAGCGACAGACCTGCTTCGGCTTTACAGTGAGAAGAAGTAATCCTTGCCAAAGTGAACACGCAAAGTCAGGAAATAAAACCGTCCCTGCACTAAAATGAAACCACACGGAAAGGAGGGAACTTATGGATTGGCTAACCGGAATCCAAAATGCTGTCAACTATGTGGAGGAGCACTTAACCGAGGAGATTGATTACGATAAGGTTGCCAGGGAAGCGGCCTGCTCCAGCTTTTATTTTCAAAGAATCTTCGGCATTCTGTGCGGAATCTCCCTTGGAGATTACATACGTAACAGAAGGCTCACACTGGCCGGCCATGAGCTTTGCGCTTCGGATCACAAAGTGATAGACATCGCATTAAAATACGGCTATGAGAGCCCGGAGAGCTTCACGAGAGCCTTTTCGAAATTTCACGGGCTCACTCCTTCGGAGGCGAAGAAAGACGGCTCAAAGCTGAAATCCTTTTCCCGCATTTCCGTGAAAATCACATTAAGCGGAGGTAGTATTATGGACTACAAAATTGTGGAAAAGGAAGCTTTTGACATCATTGAGAAAGTGGAATCCCACAGTATTGAGAATGCGGTAAATAAAAAGAGCATTCCCGACTTCTGGACGAGAGCCCATAGCGATGGTACGGTGAAGAAGCTGCTGGAAGCAGCCAGCGACAGGTCCTATATCTTTGGGGTCTGCTACGGCAGCCTGCCGGAAAACGCAAAGACCTTTGATTATTCCATTGCGGCAGCGTACAACAAGGACGCCACCGTACCGGAGGGCTTTCGCCGGACGACGATTCCTGCCAGAACCTGGGCAGTCTTTGAGTGTAAAGGAGCCATGCCGGGTGCGATTCAGGATTTGTGGTATAAAATCTGCTCAGAATTTTTCCCCACTTCGAGTTATCAGCCGACCTATGAAATGGACATCGAGGCTTATACCGGGGGCGATATGAGCAGCCCTGAATATCGCAGTGAAATCTGGATTCCTGTCATCAAGAAGTAAAAAGGTGCCGCCTGTGCAAACGGGCGGCATTTCCTGCGTGATGGTAATCTTTTGGCGCACTGGTTCCGCTTCGAAGGAATGTACAGGCATATCATTCCTGTTTTGTCTTTGTTGGATATCAAATAAGGTGTACTATGGCATAAAGAAAAACAAATGCTTCGTTCCCTATTCCAGACAGAGGCCCTGCTCCGACAATGGCGGCAGGGTCTTGGACTTTCTGTTTCTGAATTATTTCTTGTAAAAAATGATATAAAATGTAAAATAGAAAGGGTATAAAGAGATAAACAATCGAAAAATATGAAAAATATATTAAAAAATGAAAATGCGACTTGCTTTAAATAAAAAAAGGAATATAATGATAGTGAAGCGTGAGATAAAAGGAGATGATAACGTGAGCAAATATATTGAAAATGTGAATACCTATTTGATGAAAAGAAAAATCAAGCGGTCCTTTATCAGTTTGAAGACCGGAATGGACGCAAGCAAGCTGTCGCGGATTTTGACAGGCAGTCAGGATATTACCAGCAATGAGATGGAAAAAATAGCGCATGCGCTGGGACAAAAGGTGGAATTTTTTTTGACGGAGCCCTTCTGTGTGCCTGACCTTGAGGATAGGACAGCGGCAGAGGTTGCTTTCTATGCAGGCGAGCCAAGCAAAGAGCAGGAACAGTTTGCTGTGAAGCTGATGGATTTTATAGAACATATGGATGAAGTGCTGGGCGCAAAGGAACGGTTTCTTATGACCGTGGGGAGCGAGTAGATGACATTTGAAAGATTTGAAAATATAGTAAAATATAATTGTGAGCATCAGCAAGAAGCAGTCGAGAAAGTTCGGGATTTGTACTCTCGGATCGATATGGATTTTGAACAGGATCTGCTGAATGTGATGATGGTCGTCAGACCTTTATTCCGGGAAAATAATTATCTGGTGATGGAGATCCCGATGAAAGATTCCGAAATAGGAGCAGTCTGCTACAAAGGAGATACATTGGGGTACATTTTTTTGAACTCCATACTTCCCAAAGGAAATGTGAATTTCGCACTGTGTCATGAGATCTATCATACCTTTTATCAGAAAGAGCAATTCAGGCAAAAAGTAGAGCTGTATATGAATGAACATTATTATGAGCAGGAAGAGGAAATGTCTGCAAATCTTTTTGCCGGAATACTTTTGATGCCGGAACCCAGCTTTCGGAAAATGTTTCGCAGGTTCAGGGCAGAGCAGGACGAAGGGGATTCCGAATTGGCAATGATCGCAAAATTGATGTCATACTTTGAAGTATCTTATATGGCTGTATTGATACGCTCCTATGAACTGGGCCTTTTTGCGGATGGTAAAGTTTTGGAAAAATTGCTGGCAGTGAACAGCTCTGCGATAAGATCTGAATTTACAAGGCTCTGGCTGAATGAAGATGTACTAAATGCAACCAAAAAAGATGATTTTCCAAAGCTTGCGTATTTCGTGAAAGAGGTCGGTCTGGAATATCAGGCGGAACAGATTTTGAGCGCCCAAACGGTTGACAGAGCACTGGCATATATGAAAAAAATATATGATGAGATACGGGGATAAGGACTATGGATAACAATCATTGTGAGGTTCCCGCTAATTTTACTGAGATTGAATCCTATGTGATCGCAGAGCAGGAGGAGGCGGCGGAAGCAATCCTTCAGTCGGAAAAATGCTTCTTTTACGATACCTGCGCGTTTCGCAATCATATGAATATAGCAGAGCCGAATCGCATTTTCCAGTATATAAAACAGGCGGGGGGAATTGTAGTTATTACCAGAGGCATCATAATGGAATTGTGCTCCGGTGATAACAGGCTCTGGGAACAGCATGTGAATTATATCAAGAAGATGTGCCAATATGGGCTCCGCGTCCTTGTGATTTACGAGGAGGATATGAAAAAAGCACTGGAAATCTGTTTTGCAGGCAGTGCAGAGATTCATACAATGCTGTCCTTTGCCGTAAAAAATGCAAAGAGTAAAGAAGGGGCTGTGGAACGGACCTTTGAGAGGAACCCGTCTTTAAAACAGGAGCTTCTGGGAAATACGATCCGTAAGGAGGGTTCCCTCATGGAACGGTTTTTCCAGGAGGTGAGGAGCAATAAAGTTTCGGGGGATAACCTGGGGGAAGAGTTGATTGCCATTTGTATGCATATGCTGTCAAACATACCGGAATTTTCCTCTCCTAAATATATTCTTTTGACCGACGACAGAAGAGCGATTACACTTTTAGGCAGAACGATACGGGATGTATTTCGATATACGGGAAAGAGAAGCATTACAGGGATCACAACGACAAAGCTATGCTGGCTTATGGTAAGAGATGAGATCATTACAACAAAAGAGCAGGTCTTGGAAATTTTAGAAGGGGGCAATACAGGGCAGAATATAAAGGTTTTATGCTCGGAAAAATACGAGCTTGAACCAAATGAAAAAATATTTGGTTTAGGTGAATTTGCTAAGAAGCTGATCAGTGATCGGGGACTGAAGGTATATGCGTAATTATGCCGGGAAGTCAACCGACAAAAATAAATATTGTCATGCAAAAATAGCCATTATATAATAAGAAAAAAGAGAGAGAAACATTCCGGAAAGGAACACAACATGCTTTGGCTTCTCTTCGCCCTTGGCTCCGCATTTTTCGCCGGAATCACAGCGATACTGGCAAAAATCGGCATGCAAAATATAAATTCCACATTGGCAACCGCCATTCGCACCATCGTGGTCCTGGCTTTTTCCTGGCTGATGGTATTTGTGGTAGGTTCTCAAAATGAAATCAGCCGGATATCCGGGAATACCCTGCTGTTTCTGATCTTGTCGGGCCTCTCCACCGGCGTCTCCTGGCTGTGCTATTTTAAGGCCTTAAAGCTGGGGGATGTCAATAAAGTGGCGCCCATAGATAAATCCAGCACGGTGCTCACGATCCTGCTGGCCTTCCTGTTTCTGGGGGAGCCCATTTCCGCCGCTCAGGTCGCAGGCGTATTGGGAATCGGACTGGGTACGCTTTTGATGATTACAAAGAAAGAAACCGCCGGCACCGGGATGCAGAATACAAGGAAAGAGACCGTGGGTGCGGGGATACGAAATGCAAGGAAGGAAACCGCCGGCGCGGGGATGCAGAATACAAGGAAGGAAACCATCAATGGCGGGCCGCAGAATACAAAGAAGGAAACCATCATCGCGGCGCTGCAAAACAGGGCCTGGCTGCTCTATGCCCTGCTCTCCGCCCTGTTTGCCAGCCTCACCTCCATTTTCGGGAAAATAGGGGTGGAGCAGGTGGAATCCAATCTGGGAACGGCCATCCGCACTGTGGTGGTTCTGATCATGGCCTGGCTGATGGTGCTTGTGACCGGAGAGCAGAAAGGCGTCAGGCACATAGACCGGAAGGGCTGGAGCTTCCTGCTTCTCTCGGGAATCACCACCGGGCTGTCCTGGCTGTGCTACTACCGGGCCCTTCAGGACGGCCCCGCCAGCGTGGTGGTTCCTGTGGACAAGCTCAGCATTTTAGTGACCATTGTATTTTCCGGCTTGGTCCTGAAGGAAAAATTAAGCCGGAAGGCCGCCCTGGGGCTTGTGCTGATCCTGGTGGGGACAGGGGCTATGCTGCTGTGAAAGGAATGACATCGTTGCTTTTCATGGGGTGGGGAAAATAGATAAACTTCCAGCTTTTGAATGAAACGTAGCCCTGGATAGTGCTTTTGTTATAAGCAGACCATTGAAAGACGCCGGCACTTGATGAGCCGACTGCTTGCAGGCGGCGAATCTAGTACCGCTGCGTCTTGATCTGAGCGAAAGCGTGTCTGCGTTAACAAAAGCACTATCCAGGGCTACCTCCAGACAAAAACTGGTAGATGAATATTTCCCCACCCCATGAAAAGTAAGTACGCCCACAATAGTCCATTTCCACAAAAATAAATATCGACAACAAGAGAAAAACATTATAAAATAGAGACAGAGCAATGGGGAAACGCCGGACTGGCGTGTGCTGAGCCCGTCCGCAGGGAAGGAAGTGAGCTGTCCAATGGAAAATTTCATGCTGCCGCTTGGAGTGGACATTTTCGAGGAATTACG
>CALWDR010000168.1 GCA_944376745.1 uncultured Lachnospiraceae bacterium
AAAAGCCTGTCTTTCACTCTTTTCACACGGCTTAACGGATACGCATCCTACACCTCTTGCGTCCAGCCGTATTTATCCTCCAGCTTGCCCCACTGGATACCGGTGAGGGTATCGTACAGCTTCTGGCTCAGCTCGCCGATCTGGAAATCATTGATGGTCACCACGTCATCCTTGTAGGCCAGCTCGCCCACCGGGGAGATCACGGCGGCGGTGCCAGTGCCGAAGGCTTCCTCCAGGGTACCGTCGTGTCCGGCCTTCATCAGCTCGTCGATGGACAGCCTGGTCTCATTTACCTTGTAGCCCCAGTCCTTTAAAATGTGGATGATGGAGTCTCTGGTGACACCGGGAAGCACCGTGCCGTCGATGGGAGCGGTGTAGATCTCGCCGGCGATCTTGAACATGATGTTCATGGTGCCCACTTCCTCCACATATTTCCGCTCCACGCCGTCCAGCCACAGAACCTGGGTGTAGCCCTTGGCCTCGGCCTTCACCTGACCGAGAATGGAGGAGGCGTAGTTGCCGCCGCATTTGGCGAATCCGGTGCCGCCCTTGACGGCACGCACCAGCTCGTCCTCCACCAGAATCTTCACCGGGTCGATGCCGCCCGCGTAGTAAGCGCCCACAGGGGTGCAGATGATCACAAATTTATAGGATTTCGCCATGTGTACGCCTAAAGCCGCCTCGGTGGCAAACATAAAGGGGCGGATGTACAGGGAAGTTTCCGGGGCGGAGGGCACCCAGTCCTTCTCCACTCTGACAATGGCCTTTACCGCTTCCACAAACATTTCCTCGGGGAACTCCGGCATGCAGAGCCGCTCATTGGAATGGATCATCCGTCTGGCATTCATCTCCGGGCGGAACAGCTGAATCTTCCCCTCCGCCGTGCGGTAAGCCTTCAATCCCTCAAAAGTCTCCTGGGCATAGTGCAGAACCACACAGGCAGGCTCTAAGGGGATCGGCTCGTGAGGAACGATCCTGGCGTCATGCCAGCCCTCGCCTCTGTCCCAATCCATCACGAACATGTAGTCCGTCATATATTTTCCGAAGCCCAGCTTCGACTCGTCCTGGGGCTTCTCCTTTAACTGTTCTCTTTTTTCAAATCTGATGTCCATCATGATCCCTCCGCATCTAACTTTTTGAACTATTATATACCTTTTTCCGTCTCTGTCAAGATTATTCTTAAAGCTTATAAAGCACATAATTGCCGGTTATAGTAAGGACGCATGCCGACGGCCATCTCCTTATTATCGGGAAATAACCGCTGCCTGCACAGGACTTCTTATTTTTTCCGGTACTCGGTCCGTCCCGCCTCCGAGGTGCTGATGGACTCGATGGCGACGCCGCCGCCCCGGACCACCGAAATGTTATTGTGAAACCGCTTATTTAAGAGCGCGATCAGCTCGTCATTTTTCCGCACGGTGAGCATGCATTCCAGAAGCACGCTGTCCTCGCCGATGTCGGAGACCTCCACCTGGAAGGTCTGGGCGATCTGAAACAGCTCCGTCTTGTCCGCCACAGAGCAATTCCGCACCTTGACAAAGAGGATCTCCTTCATATGGATGGGCACGTTGGTCAGGTCGATGACCTTGATGACCTCAACCATGCGGTTCAACTGCTTTTTGATCTGTTCAAAGGTGATGTCATCGCTGGTGACGCAGATCGTCATGCGGGACACCGTCTCATCCTCGGTGGTGCCCACCGTCAGGCTCTGGAGATTGTAGGATTTTCCGGAAAACAGGCCGGATACCTTGGCCAGGACGCCCACCTGGTTCTCCACATACAACGCTATCCATCGGTTCTTCATCCCGGTCCCTCCTTACTTCAAAATCATTTCGCTCATGGGATTGCCGCCCTTTACCATGGGAAGCACGAGCTCGTCGGTTGCTATCATAAATTCTATGATGGTGGTCACATTACTTTTCTTCGCTTCCTCCAGGGCCGGGGCGATCTCTTCCTCTTTCAATACACGGATCCCCCTGGCCCCATAGCTCTCCGCCAGCTTCAGGAAATCCGGCACATAGGGCGGACAGCTCTCATTGGGTCCCTTGCAGCCCTGGGGGCAGCCTCTCCGCCTGCGCAGACAGGTGACCGCATAGCGTTTTCCGTACCAGAGCTGCTGCATCTGGCGGACCATGCCCAGATAATAGTTGTTCAGCAGGCAGACGATGACCGGCGCGTCCTGCACGATGGAGGTGGCCATCTCCTGGATATTCATCTGCATGCCGCCGTCGCCGCTGATGCAGACAACGGGTTTCTCACGGTTGCCGATCTTGGCTCCCACAGCCGCCGGGAATCCAAAGCCCATGGTTCCCAGGCCCCCGGAGGTGATAAACTGCTTTTTCGGCGTCACCTCGATGTACTGGGCGGCCCACATCTGGTGCTGGCCCACATCCGTGGTGATGATGGCCTCCTCGAAGGCCTCGTTGATCCCCTCCATGATCATCTGGGGGGTCATTCCCTTATCCCGGCGCATTTCCAGGGGATTTTCCTGATCCCACTCCGCGATCTCGGCCATCCACTTGTCTGTTTTCTGGGGCTCCGCCCACTCCAGAAGCTTGTCGATGGCCAGGTTGGCGTCGGCCACGATGGGCACGTCCACCACCACATTTCTGGAAATGGCCGCAGTATCCACATCCACATGGACGATCTTGGCATGGGGGGCAAATTCGTTCAGATCCCCGGTGATCCGGTCATTGAACCGGGTGCCAATGGAAAACAGCACGTCGCATTTGCTGACCGCGATATTGGCCGCGTATTTGCCGTGCATGCCGCTGTTTCCTATATAATAAGGATGATCGGTGGGGATAGCGCCCTTGCCCATAATGGTAGTCACCACGGGAACATGGGTCTGCTCCACCAGCTTCTGCATCTTCTCGTTGGCCTTCGCGATGTTGATGCCGCCGCCTAAGAGGAACAGGGGCCGTTTCGCCCCCTTTAAAAGCTTGTAGCCCTTCTTGAGCTGTCCCACATGCACGCTCTCGTTGGGCTTGTAGCCCCGGATCACCACGCTCTCGGGATACTCCGCCGGCCCCAGAGAGGTCTGGATATCCTTGGGAATGTCGATGAGCACCGGACCGGGCTTGCCGGTGCGGGCAATGTGAAAGGCCATCTTGATGATGCGGCCCAGATCCTTCCGGTCCCGGACCGTGACGCCGTACTTGGTGATGCTGCGGGTCATCCCCACAATGTCCACCTCCTGGAACGCGTCGTTGCCGATGAGATTTAAAGGCACCTGGCCAGTGAAGCATACCAGGGGAATGCTGTCATAGTGGGCGTCCGCCAGTCCCGTCATGATGTTGGTGGCTCCGGGGCCGCTGGTGACAATGCACACCCCCACCCGCCCGGTGGATTTGGCATAACCCTCCGCCTCATGGATCAGGCCCTGCTCATGGCGGGGCAGTATCATATCGATGGACTCCGTCCGGTAAAGCTCATCCAGAATATCGGTCACCATCCCGCCGGGATAGGCAAATACGGTGTCCACGCCCTCCTCCAAAAGAGCCTTCACGAACAATTTTTTTCCGGTAATATCCATTCTGTCTCCCTCTCTTTCCAGTGTCTCACATGTCTCTTATCGTAAAGCTTCTCCCTGCCGTTATATTTATATCAGGAGGAAGCCGCTGTTTTTCTTATCGCAAAGCTTCTCCCTGCCGGTGCGCCCATGTCAGGAGCGCGCAGCCGCTGTTTTCTCATATATTACAGGAAGCCGCTGTTTTTCTCTCATATTTTAAGAAACGGTATTCCAGGTCAAAGCAGGTCTGCTCCTCGCTGTCCGCCGTGATCGTCCACTCCTCCCGCTCGTCCAGGTTGGGAAACCAGGCGTCGGCTTCATAGGCGTAGTCTATTTTGGTGATATGGGCCACGTCGCAGTCATCAAGGAGCTGACGGTAAACGCTCTCCCCGCCGATGACGTAAATGTCCTCGCTGGGGTATTTTGCAAGCTCCTCTCTGAGCTGTTCCAGGGAATGTACCACCACGGCGCCTTTGACCTGACAGCTCCTGTCCCGGGTAAGCACGATATTGGTGCGGTTTTTTAAGGGCCGCCCGCCGGGAAAACTCTCCAGGGTCTTGCGCCCCATCACCACCACCTTGCCCGTGGTGGTCTCCCGGAAAAATTTCATGTCCTCCGGAATACTCGTCAGCAATTTATTCTTCAGGCCTATGGCCCAGTTTTTGTCCACCGCCGCAATCAGATTCATAAGCTTCCTCCTTACACCGCAATGGGAATATCCGTCACCTGGGGTCCGGTCACGTAGTTGTCCAGGCGCACATCATTTCTGGTAAATTGATAAAAATCATGAATCTCGGGATTCAGCCAGAAATCCGGCGCCGGATGGGTCTCCCTCTGAATCAGCTCCCGGATAATGGGAATGTGCCTGTCATAAATGTGGGCGTCCGCGATCACATGCACCAGCTCTCCCACCTCCATATCGCAGACCTGGGCCAGCATATGCATCAGCACCGCGTACTGGCAGACATTCCAGTTATTGGCCGCCAGCACATCCTGGGACCGCTGATTCAAAATGGCATTCAGCGTCAGCCGGTCATGTCCTTTTTTCTGGGTCACGTTGAAGGTCATGCTGTAGGCGCAGGGATACAGATTCATCTCGTGCAGATCCTGATGTACATAGATGTTGGTCATGATCCGGCGGCTGTAGGGGTTGTGCTTCAGGTCGTAAATGACCCGGTCCACCTGGTCCATCATGCCCTCCTTGTACTGGTGCTTGACGCCCAGCTGATAGCCGTAGGCCTTGCCGATGGAGCCGTCCGCATCCGCCCATTCGTCCCAGATATGGCTGTGCAGATCGTGGATATTGTTGGACTTTTTCTGCCAGATCCAGAGTATCTCGTCGGTACAGCTCTTGATGGCGGTCCTCCTTAGGGTAATGGCCGGAAATTCCCTCGACAGATCGTAGCGGTTCACCACGCCGAATTTTTTGACGGTGTAGGCGCTGGCGCCGTCCTCCCATTTGGGGCGCACCTTCTCTCCCTCGGTGCTGACGCCGTTTTCCAGAATATCCCGGCACATCTCTATGAAAATCTTATCTGCCATGCTCATGCTGCTGTCTCCTCTCCGCGAACCCTGTTATCAAGTATGTTAGGAACCGCTCCGCGAACCCTATTATACCATATCCACTAAGCTCGACAATACCTCGCTAAGTGGACAGGTATTAGTTCTGCTAGGCTCGAAAACACCTCGCCAAGCAGAAACTATTATACCATATCCCCGCCGGAAATGGTACCCTAAGAAAATTTTCATTTTTTTGAAATTTTTCAACCATTTTTCACAAAAATGGTGTATACTATAAGCAATTACGATTTTGGGTAAAGGAGAACTGCTGAATATGAGTCAGGAAAAAGTAAACAAATACAAAGAAGAGAAAGCAAACCGCAAAACGATTTTAAAGCGCCACAAGCGCAACCGCATCATCGGACGGGTCGTCAGCTCCGTCATCGGGCTGGCCATCGTGGGCTGGATCGGCTATTCCATATACGACCGGGTTTCCACCAACATCAAGACTGCCCAGACGGAGGTGGATCTGACGGCTGTCGATGATTACATAAGCGGATTGACCGCCGCGGACACGGAGGAGGACACCGCCGAGGGCTCCGGGGAAGCTGAGGCAGAAGACACTGCGGATGATACTGCTTCCGACGAGAGCGATGCCGCGGACAACGATGCGGCCTCCGACGAAGACAATGCGGCGGATGACGATACCAATTCCGACGAGAGCGATGCGGCCTCCGGCGAAGACAATGCGGCGGATGGCGATACTGCCGGAGAATAGGAAAAATCCTGACAGGTCATTGGCCGGGAGGGAACTGTATCCATATACCACAAACAATAAGAAGGCAGATATTTTCTTTACGCGAATATCAGCCTTCTTTTTTTGTGGCTTCTGGAGCTGTTCCGGGACGCGCCGGGGCGACTACCTCTTATCTTGTATATGACAGTCCTTCCGGCTCACTCCACTGCTTATCTTATACGCGGCTCTTCCAACTCATTCCTCCGCCTGCTGGGGCAGCGCCTTTTGCAGGGCCTGCTCGATGGCCTGAAGCAACACCTCGGAGGTATACTGGTTCTCCTCGGAATAGGTAATATTCTCCAAAGACTGCGTCTCGTAGATCTGCTGGCTGATGTTGTCCAGAGCCGGCTGCATCAGCGGGTACATGGTGGTGACTGTCTCATTTAGATTCACCAGGGAAATGGAGTTTATGCGGTTGTTGTCAATGACCACCTCCACGTCGATGGCATTGTCATTGAATTTTATGGAGGAATTATACACTCCTGCTATGTACTGCATGGTCTCCTGGGTCTTGTCGCCTTCCTTTTTGTCCGGCAGGAACATGAAGATCAAAAGCAGGATCAACAAAATGCCCAGGACCACAAATATGACCGTATAGATGAGTTCTTTCATATGAAGAACTACAATTTTTGTCTTGGAACTCACGGGAGCCCTCCTGTTTCTTTCCTTGCTTAAATGTATGAGGAGGGCAGGGAATTTATGTTAGGCTTTCATGACCTTACAGCCTTTTTTAAAAAAGCAGAGGCCGTACTTTAAGATAGGCCGGTAGCCGTCCGCCGCAAGCTCCGCCTCGTAATTTTGGGCCTCGATCTGGGCCAAAGCCTCCCGGCAGGTCTCCTCCATCTGGTCGAAGCGTTCCGTCACCTTCAGCTCCAAGATCATGGCCCGACCCATAAATTTCTTCTCCCGCAGTACAATGTCAGGCCGCCCCGTTCCGCTCTCCCGGTTGGACTGCGCCAGCCAGCCCGGAATCCCGCTGCATAAGCCCGCCAGAAAGCCGTGATAGTAGCTCTCCTTGTAGTCAAAATAGCTGATGGTATCCATAAGCTGGGCGGAAATAAAATCCTCCGCCGCCTCGCAGTCTCCCTGCTCCAGGGCCTTTATCAGCGGACTCTTATCCGTGACCTTCATCTTCTTGCCAAACCAGGTGAGG
>CALWDR010000169.1 GCA_944376745.1 uncultured Lachnospiraceae bacterium
TTTTTCCTGTTTATGGAAAAACAGCCGGAATTACGCATAACGCAAATAATTCGGGAGCAGCAGGATAAGTCAGGAACCTATTGGGATTCACTGGCTTCTTAATAGTACAAACTTTTTACTCTCTAGTTATATAGAACAAAAAAAGGAAATATCAACAGATTTTTGCTCCTGTCCAAATCATTTTTTGTCGTATTTTTGTTATTTTTCCCCCAAATATTTATAGTCAGTCCAAAGAAAAAAATTTATACTGATTTAGAAGAGAATATGTCCTCTTTTAAGGGTAAACGCCCAATAGCATGTACCTTTTAATTCGGATCATATTTTGAGATAATAGACTCAACATCTAAAGAGTCCAAATAGTTTAGTCTAAAAAGTTGACTTTACTTTTTAGACTACATAGTAACTGGAGGTTGGTCTATGAAATCAAAAGAAAGCCAGGTTGCTGCACAGTTTCGGCTGAATCAATGGGCGCTGGAAGTACAGGAGTGTATGAACCGCCCGAAAGATATGACAGTTGGCGAATGGTGCGAGCAACACAACATCAAAAAAGCGAACTATTACTGGCGACTGAAACGGGTCCGCCAAGCTTGCCTGGAACAGGTGGAAGGGTCTTCCGCTAACTTTATCGAATTACCTGCACCTGTTCAGCAGACTATGCCATCGGCATCAGCTCTGGCAACAGCCGCAAACGATGCTTCTTCTACAGCGGCAGTGCTCCATACCGCCTGTGGTATTTCCATCGAGATCAAAGGGAATGCTACTGCAGGATTTATAAAGAACCTGATCGGAGTTCTCGCCAATGCTTAACGATGCCGCCGGTTTTCAAAAAGTATACCTGGCGGTCGGAACTACGGACTTGAGAAAAGGTATTGACGGGCTGGCAGCCATTGTAAAATTCCAGTTCAATTTGGACCCTTACGATAAGAATACGTTATTCCTGTTCTGTGGCAGAAAGCCCGATAGGATAAAGGGACTCGTCTGGGAAGGGACGGATTTTTGCTTCTCTATAAAAGGATCAACATCGGTACCTTTAAGTGGCCGCGTTCAACAAATGAAGCCGTGGAAATAAGCATGGAGCAATACGCATTACTCATGCAGGGCTTCGAGGTCATTGCGAAACGTCCCATCGTAGAGCTTGAAAATCCGCCAAAAGCCATGTAGGTATTGTGCAAAAGGAAGAAAATTTAAAACTTACAAATACATGAAAAATGGAAGATCCGGCAGTTATCCACCGCGGGACAGACAGGATCTGAGCCAATCCCGGCAATCCTTTTCTTACAGTCTCCTGCATTGTGGATAACAGAATAAAAAACCTTGGGATTCAATGAAATATCAGGATTTTTTATTCTGTTATCCACCGTCATAATGACGAATGGTAATTTCATGCATGGTGGCAGAAAACCACATTTTCTGCTATAATGCTCTACAGAAGGAGCAGCAGACCATGGCAATGAAATACACAGAAGAACAATTGAACAGCATTGATAAGTCGATTCTTGTGCAGCTTTTTCTTGCCATGCAGGAAGAATCGGAAAAGCAGACCCGCAAGCTTGAGGAAATGGACAAAAAGCTTCAGCGGATCATGGAACAGCTGGTCCTGTCAAAGCAGGAACGGTTTGGAAGATCTTCGGAAAAGATGGCGGATTATGCACAGATCTACTTCATGGAGGTAGATGGCAAGATTGCTTTCTTTAATGAAGCAGAAGCCGTCTGTGACCTTGACACATCCGACAAAGAAGATACCGTTCCACGCCGTAAGAAAACAACCGGTAAAAAGGAGCAGGATATGTCAGGCCTTCCCGTAAACCGGATCGACCATTATCTCTCTGAGGCAGAACTTACTGCAGAGTTTGGGGAAAAGGGATGGAAACAGCTTCCGGATGAAATATCCAGGCGTTACCGTTTTATTCCTGCCAGGGTGGAAGTAGAGGAACATCACGTGGGTGTTTATGCAAGCAAAGTAGACGAACACATGGTAAGAGCCCCGCATCCGAAAGCCCTGCTTCATGGAAGTCCTGTATCATCGACACTTGCGGCTGCCATCATCAACAGTAAATATGTGAATGCAGTTCCGCTCTACCGCACAGAGAAAGAGTTTGAACGCTATGGCATAGCTGTAAACCGCAAGAACATGGCACACTGGATGATCCGTTTGGCGGAAGAGTATCTTAGTGTCCTGTATGATTATCTGCACCAGAAGCTGTACGGATACCATGTCATACAGGCGGACGAAACACCGTGTCTTGTAAACAAAGACGGCCGACCCGCCGGTTCCAAGAGTTATATGTGGGTATACCGTTCCGGTCATCTGTATCAGAAAGAACAGATCGTTCTCTATGAATTCCAGAAGACCAGAAATGCGTCCCATCCCAGGGAGTTTCTGAAAAACTATTCCGGCATCTGCGTGACAGACGGTTATCAGGTTTACCACACCCTGGAAAAAGAAAAGGAAGACCTGACCATTGCCGGATGCTGGGTTCATGGCCGCCGCAGATTTGATGAAGCTCTGAAGGTGATTCCCAAAGAAGCGCGATCCAAATCTACCGCGTACCTTGTCATGAAACAGATCCAGGCCATTTATCGGGAAGAGGGAAAGCTACGGGAACTGTCTTCAGAGGAACGGCTGCAGCAACGCCAGCTGGTTGTGAAACCGCTGGTAGATGCTTTATTTGTGTACCTCAAAAAAACGAGTCAGGATGTATCCGCCAAAAATAAGCTTGGAGAGGCGTATGGATACATGCTGAATCAAGAGAAATATCTGCGTGTCTTTCTTACTGATGGTGAAGTTCCCATTGATAACAATGCCAGTGAGCGGGCCATCAAAGGCTTCTGTATAGGTAAGAAGAATTGGCAGGTCATCGATACGATCAGCGGAGCAAAATCCTCTGCCATCATTTACAGCATTGCCGAGACAGCAAAGGCAAACAACTTAAAACCATATGAGTATTTCGAATATCTCTTAACCGTCATACCAGAACATATGGAGGATACAGATACAAGCTTTCTGGAGGAGCTGCTTCCCTGGTCGAAAGCTCTTCCAGAAAACATAAGAAAACCCCAGCAATAAATTTTGATACAGCCGCGTCAGCGGCTTGTGTTAATAAGGGTACGCGCTATTGGGCGTTTACTTTTAAGGGGGGCGCTATGAAAGAAGGGAAAATTAGGTGATGAAAGGATTTAAGAAACGTATTTCACTTAGATTAAAGAACAGGAGGATAAAAGAATGGTAAAGCTGACACCGCCAATGGGATGGAATTCCTGGAATACATATGGTGAGAATATTAATGAGCAGTTGATCCGAGAGACGGCAGACGCCATGGTATCGCAAGGGTTGCTGGAAAAGGGATATGAGTACCTTGTGATCGATGATTGCTGGGCATTAAAGGAACGGGATCAAAACGACCGTCTGGTGGCGGATCCGGAGAAGTTTCCCAATGGAATGAAGGCGGTAGCCGATTATGTACATGGAAAGGGCTTAAAATTCGGTATGTACTCCTGTGCCGGCAATCTGACCTGCGCAGGGTATCCGGGAAGCTTTGAGCATGAATTCATCGATGCAGAGACCTTTGCAGAATGGGGCGTGGATTTTCTGAAATACGATTACTGCTACCACAGCCCTATCATTCATGGAAAATATTTGTATCGCCGGATGGGACTGGCGCTGGAGAATTGCGGCAGGGACATCCTGCTCTCAGCATGCTCCTGGGGAGACGACGAGACGCAGGAATGGATCAAGAGCACGGGCGCAAGTATGTGGCGTTCCACCGGGGATATCTACGATACCTGGGAGTCTGTAAAGGATCTGGTAAGGCAGCAGGAAAAGTTGCATCCCTATAATGGCGTGGGATGCTTTAACGATATGGATATGCTGATCGTTGGCATGTATGGAAAAGGAAACGTAGGGCTGAAGGGATGTACGGACACCCAGTACAAGACGCATTTCTCCATATGGGCTATGATGGGATCTCCGCTGATGATTGGCTGTGATATCCGCAATATGAATGCAGAGACAAAGGCAATCCTGACAAACGAGGAGCTGATCCGCATCAATCAGGACCGGGCCTGCAGACAGCCGGTGAAGATCAGGGGAAATTGGATGGTGGATGATGAGAACCAGCTGCGGTATTACAAACAGTTGGAAAACGGGGACATTGCCATAGGCCTGTTTAATCTGAGCGAGGAAAAGGTGGCCATGTGGGTGAATCTGGATGAGCTGGGATTGCCCCACAGTACCGGAAAGACCTTGGAGGCAAAGGAAGTGTGGACGGGCGAGAAAACCGTAGTAAAGAATGCGATTTTAAGAAAAGAGATCGCGCCTCATGACTGCGCGGTATTCCGGGCCAGGGTGGTGAATCAGTGATATGGCTACCTGTATGAAATGTGGGAAGCAGCTGACCTTCAATGAGATCGGTGCACATAGAAAGTTTATCAATCGCGGCAGTAATAGCTTCCTTTGCCGCATTTGTCTGGCCAAGCGGCTGGACGTACCGCCGGAATTGATCGATGAAAAAATTGAGCAATTTAAAAAACAGGGCTGCACGTTGTTTGTGTAGCCCGGAGGGAATGGCATGAACATATTATTGGTTGATGATGACAAGCTTTTTATCAGAAAAACAGTGGAGGGAATCGACTGGGAGAACATCGGGATTCATCAGATATTTACGGCCGGAAATATGGACGAGGCATGCAGGGTTCTTGAAACTTTTCGCGTGGATATCGTGGTGACAGATGTAGAAATGCCTCAAGGAAGCGGACTGGAATTATTGGAATGGATAGCAGAGAAGAAATATCAGGTAGAAAGTATTGTTATTTCAGGCTATGCACACTTCGCTTATGCGCAAAAGGCCATGGAGTTCGGAAGCAGGAAATATATTTTAAAACCGGTGTCAAGTAAAGAGCTGATGATAGTGATCGGTGAGATCGTGCGGGAAAAACAGGAAAAGCTGGCGGAAGAAAAAAAACGGTCAGAGCATGTGCTCCCGAAAATTCTGGGTGACGGGAAGGATGAGCAGGATTTCCTGGATGAAATGAAGAAAACAGGGGAAGCTTGCCGGGAAGATATTTTTCAGATTGTATTGCTGCGTATTCTGTCGGAAGAAAAAGAGGAGTATACGGAGCGAAAGCTTTTGAGTTATGCAGTTCAAAATATTGTTCGTGAATTCTTCGAAGAAAGCGAACTGGATCTGAAGATTGTGGGACAGGATTCGGGCGGCGAATGGCTCTTTCTGATACACATAAAGGAAAGAGATTTTTCTGTCAGTGGCGATATTGTCAAGATTCAAAGTCAACTGGAGAGGATGATTCGCGTGATTTCCTGCGCATATGTGGACAGGAACGGCAAGATAGAAGAGATAATACAGACCTATCCGGAATTCAGAAGGAAATGTCAGGAAATCGTTGCAAAAGAGCAGAGGATTATTTTTACGGAAAACTGGGAATTGGAAGAGCGGGTTTTGACAGAAGATGATTTAAAGGAATTGTCAAAAGCGCTTTCGGGTGGAGATTTTGTCTCTGTAAAAAAGAGAGTGACACAATATGTTGACGGGCTGGTGGAGGAACACTGTGCTACGAAGCACAATTTTGAAAGTCTTCTGGATGAGCTTGTACAGTTGGCATATCATTTCCTGAAAGAGATGCATGTCACTTTTGAGCAGATATTCGAAGAGGAAGAATTTGCCCGGAGGAAACATAAGGCAGTCATGAATGTTCCGTGGATGTATGATTTTATCGATTATTTGATGGAGACACTGGAAGGAAAAGGCCGGCTGAGCGAGAGCAAAAAGGAAAGCTTGGATTATACACTGAAGCAATATATTGACGAGCATCTGGATGAAGATCTGTCCAGAAAAAAGCTCGCTTCACTGATCCATTTTTCAGAGGATTATATCGCGAGAATGTTCCGTTCACAGACAGGTCAGTCCATATCCGGCTATGTTATGGAGCAGAGAATGGAGCGGGCAAAAAGGTATCTGACGGAGACCGACAAGTCCATTAGTGAGATCGCTCTGCTGGTGGGATACAGCAACTTCTCTTATTTCAGTAAATCCTTTAAGGATTATGTGGGAAAAGTTCCAAATGAATATCGAATGTATAACAAAAAAAAGAAAAACTAACAAAAATACGACAAAATATGACAAACACAGCCGGGAAAAAGTCGTGTTTTTGCTATTTGGAAAACTTGTATTTTATAGACTCGGAAAAAGGAAGAAAGTTATAATTTATATGAGCTTTGTGTGAGAAAGTGACAGTGAAAAACAATCAGAGAAAAGAAAGGAGAGTACATAGTTATGAAATTTTTGCGTTCGCGCAGAGGAATCATTGTCACTGTGGTTGTGGCATGCCTGTTGATCGGGGGTATTGTTACGGCTGCTGTGATCGGAATTCAGAACAGCAAGAGGAATGATAAACCGGTTGACAAACCACCAAAGCAGCAAACGGTGAAAAAGGACGATCAGGATGAAAAAAATCCGGTATGGCTGTTTGATTTTACCGGCTATGAAGGAGAGACCCTTGATCCCTGCGCATTTGTACGGCTGGATGTGGAGATGGGGGTGACCTATACCTTCAGCTATGACTATTGTGTGGTGGGTGAATCGAAGGGCACTACGATCATTAATGCTGCCAGTGCCTGGGATATGGGTTCCCATGTAGTTTTTGATACGACACCGTTACAGGGAAAGGACAGCTACAGCATTACCTTCCGGGCAGACTATCCTTATGTATATCCCACATTTGGAACACATGTACCCTATGGCAAGGCGAAGCTGTATGTGTGGAATCTGTCTCTTGTAAGAGAGGGCAGTGATAAGAATCTGATGAGCAAGGTAAGAGTGGAGGATTTTGACGGAGATATTGCAACCGCAGGTCTTGTCTCTATCGTGGATATCGACCCGGCTACCCTGGAGGGAACCGCAGGTCCTGTCCTGAAGGATCCGGTATGGCTCTTTGACTTTGCGGGATATAAAGGGGACAATACAGATCCCGGTGCCAATCTTAGTGCAAATGTGGAGGTTGGAGCTACCTATACCTTTAGCTTTGATTATTGCGTGGACGGCGCTACTAACGGGACGGCGGTTATCAATGCTGCGCAGGCCTGGGGCATGGGCTCTAAGGTTGCCTTTGAAAATAATCAGCTGAATGGCAAAGGCACCTACACTTATACCTTCAAGGCAGATTACCCGCTGCTTTATCCCGTGTTTCAGACGTATGTTCCTTATGGAACGCCGAAGCTGTATGTATGGAATATCTCGCTGGTGAAAGCAAAAACGGATGTAAACCTGTTTGGCAAGATGAGAAAGACCAGCTTCCAGGGAAGCTTGGTGGATGCAGGTCTTGTGACTGTTGTGGATGTTGATCCCGCGACTCTGAGGCCTTCCGAAAAGAATTATGGAGGAACAGTGCCGGGTGGAGTCAGCGGCGGAACAGGCAAGAAGATCAGCGATACCACATGGCTCTTTGATTTCGCAGGCTACAAGGGCAGTGATCTTACGCCAAATGCGTTACTGCCAATCGATGTGGATATGGGTTCCACCTATACGTTCAGTTTTGATTATTTTGTGGATGGAGAATCTACCGGAACAACAGTGTTTAACGCGGCGCAGGCCTGGGGTATGGGATCGTCAGTTACATTTGACAACAACCCGCTGCAGGGCAAGGGCTGCTATTCCGTCACCTTTACCGCGGATTATCCACAGATCTATCCGGCCTTTGAAAGTCATATCCCGTATGGAGCGCCGAAGCTGTATGTATGGAATATGAAGCTGGTGAAATCAGGAAGCAGTGCCAATATGCTGAAAAATATTTCCGCCAGTAAGTTCCAGGGAGCACTGGTGGATGCAGGCATGGTTTCCTCTTCTGATGTAGATACCGGATCTCTGGGAGCCGGAAGTACGAGCAAACCGGTGACCTATATTGGCGGAAATACATGGTTGATGGATTTTGCAGGATATAAGGGCGGAGAACTTAATCCGGGCGTATTTGTGGAGATGAATGTGGACGTGGGAGCCACCTATACCTTCAGCTTTGACTACTGTGTGGACGGCAGAACTACAGGAACCTCCGTCTTCAATGTGGCGCAGGCTTGGGGCATGGGCTCTAAGGTTGCCTTTGACAACAATAAGCTGACAGGGAAAGGCACTTACACCTTCACCTTTACCGCAGATTATCCGAAGCTCTATCCGGCCTTCGAAACTCATATCCCATATGGAGCGCCGAAGCTGTACGTGTGGAATATGAAGGTGGTAAAGGAAGGTACAAATACGAATCTGCTGGCGGGCATGAGTTCGGCTAATTTCAGAGGAGAACTGGTGACGGAGAATCTGGTGACAGTCTCGGATGTAAATACTGCTACACTGGAACCCTCCGGAGGTCAGGATCCGGTAGACCCGGTAGATCCGGTAGACCCAGTAGATCCGGTAGGGAAAAAAGAAGTATGGCTCATGAATTTCGCGGATTACAAAGGAACTGCGGATGGACCAAATGTAAATTACTGGTTTGGCGGTCTTACGCCGGGAGAAGAGTACACCTTCAGCTTTGAATACTGTGCGGGCGAGAAGAACGAGAACCTGTTTATTGTCAATGGACAGAACGCATGGATGGAAGATTCCAATCCTGCAAAGTCACAGGTTGAGTTCACAGATAACATGCTGCAGGGCAAGAATCGTTATAGTATTACCTTCACTGCAGATATGCCTTATTTTGTGCCTGCATTCCTGGCAACACAGGCGAAGGGAACACCGAACCTGTATGTATGGGATATGAAGCTGGTGAAAACAGGAACCACGGAGAATCTCTTTGAAAATGTGAAGGCAGAGGATTTTGGTACCAATATGGAGGGATATACCCCGGTGACTACGCCGGATGTAGATCCGGATACCCTGGAGCCCTCCAAAGGAGAAGATCCTGAGAAGCCTGTGAAGGAGCAGGAAGTATGGCTCATGAATTTCGCGGATTACACCGGAAGTGTGGACGGCCCCAACGTTTTCTACTGGTTTGGCGGTCTTACGCCGGGAGAAGAGTACACCTTCAGCTTTGAATACTGTGCGGGCGAGAAGAACGAGAACCTGTTTATTGTCAATGGACAGAACGCATGGCTGGAAGATTCCAATCCTGCAAAGTCACAGGTTGAGTTCACAGATAACATGCTGCAGGGCAAGAATCGTTATAGTATTACCTTCACTGCAGATATGCCTTATTTTCTGCCTGCATTCCTGGCAACACAGGCGGAGGGAACACCGAACCTGTATGTATGGGATATAAGGTTGGAAGAAACGGGAACCACGGAGAACATCTTCGGAAACCTGAAAGCTGAGGATCTTGGTACCAATATGGAGGGATATACTCCGGTGACCACCCTTATGATAGACCCGGATACCTTGCAGCCCTCCGAAGGAGAAGATCCTGTGGATAAGAAGAAGCCGGTATGGTTCCTGGACTTTGCCGGATATAAGGGAACGGAGCAGGATGTTACAGCTATTTTCAATGTCACCCCGGAAGTGGGCGCGGTCTACACGCTGAGCTTTGAGTATTATGTGGACGGCGCGGCTGAAGCCACAAATGTTCTGAATGCCGGAAATGCGTGGGGCGGCGGCTCTAACGTTGTATTTGAGAATGGTCAGCTGAAGGATAAAGGCACATATACCATTACCTTCACGGCAGATCAAGGCTGGATGGCTATTGTATTTGACAGTTATCTGCCGTTGGGAGCCCCGAAGCTGTATGTGTGGGATATAAGCCTGGTAAAAGAAGGCAGCGAGGAAAATCTGTTGGCGGATATGAAGGCTGATAATTGTACAGGAATTCTTGCGGAGGCAGGAAATGTGTCCATTCTTGAGATGGACCCGGATACACTGACTCCGGAGGCTGCAAGAGCAGTATTATTTTTAGACGCACTGTGCTATGAAAAAATGAAAAAGGGTTTAGCAGGATTGCAGTAAAAATGTAACTAACTGGCTCTGCCTAATGGCAGAGCCGGTTTCAAAATAAGTTCATATAAAGGTAAAAAAGCATGATAGGAAAGAAAAACAGGAAAAAGATACTTCTGCTACAACTTCTAGTATTGACGGCGTTTGTGATGAACGGCTGTGGAAAAGGGAACGGAGGAAATAAGAGCATGGGAAGTGATGAACCGATAACAGAAAATACGGCGATATTGTATAATCATAGATCCAGCAGCTATGATGAGATTGCGGAAGCGAGGCGAAAGGAAATCCTGGAGCTGCCGGATACGGTAGAGGATCTGGTGGAAGGAACTGTCTACTACGTGTCCGCAAAGGGAAATGATGAGAATGATGGCCGGACGAAGGAGACTGCCTGGCGGACGCCTGCCAGGGTGAGCGCCAGTGCCGAGGGGTTTGAAGAGGGAGATGTGATCCTCTTTGAGCGCGGCGGCGTGTATCGGGGCAGCGTGCTGCTGACCTCCGGTGTGTCCTACGGGGCATATGGCGAGGGCCCGAAGCCATGTATCTACGGAAGTCTTCAAAATTATGCCAATAAGGAGCTGTGGCAGAGTACAGACAAGGAAAATGTCTGGAAGCTTCAGGTGGGCGAGATGAGCGATATCGGAAACATCGTGTTTGATCATGGAAAAAAATGCGGCATGAAGCGGTTGGAGAACACGATAAAGAAAGATTTTGATTTCTTTCATGATGAGGAAGAAGGCGCATTGTACCTCTATTTGACTACCGGCAATCCGGGCGAAGTCTATGAGGATATTGAGGTATGCAGCAACGACCATATTATGAATGGGCTGAAGCTTATCAGTGCACATGATATTCTGATAGAAAATCTGTGCCTGAAATATACCGGTGCACACGGCATCAGCTTTCAGAATGATACCAGGAAGATTACGGTGCAGGGTTGTGAGATCGGCTATATCGGCGGAAGTATGCTGACCGGACAGGATGTGCGCTATGGCAACGGATTTGAGGTGGTGGATAACTGCGACACAATTACCGTGAAGGACAACTGGGTCTACCAGTGTTATGACGCGGGCATTACCCATCAGTCCAGCTACCAGCCGGGCTGTATGCAGCAGAACATCACATTTGCGGACAATCTCATTGAGTATTGCAATTACAATATTGAATATTATGTCAGTAATGAAAAAGGGACGATTAAGAATACGGTTTATGAGAATAATATTCTGCGTTTTGCCGGTTACGGCTTCGGAAGCGTGAACCGGATCGGAAGCGATACCAGCGTGGTGTCCAATATCTGCTGTTATGTGAGGAGCATGCCCAGCAGTGATTTTGTGATTCGGAACAATGTGATGGACAGCCCCTCCCGCTATCATACCACCATCGGTTGTCCGAATGATACGGAAAATAATCTGGGGCCTGTGATAGAAGGTAATACTTACATCCAGCAGGGGAATGAGGTGGCCCTGATCCTGGACGGCGGCGCAAGGCGAACCCTGTGGGCGGACAGTCAGGAAAGCCTGGAGGAGATGATCAGACAGATCGACCGGGCGCCCGCTTCGATCACTTATGAGTAAGAGGTAAGAAAGGAAGATAAGATGTTATGACGAGAGAGAAAAAGGGAGCTTTAAAAAGGCTGAAAAAAAGCAGGTCTCTGTATGTGATGTTGATCCCATCTGTGATTCTGGTATTTTTGTTCAGCTATATTCCCATGTACGGAGTGCTGATCGCTTTCCAGAACTTTCGACCCACAGCCGGAGTATGGGGGAGTGAGTGGGTCGGTCTGGCACATTTTAAGACGTATTTTCAGTCCTGGCAGTTTGGAAGCACGATGTGGAATACCATTAAGATCAGTCTGTACAGTATCATCGTGTGCTTTCCGGCGCCGATTCTGCTGGCTTTGATCTGTAATCAGATCAAGGCAAAGCGGTTCAAAAAATTTTTTCAGGTATCCAGCTACCTGCCTCATTTTATATCTACGGTTGTTGTATGCGGGATGATCCTGTTGTTTATGTCACCCAGCAGCGGAATCATTGCCAGGCTGCTGTCTTATATAGGTGTTGAAATGCCGAACGTGATGGGCAATCCGGCGGCGTTCTCCTCCGTGTATGTGCTGTCAGAATTATGGCAGCATCTTGGCTGGGACAGTGTTCTGTACATAGCGGCACTGTCCTCTGTGGACCCGTCTCTCTACGAAGCGGCCACCATGGACGGAGCTACCAAGTTCCAGAAGATGCTGCATATTGATATTCCCATGCTGGCCCCAACGGTTGGTATTATGTTCATCTTAAGGATGGGAGGTATCCTGGGCGTCGGATATGAAAAGGTGCTTTTGCTGCAGAATAGTCTGAACCTGTCTGCCAGTGAAGTAATTTCCACCTATGTATATAAGCTGGGTATGCTGGGCGGACAATATAGTTTGTCTGCGGCCATAAATCTGTTTAATACACTGATCAATCTGGTGTTCCTGGTGGTCATGAATTTCATATCCAGCAAACTTACCGATACATCGCTGTTATAAGGAGAGAAGGGTAAAAATGAGTCAGAAAGTTAAAAAGAAAAGAATAAAAAAATCAAAACAGGATATCATCTTTGATATTATTGTTTACTCCATTGCCATTATCATTACTTTGCTGGCGTTGTATCCGATGTACTTTGTACTGATCGCATCCTTTAGCGATGCCAATGCTGTTGCAAGAGGAATCGTGGACTTTTTTCCGAAAGGCTTTACCCTGAAAGGGTATAAGGCGTTGATTGACTATAAAGAGATCTGGATCGGTTACCGGAATACGATTGTCTATGCAGCACTTTCCGTGCTCTTCAGCCTTGCTTTGAATCTTTCCGCAGGCTATGTATTGTCAAGGAAGGATTTGTACGGGAAGAAGGGAATTATGATCTTCTATATGATCCCCATGTTCTTTGGAGGGGGAATTGTTCCGGCCTTCCTGAATATGAAGAAACTGGGACTGTACGATACCATGTGGGCTCTTATTATTCCCGGCGCGGTGTCCACTTATAATATTATCGTTTCAAGAACCTTTTTCACCACCAGTATTCCTGAAGAATTATGGGATTCCGCGCAGATTGACGGAGCGAATACATATCAGTTTTTCTTCAAGATTGTATTGCCGCTGTCCAAGGCGATCATCGCAGTTCTGGCTTTGTGGACTATCGTGGGAAGGTGGAATGGCTATTTTGATGCGTTGCTCTATATCCGGAAGCCGGATCTGCAGCCATTGCAGATGGTACTTCGGTCCATTCTGGTCAATAACCAGATGACCAGCAGTTTGCTTGTCGGTGAGGCGGGAGCGGAAGCCAGAGAACTGGCGGAATTGATCAAATACGCTGTTATCATTGTATCTTCTGCGCCCATCATATGCATATACCCCTTTGTGCAGAAACACTTTAATCAGGGTGTTATGCTGGGATCAATAAAGGGATAGATGATGTTTCTATTAAAATGTTTCTATTAAAATGTTTCACAAATAACAAATTTTTACAGAAAAAAGGAGAAAGAAGAATGAAGAAGAGAGTATTAGCAGCCTTGTTGACTCTTGTGGTGGCCGTCGGGGCGGTAGGATGCGGAGATACCAATAAGAAGAATCCGACAAACAGCGCGGATGGCCGCACCCACTATCGGATTGTAACTACCAGACATACGACCGCCTGGTCAACTGACTTCCTGCATGAAGGGATTATGAAGGAGCTGGAGGATAAATACAACATCTACATTGACTGGGAGATCTACAGCATGAGTGACTGGGCAGAGCAGAAATCCCTGATGTTTGCCGGGGATGATTATGCAGATGCTTTCCTTGGCTCTACGACATTGTCAGATAACGATGTGCAGAATGGAAAGGAAATCTTTGTGGAGCTGACCGATCTGATTAAGGAGAATATGCCAAATCTCAGCAGAATCATGGAAGAGGATAACGAGATCAAAACATGTATGCTGGACCGCAACGGAGATATCTACAGTCTTCCCAAGAAGCTTCCTCTGAGGGCAGCCACGGCCAATGTGCCATATATCAATAAGAAATGGCTGGATAATCTGGGATTGGATATGCCGGATACTTATAAGGATCTGGAAGCAGTGCTGCAGGCCTTCAAGGATCAGGATGCGGATGGAGACGGGGATCCGAACAATGAGATTCCATACACATATCCCGGATCCCTGAACGCTGATGCCAGACATATTTTAAGCTGTTTTGGAACTATTACCAGCCGTGCCGGTAACTACATGGGACTTGACATCAACGGAAATCCATTTTTCCTGCCGATACAGGAGAACTATAAGGACGCAGTTGTCTGGATGCATGGTCTGTATGAGAAGGGGCTGATCGATTCGGAGTATTTTACACAGGATACTGCGATGTACAGCGGCAAGCTGCAGGCTACCGGAGGTTCCATGGTAGGGCTTTTGTGGGGATGGACGGCAGATTCTGAGGCAGGCGTAAATGAAAGTGAATTTGTTCCAATGCCGGCAGTGAAAGGACCGGATGGCAATCGTTATGTAGAATCTGATCCAACCTATCTTGATATCAGCAACCGGGAGCTTGTGATTACCAACAACTGCGAGAATCCGGAGCTGCTTCTCCAATGGGCGGACGAATTCTATACGGATATCGTATCCCTTCAGACGTATTTTGGCTCCATACCGGATCAGGTTTCGGATAATGGGGATGGAACGTATACGCTGCTTCCGCCCAAGGACGGCATGAGCTATGGCGTAACCGCCTGGTCGTATTCCCTGCGTGACTACGGTCCCAAATATATGAGCGATGAGTTTGCAAAAAATGTGATCCTTCCTCCGAATGGCGGGGACGGAAAAAAGCTGGCGCAGGATATCAACGCGGAGTATGCAAGACCGAATTTCCCGGTGGTGAAGTATACGGACGAGCAGAGTCAGAGACTTGCCATGCTCCTGACGGATATCAGCGGATATGTGGAACAGCAGTATGCCCACTGGGTAGTAGACGGCGGTATTGAGGACGAGTGGGATACGTATCTTGATACGCTTGACCGCATGGGAGTAAAGGAAATGCTTGCCATTCAGGAAGATGCTTATAATTATTATTTAAGCATGCAGAAATAGAGATCCGGTATTCCGGCGCGAGGTGACGTCATGAAGAAAAGAATGAAGCCAATGATGAGAAACATATATGCTGCAATCCTTTTGACGTTGTCTGTGATGCTGGTGATGATGCTGTACAGCAACTGGAAGGTGAAGCGGCTTGCCTACGATTGTCTGAACGATAAGGCAGGGCTGTATATGGAACTTCAGGAAAAGGAGATTCAGAAGCTTTCCAAAGAGCTACTTGTCATGCGGATTTTTGAGCCGGAGCTTTTGATGGAAATACCGTATTCAGTGACGCCTCAGGAAACAGAATATTATGGGCTGTGGCAGAAAATTAAGAATTACAATGTCTCCAAGGCCACTGTGTACAATAATAAATATGATTTTTATGAATACACCTATGATTCGGATCTGCTGATCCTGGACAAGCAGTTGTATTTTTCCACCAGCATAAGACCGGCCTATCTGAAAGCATTACGACAGGAAGTAAGGAGCGGTATCGATAAAGGGACACGTGGCATTGTCTGGGATTTTTTTGAGACGGAGGGCATGGATTATCTGTATGGCTGTGTACAGAAAAACGGCCGGGCGGTAGGCTGTATTGTCAGTCTGGATCAGATGCTCTCCGATATAGAGATCACGAATCTCGGCTATGAAGGATTTATGATATTTGAGCGGGATGGAGAAATCTATGCCGACACGGAGGCGAACAGCCGAAAGGAGGTGCAGGAGCTGCTGCCAAAGCTTTTGGCAGAGGAGCACAGGGAGACGTCCAATTACGCCTGGAGCACGTACCAGGCGCCGAAGGTAGGAAATATTAAGATACTGATATTGCTTAATCACGGAGTATTGAACCGGATCGTGAACATCCAGATGTTATCTGTAGCGGCATTTATCCTTTTGATCTGTGTGATGCTGCTCTTGCTGTGGAATCTGTATAACCGTGTGCTTAAGCCCATGAAAAAGTTTGTGGATCAGCTCAAAAATTCCCAGGAGGATCAGCTATGGCTGAATGAGACGATGGAAAACAGTATTCCGGAGATTGAATATGCCAGCGAACGGTTTCGAAAGATGTTTCGGGAGATCCAAACCCTGCGTATTGATATCTATGAGAAGGAGCTGGCAGAGAAAAAGATCATTCTGGAATATGCCCAGGAACAGATCAGACCGCACTTTTTCTTAAATTGCATGAGCATTGTCCAGAGTATGGCGGAGCTGCATCATGAGGATGATATTGTGCATATGCTGGATGTGTTGTCCGATTATATGAAGTATGTGATCCAGGATACGTTTGAACCGCGTCTTATCCGGGATGAGATCGAGCATATCCAGAATTATATGGAACTTCAGAAGCTGTGTAAGCCGGGGGCTTTTGAATTTGAAGTAATCATGGAGACAGGAGATGATTGCAGGATTCTGCCCCTGGTGCTTCAGACCTTCGTGGAGAACACAGTTGCGCACGGGTTGATTCCCGGAACCTTCGTGGAGATCACGGTTTACATTACGTCCATGGAGACGGAGGATGGAGAATTCCTCTATATTGTGATCTCAGATACCGGCATAGGATTTTCCAAGGAGGCTCTGAGCAGGATTGAGCAGGATCAGCCCATTGAGTACAATGGCTGCGAGCATATTGGAATTTGGAACACAAAGAAGAGAGTGAAGATGTTTTACGGAGAGAAAGCGGAAATTAAGATCGGAAATATGGAACGGGAGGGACATGGCGCCGTGGTGGAGCTGACGTTGCCCAAGATAAGAGAAAAAAATTGTTGCTTGGAAAGGAGGGTTGAGATGTGAACTACGTAAGACCGGAAATGGAAGTTCTGTTTTTTGTAGAGAAAGATATTGTAATGCTGGAATCGAACAGAGTTTCTAATGGTACAGTTGAAGATTATACCAGTGCAGATGAAGAATGGTAATCATTCAGTAGAAGGGAGAATAAGAAAAATGAAGAAAAAACGGATGATGAGTTTTATGAAAAAGGGGATGGCCGGATTCCTTGTGGCAGCCGTTGTGATAGCAGGGATGGCGTTAAAGCCTGTGACGGCAAAGGCCGCAGCTTACGGCAGCACAACGGAACAAGGGGATACCTATGATGATGGGATTCCTTATATTGACATGACTGAGAAATTTAAAGCAAGCTGGAAGGAAGATGGAACAGGAACAGCGCCCGTGAAGAAAGGCTACGTGTTCGGCGGATGGTATCATATGGTGAATGGTAGCTATGTAGCGCTTGACCCAGAAACTGCCAAGGCAAAAAAGGAAGCAAATGTAACAGAAGGGATTTACGCAAAGTTTGTTCCTGCCTATGTGCTCAGTGTGAAAGCGCAGCTCAATGCAGATACGAAGAGCGCAAATGACAGGAAAAAGGCAAGTATCCGGCTGATCTCCTCCACAGATACGCTGGATTATCAGAGGGTTGGCTTCACGGTGGTGCTGAATAAGAAAAAAAATCTTGGCATATTGGAGACGAACAAAGCTTACAACCGATTACAAGTTGGGGATAATCCGGAGAATACATATACTGCAGATCAGGTTTTTGGAATAAGATCCAGATATTTCAGCGTGTGGAGACTGGATGATATCATAGATGCAAACGACAGCAAGATCATCTGTGTAACGCCCTACTGGATCACGAAGGACGGCACCCGTGTGGAGGGCCTGACAAAATATGTGCATGTGGAGGACGGGTATCTCCACTATATTAGCGTTCCGGTCAATATTCGGGAAGCTGAGGATAAGGTAGCGGCAGGCGTTCTGCGCCTGATCTATGATTTCTACAACCTGGAGGTTGTGAATGTGGAGTATGGCCTGTTCCCGGATGCGCTTATGGAGTATCATGATGATTCGGATCTGGGCGTGATAAAATTCGCGGGAAACACGGACGTGCGCGATACGAATGTAGACGCAAACAATATCTATGCCAATGTAAGATTCAAGGTAAAGGATTCTGCCTGGTATGAAGGAAGTGATTTGACAGATCGGCTTTCCTTCCGGGTAGTGGACGAGGATTTCTGCGATTGGGAGCAAAAAGAGGTTTCTGTTGACGCCTGGGATATTCAATATTAGAGAAAACATCATTAGGGCAGAAAGGTCAGAGCGTGTATGTGGAATAGACTATTAAAAAATAAGAAAGCGTGGATTGCACTGATTGTAGTACTGATTGTGCTGATTGCTGTCATAGTCGGCGTTGTACTGTTGAAGGGCAGAACCGGGAATCCGGGTGGAGATAAGAACGGGGCATATAACGGCGATGGGCTTACAGTCGTGGAGGAAGGAAAAGAGAACACGGAGGACAGCACATCTGCAGGCGGTTCCTGGGAAGATGACGGCGAGAAGGATGACAGCAAACAGGATAGCCAGACGAAGCCGGACAGCAGCGATAAGCCGGACAGCAGCGATAAGCCGGACAGCAGCGATAAGCCGGATAGCAGCGATAAGCCGGATGATAGCGATAAGAAGGACAACGGTGAGGTGACAGATGTTCCTCAAGATGGAATAACATGGGGAGATATTTTCTGATACAGGCAGAGCGCTTTGTATATCCCAAAGACAAATGTATTCGGAAAGGAGATTAAGATGAAGAAATTCATGCAAAAAGGCATAACAAGAGGAATGGCAGCATTCTTTTTGGCAGGCATGTTATGTCTGGAAATAGTACCCTTCGGTGTAAGTGCAGAAGCGGGTACGATAAAAAATAAGGGAGATGCCAATGCGGATGGAGTTTTTGGCGCAAAGGATATTGTTGCCGCATATAAGAGTGAGACATCTTCGGAATCGCAACAGTTCGGAGCAGATATGAACGCAGATGGGAAGATTGATGAAGTGGACTATAAACTGCTGCGGGAATTTCTGTGTATCACAAAACCGGTATATCTCTTTGATTTTGAAGTCTATACGGGAAGTAATCAAGATGCCAATGCATATCTTTCGGTAAATGTGGATATGGGCGATGAATATACGTTCAGCTTTGATTATTTTGTAGATGGTGAGACTACAGGAACGGTAGTCTATAATGTGGCGCAGGCCTGGGGCATGGGCTCTAAGGTTGCCTTTGACAATAATAATCTGACAGGGAAAGGCACTTACACCTTCACCTTTACCGCAGATTATCCGGAGCTCTATCCGACCTTTGAAAGCCATATTCCACATGGCAAGCCAAAGCTGTATGTGTGGAATTTAAGGCTGGTCAAAAAGGATACAGGAATAAACCTGTTGGAAGGAAAATCATCAGAAGATTATGAAGGCTCGCTGGCTGCAGGCAACAATGTGTCAGTTACCATCATGGATCCGAATCGGCTCACGGCAAGAGTGGAGGAAGACCTTCTGCCGAAGATTGGAGACAAGCTGGATGATTACATGACGATCACAAATATAGAGCAGTCTGGCAGTCAGGTGACCATGAGCTTTGCCAACAATTCTTCCGTCTGGGAGGCCAGTGAGGAATCTTATCTGGAGTATACCTGCTATGGCAGTAGTGACAATGTAATTAAGACAGAAAAAGTTGACTTTGGATATGTATCATCGAAAGGTACTTGTACCTGTACTCTGGAGCTTCCGGAGGAAACGATGAAGGTACGCGTAACGAAGTTTGTTCCTGACTATTATTCTGTTGTGGTGCAATAGGAGCAAAAGAGATTAGGAGGAGAGCAAGATGAAGAAATTTTGGCAAAAAGGCATAATAAAAGGAATGATGGCGCTTCTTTTGGTTATTGCACTTAGTCTGGAAATGGTATCGTTCCATGTGGCTGCTGAAGACAATCCGCTAACGATAACGGATGTGACCGTAGCGGGAGATCAGGTTACGATTACCTGTTCAGGATATGAGGCATATGAAACCAGTTGGGTTGCCGTTTTTACGAAGGAAAGCTGGGAGAGTAATCCAAAGGGAGAATACGCTTATGAATATTGCAAGAATATGCCAGACGGCAAGAAGACGTTTCCTCTGTCAGCAGGCGATTACTATGCGGCTTTGTATCAGAATGATGATTGGGGGTCTTTTGTTTGTGCAAAGTCTTTTACAATCGGACAGGCTGAGACGGAAGCGGCATATTATGTGTCTGCCTCCGGTTCGGATGAGAATAACGGAGAATCTGTAGAAAACGCGTTTGCCACCCTGCAAAAAGCGGTGGCGGCGTTAAATAGCGTTACGGTAGACCGGAAAGTGATCAAGGTGGCAGGTACTGTGAATTATACGGATGCTACAGACGAAGGACTTGGCGTGCATAGTGGCAATATTATTATTTGCGGTGCTGATGAAAACGCTGAGTTGTATATTGACCGTAATTTTTATCCCAAGGGTTCTGTGACTTTTGAACAGCTCAAGATCAGTTACCCGGTAAATGGATTTACATTTATATGTGAGCGGAACATGGTGCGGTTCGGGAAAGGCGTTACTATGGGCAACCCTGATGTACTGCCAACTCTCATTACCGGAAATTACGGTGCGTGGAGCTCGGAACAGAATGTGAATCCTGTTCGAGAAAGCATTACGATTGACAGTGGCGGGCTTGCCGATGTATGGCTTGGTTCCTCTGCCACAAACAAGAAGGGCTTGGAGTATTCTGTAGTGAATGGCGCAGATCTGACGTTAAACAACGGCGGATGGATTACGAAAATATATCTTGGCGCTGGAGGAGGTTGGGATAATTTTAGAGCTGGTAATCATTATATCGATGATATCAATATCGTTATCAATGGCGGTATTCTTTACAAAGGTATCACTTGGTATCAGTCGGATGGAATAGATCCATCTACCCTGAATGGACATGCCCTGCAGATCATTTTCAACAATGGAATGGCAGTGACAGATTCTACAGATATGGTTACCGCAAAAGAGATAGAAGATGCAGGCGGTGTATTTTATCGTCTTGACTGTGCGGCAGGCGGCTATCTTGAGACAACGGAGACAGCCGGTACCTACCGTGTCAAGGGAGGAATGAGCGCCATAGCTGTCAATTCTGATACAAAGGAAGAAACACCCTCCGCAGACGGTGTACTTACCGTAGCGCCAGGCACTTATACGGTGAGCTTTCAGGCTCCCAGTAAAGTATATGTCAATGCAGAGAGCGGAGATGACACTGCCGATGGCTCAGCGCCTGACACGGCATTGAAAACCATAGGCGAAGCGGTTAACCGATTATGTGCAGCGGAAGAACAGCCAAAGACGATCGTAATCTGTGGAACGGTGGAACTGGGAACGAATGATGCAGCGGAGACATTGCCCGCTCACAGCGACATGATTGTGATCAAAGGAGACGGCAGTGGAGAGAGTTTGTTGAAGATGAACCACAACGTTACCATCAACGGTCCGTTGACTCTGGAAAATATGAAGATTGCGATGAAAGCTCCGGAGACCTACATGAACACGATCGGACAAAAGCTCGTACTGGGGGATGGGCTGACGATTGCCGCTTATCCTGCTTTCAATGGTCATGTGGGAACACTTGGCACGGACGGCGGGCATGAGGATATCACCATCAACAGCGGCTCCTATGGCAATTTCTTTGTGGGCGCTTCCTTTAATGGGAATAATACAGTGCATCAAACTGCCGGAGCAGACATGGTTGTAAACGGCGGCTCGATCAGCAATATATATGTATGTGCGGACGGTTTGCTTATGGAGAATTATAAGGGCAATCAGTTTACGGAAAATGTGAATATCACCTTCAATGGCGGTTCTTTTGGCAGGATTGCAACAGGCTTTGAAGAGAAAAAGGAAAATGATACGGTCTTTGAAAAAGCGTTCCAAATTATCCTCAATAACGGAGTCAACGGATCGGTACCGGCTGTCGGCGATGTTTCAGCGGCAGGCGGATACTGGGTGATGAAGGGAGCAGAAGGCGGCGCCCTGGCAGCAACGAAGGATGCAGGGGTATATACTGTGATAGACGGTAAGACGGCCGTTGCTATGTCGGAGGATGGCAGTGAGTACTATGTATCGAATGATGGGACACTGACGGTAAAGACGCCCGGTATCTATAAGGTGACTTATGCAGACAAGGTAGATTATGTGAATACCGGAAAGAAAATTGATTTTCTTGCTGATTGTGAGGCAAATCTGTCTGTTATGGAACATGTTGAGCAGCCGGGAAAACTGTTTGTGGGCTGGGCAGATAAGAATGGTAGTGGCGTTACAAGTGCAAGCTTTACAGCAGGGACACAGCTTAAAGCTTCCTATATAGATTTCAATGCAGATGAGGACTTTTTCGTTTCCGGTACACAGATTAAGAAGGTTGCCGGGGAGGAGAAGGAGGCGCTCAGGTTCCGTACAAGTGTCAGCGAGCAGTTGTTAGATGATTTAAGTAAGACAGGCGATGTATCTTATGGAACCGTGTGGCTGCAGTCACGGTATCTTGGCTACAGCGATCTGGAGCTGGGCGGCAAATATTCTTATGAGTCAAAAGAATATGAAGCGAAAGCTGTGAGTCAGGAGCTTCAGACAACGAAGGATGGGTATCGACTGTATGTGGCCACGGAGAAAGAGCTGGGAGAAGAGGCTTACAGCGAAGCGTATACAGCAAAAGGTTATATTGTTTATCATGATATCAACGGCAATGTGAGAGTGCTGCATACCGACGGTAAGACAGCCAGCGTATATTCCACTGCGAAGAAATTGATGGAGCTTCCTGATTTGACAGCGGAAGAGAAGCAGTATTTTGAAAAGATAATAACCGCTGTGGAGGAAACAGCAAAGGAACAGTGTTGGAACCAGGAAAAAACGGAGATACTTGATGGGTTCTATCAGCTTGCAAATGGTTTGGTTGTGCGTGAAGCTGAATTTGATTCCGGCAAGGGCGGCGATCCGGTGGAGATTGTGCAGGCCTCCGATTTTCATTTTAATTTCTGCAACAGCAAGGATTTTGCAGAAAATAACCCATCTACCATGAGTACATGGCAGCAGCGCGATATGAACAAAAAAAATCTTTCTGTACTTCAGACGATTTCCAAATGCATGGAGTACGGTGGATTTGCAGATCAGATCGTAGTTACCGGAGACGCCATCGATTATCTCAGCTACGGCAATCTTGACATGCTTCAGAGATATGTATGGGATATTTATCCGGATACCTTGGTGACCTTGGGCAACCATGATCCTGTGCGAGTGATGGGATTGCCGAATGATGTCCCGGATCCTACTTCCCTGGATTCCCGTTATCAGATTCTGCAGGAACATTGGAAGCATAACGTATATTATACCTCCAGGGTTTTGAAGGATAAGGTGATGATTATTCAACTGGATAACAGCCAGAACAAGTTCTGGGATTGCCAGATAGAGCCTTTAAAGAAAGACCTTGCAGAAGCGAAGGAAAAAGGTTACACCGTGCTTGTATTTATGCACTGTGCCGTTTCTACTGGAAATGAGGCTGATGTGCATAAAGCAGCAATCCGGATTCAGGACCCTTCTGGCAGCGATTGGGATTTTTACAATACGATCGGCAACATGAGTGATGATGGGAATGCTACAAAGCAGGTGTATGAACTTCTTACCAACAATGCTGAGGTGGTGAAGGGCTTTTTTACCGGTCATATGCACAGCGATTTTTATATGGATGTGAAGGCAAAGACATCCGAAGGCAAGGAGACGGTGATTCCACAGTATGTACTTACCCAGTCCAGTTATGAGGACGGAACGGTGCTGAAGATCACGGTGAAGTAATATGAAAAGAAAAAAATTATGGCTAGGGACCGCTGCGGCGGCCCTGTTGCTGTGTGCAGGCTGCGTTTCCCGGACAGGGGGAAACGAGTATGGTGGTCCTGTGCATAGAAGCAGTGAAAAAACGCCTCAGGAGGAAGCACGCAGCAAGGAATATATGGAAGAAAATTATGAGAACAGAATTCTTTTGTGCGGCTATGACACAACCAGGGATACAGATCCGCATCATGCGATGTATGCTTTGGCAAATGGACTGAAGGTTCGCGAGGTTGTGATCGATTCCGGCACGTCTGGAGATGCTGTGAATATTGTACAGTTTGGGGATATTCATTTGAATTACTGCAACGAGCAGGATTTTGAGGAGGCAAACCCTGCTGTTATGAGTACATGGGAACATCGGAAATGGAATCAGAATGGAGAATCAACGCCCCAACTGGAGCGTGCTATGGAGTATGCTTCCTTTTATGACAAGACCGTGATTACCGGAGATGTGATGGATTACCTGTCATACGGCAATATAGAGCTTATGCAGAAGCTAATTCTTTCTAAAGATCCGAATGTTTCCATCGCCATGGGAAATCATGAGATTACCCGCGTCATGGAGGGGACGGTAAGCGATCCTTCCAGTCTGCAGTCACGGTATGAGATTCTGGCGAAGGTGTGGCCCCATGACGTAAAATATTACAGCGAGATCCTTGCGGACTCCCAGGGGAATGAGAAGGTGATGATCGTTGTTTTGGATAATCAGTCATATCAGTACTGGAAGGAACAGATCGAGCCCTTTCAGGCGGACATCGCCGCAGCCAGAAAGAAAAAGATACCGATTCTGATCTTTGAACATGTGACGCTCTGCACCCGCAATCCGGCTGATACGGAGTTTGGCTATTTTTATGAACCGGGCGATACCTCCTGGATGCCCTATGATCTGTCAAAAGAGGGTGCAGGCGGAGAGGGTGCAAATCAGAACACAAAGGAGATGTATGCGCTGATCACAGAGAATGCGGATGTGATCAAGGGCGTATTTAACGGGGACTGGCACAACAATGCATATTCCGAGATACTGGCAAAGACTCCGGACGGAAAGGATACAATTATCCCTCAGTATACGGTCACAGCCAACGCGTTTCATGATGGGTGCGTGATACGGATTACTGTGAAATAATCCTGGTTCCCGTCTTACCGTGAATTCCATCCCTGGCCCCGCTATCATAGTGACAAACCTCGGCAAGTCTATTATAATGACAGTTGTTCCTTAAACGGCTTAAAATTTGGTATTGCAAAATTTAATACTGAACTATCAAGAGATAGCCGTTCCTAAACTTTGATGACAGAGCAGGACGGCTATTTCTTATGTTTGTCATGAGTATCTATGTAAGTCAGAACTGCCACCAACATGGTGACAAATAAAAACAGATCATTCCATGAAACCATAATAATCATCCTTTCCGTAAGGCTCGGAACGGATGAGAGCACGTCCTCTGGCTCTATTGATAAATCTATTCTATTGCCAAGGTAGCTTTGTCCTTTGGGAGATCTGGGGCATTTTATTGTTATAATGACAGAGTTTTCTTAAATCAGTAGATTGATGTTGATATATATACTGGATCGAATTTGAATATACCACTCACTTAGTGCGGTCTTTTCGCTAATTCAGGCTATTACCGGGATGTGGAGAACAACGTCACCATCCTTGTGGTGGGAGAGGGCTGGAGCAGTATCACCTGTCACGATTCCGGGGAGCGCCCCGTGAATCTGGCCCGGAACCACAAGGGAACGGCGGAGGGCCTCAGTGATGAGGCCTCAGAGAATGCCTGAGCCATCGTTGACGGAAGCTACAGCGAGGCCCTTGCCATCGAGGAGAGCGACGAGGGAGCCGTGACCCTGGACCTGGAACAGGCGGAGGAGATGGACCGCGTCCTCTTAAAATGGGGGACCACCTATGCCGCCAGCTACACCCTGGAGGCGTCGGAGGATGGCGAGGACTGGGAGACGATCCTTAAGAAGGAGGATGGCGGCGGCGGAACCGACCGGGTCGTGTTCGAGGAGCCGAAGACCTACCGCTATCTTAGGATCAGCGGCGTGGAGAGCTCGTCCCGGACAGACGCCCAGCTGGTGGAGCTGGAGATTTATGGCAGCAAGACGGGCAGCGGCGTCTATGAGGACAAGGACGCCCTGCAGACGCCGGGCAGTGACGGCACCGAAAACGGTGATGAGAAGGAAGCAGCAGGCATTCCCTGGCTGTCCATTCTCCTGGCAGGCGCAGGCGTGGTCCTGGTGCTGGCCGCAGTCATCGTGATCGCGGTGGTTGTGCGTGGACGGAAGAAAAGAAAGCAGGAAAATCCGGCGGAAAATGAAGGCGGGGAAGAGTAAGTTGATGTAATAATGGAAAGTTACCCATAAGTCTTGTGGGAAACTTTATGGGAAGGTTAATGGGGAGAGGAAGAAAAGAAAGCAGGGCCTGTGCAGTGATTGCACAGCCCTGTTTTTCAATTCGT
>CALWDR010000170.1 GCA_944376745.1 uncultured Lachnospiraceae bacterium
AGATTGACAACAATTTTGCTTTTTTCCTGATGTAATATGAATGAGTATGAAGTTCGGGAAAGTAAGCAAAACAAAGGATTTGAATGAATATGACGATGTACGAATTGTTGGGAAAACTTTTCCCGACCATGAAGAGCCAGGGCGACAAGCACGGCGAAACGAAAGGGGACAAGGGAGAACAGGGCGCGGTCTGCCAGGAATTTGCGGACAACGCGCCAAAGCTTGACCTCTCGAAGGTCAAAATTGAGCCTCTTTTCGAGGATTTTGTAGATTTCGAGACCTTCAGCAGGTCCGATTTCCGGGTTGTGAAGGTGAAAGCGTGCGAGGCAGTGCCAAAGAGCAAAAAGCTGCTGCAATTTACTCTGGATGACGGAAGCGGGACTGACCGCGTGATTCTGAGCGGTATCCATGAGTATTACGAACCGGAAGAGCTGGTGGGAAAGACCTGCGTGGCGATCACAAATCTTCCGCTGCGGAAGATGATGGGGATCGATTCCTGCGGTATGCTGATCAGTGCGGTCTACGAATATGACGGAAAAGAGGGACTGAATCTGCTGATGCTGGATGATGGTATCCCGGCGGGGGCGAAGCTGTACTAAAACTTTAGAATGAACAGAAGGAATGGGCAGTCCGAAACGGGATTGCCCATTTTTGAAAACAAAGAGAAATTGGAAGCTGGGGGTGCAAATATATGAGTCAGCATATTGTTGTGACCGATTATAATCCGATATGGCCAAAGATGTATGAGGAAGAAGCCCGATCCATTGAGAAAATTCTTTCAGATAACTGCGTGGCAGTTTATCATATCGGCAGCACATCCGTGCCGGGATTAGCGGCGAAACCTGTGATCGATATCATGGCCGTCGTCAGAAGTCTCGAAAAGGCCGATGCTGCTGCGGAAGAATTTTCGGAAATAGGCTATGAGTATCTTGGCGAGTTTGGAATCGCAGGCAGGCGTTATCTTCGGAAAGGAGGAGAGGAACGAACCCATCAGATTCATATTTTTCAGGCAGACGATTGGAACAATATGGGACATGGGATAAAATGTATATTGCCGCAAGGAAGGTGCAGCATGAAAGGGAGATTTCCCCTTAATGAAACACCCTCCGGGTATGCCTTTATGTCCAGAAAACTGGACAATTATAATGAAGGAAGGAGTGCCCAATGGCCTACAGCGAACTGATAAAGAATTTTGAAAAGGTCAGAGCTTATATGCGTGAGTTCTATGTGTATGGCTTTAAGAGCAGAACGGAATATGACGTCAGGAGCGCGCGTTCCTACGATGACGAGCGCCGCAGGCTGGAAAGCTGGCTGGGAGACTGCATGCGTTTCACCCAGACAGCGGAAGGAAAGAAGGTATTCCTGGCAGTGGACAGCCGCGAGGCGCGGAGAAATCCATTCTATAAGGCATGGAAGGCCAAGAGCTTCACGGATGGAGATATCACGCTGCATTTTGCGATCTTTGATGTTCTTCATACGCCGGAGGTCAAGAAGAGCCTCGCCGGGCTCATGGACGAGATAGATCGTCTGCTGCCCTCCGGTATGATTTTTGATGAGTCTACCCTTCGGAAAAAACTGAAGGAGTATGCCCGGGAAGGCATCATCCAGATCGAGAAGGACGGGCGCAGGGTGCTGTACAGCAGAAGCCCGGATACAGATATCGCCGCGCTGAGCGATGTGATCGACTTTTTCAGCGAGGCGGCCCCCTGCGGAGTGGTGGGCTCCTTCCTTCAGGACAGGCAGCCGGAGCATGACGGGATCTTCTGGTTTAAGCATCACTACATAACACAGGCCATGGACAGCGACGTGATGGCAGCGCTCTTTGAGGCCATGCATGGCCATCGGTACATTACGGTGGATAATCTCGGCAGGTGGGCAAGGGAGGTAAAGACCATCCGCCTTGTACCGCTTAAGATCTATATCAGCGTTCAAAATGGCCGTCAAAATCTGATCGCGTTCCAGGAGAAGACAGGCCGTTTCCGCTCCTATCGTTTGGATTATATGTCCAACGTCAGGATCGAGAGTGAGAGCTGCGTGAAGTTCGACGCTTTACGAAAGGCTCTCTGCCAGGCAGAGGAGCATATGTGGGGTGTGAGCTGCGGGAGGAGCAGCAGGCATTTAGAGCATGTGGAATTTGAGATCCGGGTTGCGGATGATGAACCGTTCATTGTAAAACGGCTGGAGCGCGAGAAGCGCTGCGGCCATGTGGAGAAGATCGACGAGAACCATTACCGCTATACGGCGGATGTATTTGACACAACGGAGATGCTTCCCTGGATTCGCACATTTATCTGCCGTATTACCAGGATGAGCTTCTCCAACCGCACGGCGGAGAATAAGTTCAAGGCGGACTTGCAGGAAATGTACCGGATGTATGGGATCGACGGAGGTGACGGACATGCTGTTCAGTGAGTTGTACTCTGCCTACTACAACACGGTGGCAAAGATCCTGGAGGCCGCATTTCACCCGGAGGCGACGGAAAAGGATCTTCAGAAATGCGTTGTGGAAGAGGCATTTTCGGAAAGCGTTCTGACGATCCTTCCTGCCCTTCGATCAGGCAGGTGGTCGCTGCTTCACGAGGACTTGTCCCCTGTTCTGCGCCACAGGCCGTCCATGCCGCTGACCCTGTTGGAAAAACGCTGGCTGAAGGCGATTGCGGAGGACCCGCGGGTGAAGCTGTTCGGCGTGGAATTTCCGGCGCTTGATGACGTGGAACCGCTTTTTACGCAGGAGGACTATAAGGTGTACGATAAGTATGCGGACGGAGATCCCTTTGAGGATGAGACTTACATCCGGCATTTCAGGATGATGCTTCTGGCTATCAAGGGTGATCGCCCGGTTCGGATCAGAATGAGAAACAGACACGGCAGGGAGGTCTGGGTCCGGTTCTTTCCCAAGGGCTTTGAATATTCCCTGAAGGATGATAAGATCCGTATCCTTGCAGCCGGGTGCAAATTTAAGCAGTTCAATTTGGGAAGAGTCATAAGCTGCGATTTTTATGATGGGGATGGTCCCTGGAAAGAAAAACCTAAGGAGGAGCGCCGCAGGGAGCTGACCTTGCTGATCACAAATGAGCGCAACGCGCTGGAGAGAGCCATGCTCCACTTCGCGCATTTCGAGAAGCAGGCGGAACGCCTGGAAGACGAAAAATACATACTGCGGTTGAAATATTACGAAAATGACGAGACGGAGATGGTCATCCGTGTGCTTTCCTTTGGTCCTTTTGTAAAGGTTTTGGAGCCCCAGAGCTTTGTTGACCTGATAAAAGAAAGACTGGCTGCGCAAAAAAGCTGTGAACTCAGATGAGTTCGCAGTTTTTTTTCCGTGAAATACCAGATTTTGGGACGTATAATAGGATCACAGGATGCAGATGAGAAAGGCACCAACAGCAATGGCGGATGGCTAAATGGCATAGCAAGTGGCTCATACCCACCCTTTGCGGGTTCGAATCCCGCTCCAGACGGTGCCTTGATCCTGTGGAAAGACGCGGACAGCAATCACAATATTACGACATGTTCGCCGGATGACCGGCATCTGCAATTGGAGCAGACACGGGCGGGGTGAAAGGCCCCGCATGTATCAAGAACGCGTCTTGGAAAAGGGAAACACCCCGCGGGAATCCCTGGATGCCATTCGGCAGAAAAAAGAAAGGAGTGAGCGGCACAATGCTTGAGATCAAAGGAAAAGTAAATACGGCTGTCTGTTACGCGGCTGTCATAGAGGACGAGGCCATCGAACAGATCCGCAGAATGTGCGACCACGATTTCACAGCGGGATCGAAGATTCGGATCATGCCGGATGTGCATGCCGGAAAGGGCTGCACCGTGGGCACCACAATGACCATCGCGGATAAAGCGGTCCCCAATATTGTGGGCGTCGATATCGGATGCGGGATGTACACGGTGGAATTGGGCAAAGTGGACATTGATTTTAAGAAGGCAGACGCTGCCGCCCATGACATTCCCAGCGGCAGAGAGGTGTGGGAGGGGCGGATGGAGCGCTTCGACCTGACAGGCCTTCGCTGCTATAGATATCTGAAGCAGGCCAGGCGTCTGGAGAGAAGCCTGGGTACGCTGGGGGGAGGAAACCATTTCATCGAGATCGACGCCGCCTCTGACGGCACAAAGTATCTGGTGATCCACTCCGGCAGCCGTAACCTGGGCAAGCAGGTGGCCGAGCTCTATCAGGCCCTGGCGGTGGACTTAAATGCCGGCAAGGCAGATTACTTCGAGCGCCGGGACGAGCTGATCCGCACCTATAAGGAGCAGGGCCGCAGAGCCGAGATCCAGACAGCGCTGAAGGCCATGGAGAAAGAGTGGGCGGCCAAGGAGCCGACGATCCCCGCGGATCTTTGCTATCTGTACGGTACTTACTTAGCGGATTATCTTCATGATGTAGAGATATGCCAGCAGTTTGCCAGGCGCAGCCGTGAAAGGATGGCGGAGATCATGCTGGAGAGGACCGGAATGAAGGCGCTGTCGTCCTTCCATACCGTCCACAATTATATTGATACCAGGGAGATGATCCTGCGCAAGGGAGCCATTGCCGCTCATGAGGGAGAGCTGGTCCTGATCCCCATCAATATGCGTGACGGCAGCGTACTGGCCCGCGGGAAAGGCAACCCGGAATGGAATTACTCCGCGCCCCATGGCGCAGGCCGCCTCATGTCCCGCACCAGGGCGCGCCAGACCCTTGACCTTGATACATATAAGAAAATGATGGAAGGCATCTACACAACGTCGGTAAATGAATCTACCATCGATGAAGCGCCGATGGCGTACAAGCCGCTTGCGGATATCATTGACATCATCAGAGCGTCCGTCGATGTGATCGAGATTCTGAAGCCCATCTATAATTTCAAGGCGTCTGAGTGATACATCACTCCTGCGCCGCTCTGATCGGAGGAATGGAAATGTTAGATCATCTGAAAAATGAGGCGAATATTGCTTATACAGAAAATGGCGCAGTAACCAATGCCGGCACACTGTCGGATTGTCTGGACTTGTTTGCGACTATCGGCGCCCTTCGCGCCGCGGATGAGGAGGAGATCACCAGGCGCTTTGTCCGCGCATTTACGGAGGATGCGGACCTTGCCATGAAGATTCTGTTCTTTGGCCGCGATGTTCGCGGCGGCCTAGGCGAACGACGCGTGTTCCGCGTCATCCTCCGCTGGCTTGCACAGAACCGCCCGGATTCGCTGCGCAGAAACATCTCGCTGATCCCGGAGTATGGCCGTTTTGACGACCTTGTTTCCCTGATGGGAACTGCCTGTGAAAGGGAAGCGCTTGCGATCATCCGCAGGCAGCTGGATACCGATCTGTCCTCCGGGGCAGAGGTTTCCCTGCTTGCGAAATGGCTCCCCTCCGTGAACGCCTCCAACAGCGGGACCGTCCGCAGGGCAAAGCGCATTGCCCGTTCTCTAGGAATGTCCGATGCACAATACCGCAAGACGCTTACAGAGCTGCGAAAGAAGATCCATATCATTGAAAATGACCTTCGCCGGAGGGATTATTCTTTCGACTACGCTAGGCAGCCCTCCAAGGCGCTGTTCAAATACCGAAAGGCATTTCTGCGCAATGACGGGGAGCGCTACTGTGAATTTTTGGAGGCCGTAAACAGCGGCAGGAAGCGTCTTAACGCGGATGCCCTTGCACCCTATGAGATCGTCCGCTCCGCTTTGAACGCGGAACGATGGGGGTTCCGAACGCAGCTGTCTTACGGTGAGCGGGCGGCTCTTAACGCTTCCTGGGAGTCGCTTCCCGCTTCCTGCGACAGTGGAAATGCTCTGGCGGTGGTGGATACTTCCGGTTCCATGTACTGCTATGACAACGCGCTCCCGGCAGCGGTGGCTCTGTCTTTGGGGCTGTATTTCGGAGAGCGCAATACCGGTATCTTCCATGGTCATTTTAGTGAGTTCTCTTCCCGGCCCCAGCTTATCGAGATCAAGGGCAGCACTTTTACCGAACGGCTGGAGTATCTGTGCTCCTTCAGCGAGGTGGCGGGCACGGACGTGGAGGCGGTGTTCGATCTGATCCTGAACGCGGCGGTGCGCGGTCATGTTCCCCAGGAAGACCTTCCGAAGACCCTGTACCTGATCTCGGATATGGAGTTTAACGCCTGTGTCCGAAACGCGTCTCTGTCTAACTTTGAAAATGCAAAGCACAGGTTCGCGGAGCATGGGTACCGGCTGCCCCAGGTGGTGTTCTGGAATGTGGCAAGCCGGAACCGCAATCAGCCGGTGACAAAGAACGAGCAGGGAGTGGCCCTTGTTTCCGGCTGTACGCCCCGCCTGTTTTCTATGGTGGCAAGGGGAGAGCTGTCTCCTTACGCTGTCATGATGGAGATCATCGGCTCCGAGCGTTACGCGCCGATCACGGCGTAGATGGGAGGCGACACTGGGGTTGACGGGAACCCATGGATGATGTAAAATCATTTTGGTAAAAAGCCAGGGCTTTCACCCTGGAATAAAAATACAGGAAGAGAAGGTTCCTTTTTGGAGAGCTGCCAATGAACGTTATATTGATCGCCGCCTGGGCGCTGGCCCTGATCTCGGCCTTTTTCGTTCCGCCGGATACGGCGTACTTTGACTATATAGATTTTCGCACGCTGGGGCTTCTGTTCTGCCTGATGACTGTGATGGCGGGACTGAACCGCCTGGGGCTTTTCGCCCGGGCGGCCCGGAGGATGCTCCAGTCCGTGAGAGACAGCCGCAGCCTGGAGCTGATCCTGGTATTTCTGTGCTTTGTCTCCAGCATGTTCATCACCAACGATGTGGCGCTTCTGACCTTCGTGCCTTTTGCCCTTCAGGTGCTGAAGCTGGCGGGCCTTGAGCGGCGGCTGATCCCCGTGGTGGTCATGCAGACGGTGGCGGCCAACCTGGGCAGCATGCTGACGCCTGTGGGAAATCCCCAGAACCTGTATCTGTATTCCACTTCCGGCATGGGCGTGGGGCAGTTTCTGGGGCTTATGCTCCCCTATACGCTTCTGTCGGCGGTACTGATTTTCCTTTTTACGGCGGTACAGAAAAAAATCCCTCTAAAGTCCCTTTTGGTGGAGGGAGAGCAGCCTCCGGAATCATTTCCGGCACAGGGAAAGCAGCCCCTGGAAGTCCTTCCCATGCAGCATGAGCAGCCTCTGGGAAGTCCCTGGAAGGCGGCGGTCTACGGCGTCCTGTTCCTGCTCTGCTTAGGATGTGTGGTCCGGCTGATCCCGGTGTGGGTGATGGTTCCCCTGACCTTTTCGGTGGTGCTTATCATGGACCGGAAGACCCTGAAGCATGTGGACTATTCCCTGCTTCTGACCTTTGTGGGATTTTTCATTTTTATCGGCAACATGGGGCGGGTGGAGGCCTTTCACAGCTTCCTTAAGAGGGTCATCGGCGGCCACGAGATCCTCACGGCGGCCCTGTCCTCCCAGGTCCTCAGCAACGTGCCGGCGGCTCTGCTTCTGTCGGGCTTTACGGAGGAGTGGGAGGCGCTGATCTTAGGCACCAACATCGGGGGACTGGGAACGTTGATCGCCTCCATGGCAAGCCTGATCTCCTACCGCTGTGTGGCGGCGGCTTACCCCGAGAAGCGGGGCAGGTATCTGGGGTATTTTACCGGGGTGAACGCGGCCTTTCTTCTGGTGCTGCTGGGAGCGGCGCTGGCGCTGTAGGAATCCGCGGCGCGGGCCGATCCAGTGCGGGGGAGTATGGCCGCGGCGAGAGTCACGTCCGCGGCGCAGGTCACGCCTGGACCGGGGCGTATGCTTCCCGCCGGAACTGGGAGGGCGTAAGCCCGGTTGCGCGCTTGAACTTCCTGCGGAAGCTGGAGGGATTCAGGTAGCCGGTACGGAGGCTGATCTGTTCGATGACCAGGTCGGTGTCCAGAAGGAGCTCCTTGGCCTTTTCCATCCGCAGCCGCCACAGATAGTCGGAAAAGTTCTCATGGAAGCTTTTTTTGAAGAGATAGCTCATGTGGCCCACACTGATATGAAAGGTATCTGCCAGCATGGAGATGGAAAAGTCCGGAGAGCTGTACTCTCTTAGCATGATTTCCCGTATTCGCGGGATGGGGACCGTGGAATGGGCGCATTCCTTCCGGCAGATTTCCAGGAGAGATAGGATGTTTTTCCGTATCTCTTCTTTTTTTTGCCCATAAGGATAGTTCTGACACAGGTGCAGGGTGGCAAAATAAAGGCTGCCGCAGCTTTTGCTCCGGGTGCGCAGAATGACCGCGCTGTGGTCCAGTATGGCGAGGATATCCAACAGGACGCAGCGGGAGAAGAAATCGGGAAAGGGGCTGCCTGTCCGGGTGGATACGTCCAGCAGTCCGAATAATTGATCGATCTGTTCCTGTATGGCGTAAGCCTCGCATTCCCACAGGCTGTCCGCCAGCTTCTGAAGCGTCCGGTAGGGGTATTGGAGGGCTCTGTGCTCCTCCTCTGTATACGTTTTACATAAAGCCATCCAGGATCCTCCTGTTCTCATGAGGCCGCCAAAAAGTGTTCGGGGAGCCGGGCTTATTTTCCCCGGCTTATTCATGCCGCAGGGCCCTTGGCCCTTGATATCATGTTATTCTTTTGGGAACGGAAAGAGAAGGAAAGAAAGGGGAAGGATTTAAGATACATTTTTTTGTCGGAATTTCGAAAACATGTGCCTTGTACCGGGGAAAGGGCGAGCCTATAATGAGTTTAACCTGTACCGTGTGGGGGAAGTGCCTCCGCCGGCAGGGAAAAGTTCAGATGAACAGGGAGGTATTTTATGAAAGCAAAAAGAGTTACAGCGCTGCTGCTTGCGGGGATCATGCTGCTGTCTGCGGGCGCGTGCGGCAATGACGCGGCGGAAAGCGGCGGGGCGGGGGAGAATGCAAAGCTCCCGGAAACGGTTGCATTTCCGCTGGCTGAGACAGCGAGCTACGACGTATTTACCATTTTAAACGGGGAAAGCGATCTGAAGGACAACATCACCATGCAGACGCTCCTGGCGGACGCCAACGTTGCGTTTTCCTATCAGTCCGTGATGAGCGCGGATCTTCTGGAAAAAAGGAATCTTGTGATTTCTTCGGGAGAATATCCGGATATTTTCCTGAAGGCCGGATTTTCCATGACGGATATGGACAAATACGGAAGCCAGGGAATCCTGATCCCGCTGGAAGAGCTGATCCGAAAATACGCGCCGAATCTGACGGCCCTTCTGGACGAAAGGGAAGGCTGGGAGTATCTTACGTCCGCGGACGGGCATATTTATTCCTTCCCGGAGGTGGGAAGACAGCAGGGGGCCATGCATACCTATTGGCTGAACCAGAAATGGCTGGACAATCTGGGGCTGGAGGAGCCCACCAGTCTGGATGAGCTGTATCTGGTCTTAAAGGCCTTCAAGGAGGAGGACGCCAACGGAAACGGGGATGCCGGGGACGAGATCCCGATCACCACAACGGATGCCGTTAAGCCGGATCTTTTGCTGCAGTATTTTGATATCTGCTACGATTATCCCTCCAGGCTGGCGGCGGTAGACGGGGAGCTTACCTATATTCCCACCTCCGACATTTTCAAGAGCTACGTGGAATTTCTGACAAAGCTGTATCAGGAAGGGATTCTGGATAAAAATGCGTTTACCCAGAAGCACGAGCAGCAGGGAGCCATCGGACAGGCGGGGGATGTGCTGGGTTCCTTCTTCGACGCGGGCGCTTTCCTGACGGTAGGACGTGACAATGACGACGATTATATCGCCCTGCCGGCCTTTGACCGGGAAAAGTATCCATTGGGTACCGGAATCACGCCGGGAACGATGGCGATCACGGACGCCTGTGAGCATCCCGAGATCGTGGTGGCCTGGTTTGACCAGTTTTACTCGGAAGAAGGCGGGATCTACGCTCTGATGGGGCTGGAGGGCGAGACCTGGGAGAAACAGGAGGATGGAACCTGGACCTGGAGGATCGGTACGGAGTATGGGCAGGACGTGGCGGAGGTGCGCAGGACCTCTACCATTCAGGGGGCGGCGAACCATCCCTCTGTCTGGCCGGATTACTGGTTTGAGCATATGTCCCCGGAGGTTGACCCGGATGAAGTGTACCTGAACCAGCAGAGGGATAAGATGGCACAGCAGGGAGCAGTGCCCCTGCCCGTCATGCGGTACAGCGACGAGGATGCGCTGACGCTGGCCACATTGACGCCGGATATCAACGCCTATACGGATCAGTATGTGGCTCAGGTGGCCACCGGCGCCCTGGCGCTGGAAGACAGCTGGGAGGAGTACGTGAAGACCCTGGACGATATGGGGCTGTCACAGATCTTTGAGATATACCGAAACGCGTATAACGAGGCTGTAAAATAACGGACTTCGAGAAATGGGGGAGGAAAATGGGAGAGAGCTTTCGCCTGCGGCTGAAAAGGGACATCCGAAAGAACTGGATACTGTATGTGATGATCCTGCCAGTGGTTATTTATTATGCTGTTTTTGCCTATGCGCCGCTGTATGGGATACAGCTCGCGTTTAAAAATTACAGGATACGGGACGGTATCTGGGGAAGTCCCTGGATCGGATTTGAGCATTTTGTCCGTTTCTTTAAGAGCTATAATTTCGGGCTGCTGATGAGAAATACCATAGGCATCAGCCTGTACAGCCTGCTGGCGGGGTTCCCGATCCCCATTGTCTTTGCCCTGATGCTGAATTATGTGCGGAACCGTTTTCTGAAGAAATCCGTTCAGATGGTATCCTATGCGCCTTATTTTATATCCACTGTGGTGATGTGCGGCATGATCGTGATCTTCCTGCATCCGGATACCGGGATCCTGAACACCCTGCGGGGCTTTTTCGGACTGGAGGCGCTGGATTTCCTGTCCAGACCGGAATGGTTTAAGAGCATTTATGTCTGGACGGGGGTCTGGCAGGGGATGGGCTTCAGTTCCATCATCTACATAGCCGCATTGTCCGGCGTGGATCATCAGCTGCATGAGGCCGCCATCGTGGACGGTGCCAGCAAGCTCCAGAGAATTTTCCATATAGACCTGCCCTCCATCCGGCCCACGATCCTGATGCTGCTGATCCTGCAGATGGGTTCTATCATGAGCGTAGGGTTTGAAAAGGTATTTCTCCTGCAGAATACATTGAATGTCCAGGCGGCCTCCGTGATCTCCACCTATGTATATCAGGTGGGCCTGATCAACAATGATTACGGATATTCCACGGCCATAGGCCTGTTTAACTCCGTCATCAACATGCTTCTTCTTGTGGCGGCAAACCAGATCTGCAAAAGGCTGACACAGGAAAGCCTGTTCTAGGGGGGACATATGAAGAAAAATGGAATGCCTGTAAAAATACTTCATTCGGACCGGGTGTTTGACGCGGTGAATGTTTTGGTCATGTGCGTCCTGCTGCTGATCTTTGTCTGGCCCTTATGGTTTGTGCTGATCGCGTCCTTCAGCGCTCCCTCTCAGGTCTGGCTGGGAAATGTGGTGCTGCTGCCAAAGGAATTTACCACAGCCGCCTATGAAGCGGTTTTGGATTATGGAGCCATCTGGGTGGGATACCGGAACACCATATTTTACACAGCGGCGGGGACCGTTCTGAACCTGGTCATGACCATCTGCGCGGCATATCCTCTGTCCCGCAGGGACTTTATGCCCAGGAATGTCCTGATGTTCCTGTTCATGCTGACCATGTATTTCAGCGGCGGCCTGATCCCCACCTATCTGGTGGTGGGGAAGCTGCATCTGCTGAACACCCCCTGGGCCATGATGATACCGGGAGCCGTATCCATCTACAACGTGATCATCACAAGGACTTACTTTGTAAACAACATCCCCCAGTCCATGCATGAGGCCGCAAAGCTGGACGGCGCCAATTCCTTTCAGTTCCTGCTGCGGGTGGTGCTTCCGCTGTCCAAGCCCGTGCTGGCCGTTATCGGTTTATATTATGCCGTAGGGCACTGGAACGATTTCTTTTCGGCGTTGATCTACATCAATGATAAGAATCTGATGCCTTTGCAGTCTTTTTTGCGGGATCTTCTGATGACCAATAAAATGAGCCTGTCCAATATGCAGGGGCTGGACGCCGCCGCCTCCGAGGCAAAGCTGCAGCTGGCCCAGACTTTAAAATACAGCGCCATTATCGTATCCACGGTGCCGGTGCTGTGTATTTATCCATTTATCCAGAAATATTTTGTCAAAGGGGTTATGATCGGGGCGGTGAAGGAATGAGGACGCACGGCTGTATGCGGGGAAGGAATGAGGGCGCACGGCTGCATGCGGGGAAGGAATGAGGACGCACGGCTGCATTTGCGCCGGAGGCTGCAGATGAAAATGGGAAGAACTGCAAAAGGGTCTGCCGTATCGGATACGGCAGACCCTGCGTTTATCCCGCCCAGCGGAGAGAAACTGTTTCGTTCAGCGGAAGAGGGCTGTTTCACTCAGCGGAGAGCAGCTGTTTTTAATCATCCCAATCCGCGTCATACTCTAAGATGGCGCCGGAGTAGGCATCGATGGTGTAATCGTATTCCCTGTTGCCGTGGTAGAATTCCACTTCGTATACGATGCGTCCGTCGTCATTTTCCAGCTTGGCCTTGGCAAAATTTACGTCGGAGGCGGAAAGTCCCGCGTGGTTTAAGGCGATGGTCTTGGCCTGGTCCACGCCGATATCCGTGCCGCCGGTCTGGTTTCCGCCGTGGTGGAAGCCCTCGATGCTTTTGTCCACAATGGCTCCGGTGGTTCCGTGGATCTCATAGTCGTATTCCCGGTCAGAGGTGAAAAACTCAAACTCGTAATAAATCCTGCCGTCGTCCCGGTCCTGTTTTTCCTTGGTGAAGGTCACATCAGAGGCGGAGAGGCCGGCGTCCTTCAGGGCGATCTCCCTGGCGGCCTCCAGGCCGATCAGACCGCTGTTCTGGCTCTGCCCGCTGCTCTGGCTGTTGTTCTGCCCGCCGTTATTTTGGAAGACCTCTGAACTTCTTTCCAGTACCGCGCCGGTGACGGCGTTGATCTCATAGTCGTACTTGGTGCTGGCATTGTAAAATTCCAGATCGTATACGGTCACTCCGTTATCCCGGTCCTGCTTCTCCTTGGTGAAGGTCACGTCGGAGGCGGAGAGGCCGGCGTCCGCCAGGGCGGCTGCCTTGGCGGCTTCCAGACCGATCAGCTCACCCTGCTGGTTCTGGCCCGCCGTCTGATTCTGGCTGGCCGCCTGCTGCTGAGACTCATGCCGTATTGTGGCGATGATCCCCGAGCTGCTGACTTTGGCCAGCCCGTAGCCCGCTCCCGCGAAGAGGAGGGCGCCTGCGACGCATGCGGTGGAGATTAAAATAGTTTTTTTCGTTTTGGACATTTCACTGAATTTTTTCATATTGGTAATCGCTCCTTTTCTTTGAGTTCTTGTTTGGTCTTGATTGTAGCTTGATTATAAAAAGGGAAGATTAAAGAAATATTAGAAGAAAATATTTTTTTAAATTTTTTTGGCTTCTGAATGGTCCGCTGGGAAGCGCGTTACTGACCACGGGGTATACAGTAACCCTGCTGGGGTTACTTTTCATGGGGTGGGGAAATAGGAAAAAATATCTGCCTTTGTCTGGAATGCAGCCCTGGACAGCGATTTTGTTATAAGCAGACCATTGAAAGACGCCGGCACTTGGCGAACCGACCGCTTGCGGGCGGCGAGTCTAGTACCGCTGCGTCTTTCGCTGAGCGGAAGCGTGTCTGCGTTAACAAAATCGCTGCCCAGGGCGTCCTCCCGACAAAACGGTTATTCGTTGAATATTTTCCCACCCCATGAAAAGTAGCCTGCCGGGTTGTCGGGCAGGAAAAGCTTCCTGTTTGTATATTGCCCATTTGAGAATTATTAGGTACAATAGAGGCAAAGGAGGAGATTGGTGATGGCGGATCACATTTATCTTGCAATCGACTTAAAATCATTTTACGCGTCCGTGGAATGCATCGAGCGGGGACTCGACCCCATCACCACCAACCTGGTGGTCGCGGACCAAAGCCGCACGGAAAAGACCATCTGCCTGGCGGTCTCGCCGGCCCTGAAGGCCTATGGGATAGCGGGGCGGCCCCGGCTGTTTGAGGTGGCCCGCAGGGTGAAGGAGATCAACGAGGAGCGAAGGCGGCGCGCGCCAAACCGCGCGCTTACCGGTTCCTCCTGTCAGGAGGCGGAATTGCAGGCGTCTCCGTCCCTGGCGGTGGATTATCTGGTGGCTGTGCCCCGGATGGCGCTCTATATGCAGTACAGCTCCCGCATCTATGAGGTGTATCTGAAATATATTGCGCCGGAGGACATGCACGTCTACTCCATCGACGAGGTCTTTATGGACGTCACCGGCTATCTGCGGACGTACGGGCTCTCCGCCCGCAAGCTGGCGGAGAAGATCATCCTGGACGTGCAGAAAACGGTGGGCATCACCGCCGCGGCGGGCATCGGGACCAATCTGTATCTTTGCAAGGCGGCCATGGACATTGAGGCCAAGCATATCCAGCCGGACGAAAACGGCGTGCGGATCGCGCAGCTGGACGAGAAGAGCTACCGGCGGCTGCTCTGGAGCCACCGCCCCCTGACGGATTTCTGGCGGGTGGGACCGGGCTACGCCAGGAAGCTGGAGGAGCAGGGACTGTTCACCATGGGGGACATCGCCAGATGCTCCATGGGAAAGGAAACGGATTATTACAATGAAGAGCTGCTGTACCGGATGTTCGGCGTCAACGCGGAGCTGCTCATCGACCATGCCTGGGGATGGGAGCCCTGCACCATTGCGGATATTAAGGCCTACAGGCCCGAATCCAACAGCGTGGGCTCCGGCCAGGTGCTCTCCTGTCCCTATTCCTTCGATAAGGCCAGGCTGGTGGTCCGGGAGATGGCCGATATGCTGTCCCTGGACCTGACAGACCGGGGCCTGGTCACAAAGCAGCTGGTGCTGCACGTGGGCTATGACCGGGAGAGCCTGAAAAGTCCTAAGGGGCAAAAGGGCTATCAGGGGGAGACGGCCAGGGACCGCTATGGGCGGGAGGTGCCGAAGCATGCCCACGGCACGGAAAATCTGGAGCGGTACACGGCCTCCACAAAAGCGATCCTGGATGGGGCCACGGCGCTGTTTGACCGGATCGTGAACCCCGGTCTTCTGGTGCGGCGGCTGTATCTGACGGCCACGCATGTGGTGGAAGAGAGGCTGGCGCCGAAGGAGGAAGCCTTTGAGCAGATGGATCTCTTTACGGATTATGAGGCCCAAAGGGAGCGCCGGAGGAAGGAAGAAGAAGACCGGGAAAGGGAGAAACGGTGGCAGAAGGCAGTGCTGGACATTAAGAAAAAATACGGCAAAAATGCGGTTCTGCGGGGGACAGATTTCGAGGAAGGGGCCACCGCCCGGGAGCGCAACAGTCAGATCGGAGGACACAGGGCATGAGAGGACCTTATGACGATATCATAGATCTGCCCCGCCATGTATCCCGCACGCACCCGCAGATGCCCATGGAGGAGAGGGCGGCGCAGTTTTCGCCCTTCGCGGCGCTGACAGGTTACGGGGACGTCATTCAGGAGACGGCCCGCCCCACGGATGCAAGGCCGGAGCTGAGCGAAAGCAGGCAGGAGGAGATCAAGCGCAGGCTGGACGCGCTGGCGGAGCAGGCCGCCGGGCGGCCCCGGATAGCCGTCACCTTTTTTTTGCAGGATGCGCGGAAAAAGGGAGGGGCCATTGTCACCGCGGCGGGCCGCCTGGAGAGGCTGGATGAGGCGGAGCATGTGCTTCGGCTGGAGGATGGGACATGTGTTCCTGTCCGGGATATATTGGGGATAGAGGCGCACTGGACCAAGGATATTTTGGCCGGGGAGGAGGAGAATGGATGAAAAGGGGCAGCAAAGGTTTGATATTTACATCAAAGGAACGGATCAGCAAGGGCTGGTCCCGGGATAAAAAATATTGTGTCACCGATGAACAGGGCGCGCGGTATCTTCTGCGCGTGTCGGACCCTGGGGAGTACGAAAGGAAAGAACAGGAATTTTATTGGATGAAGCAGGCGGCGGCCCTTGGCATTCCCATGTGCGAGCCCCTGGAATTTGGCGTCTGTGAGGAGGGCGTCTATTCCGTGCAGAGCTGGATCGAGGGCGTGGACGCCAGAGAGGTCCTGGATACCATGCCGGATACCCGGCAGTATGTCTATGGACTTGAGGCGGGCCGCATCCTTCGCCGGATTCATTCCATAGAGGCCCCGGAGAAAAACGGGGACGGAACCCCGCTGGAGGATTGGGAGAGCCGGTTTTGCCGCAAGCTGGACCGGAACATACGAAGGTATCAGGAGTGCCCCCTGAAGTACGAGGGCGGGCAGGCATTTATTGACTATGTCAATGAAAACCGCTGTCTGCTGGCGGGCAGGCCCCAGGTTTTTCAGCATGGGGACTACCATATCGGCAATATGATGCTGGACACGGAAGGGAAGCTTTATGTCATTGACTTTAACCGCTGGGATTTTGGCGACCCCTGGGAGGAATTCAACCGCATTGTGTGGTGCGCCCAGAAGTCGGCGCTGTTTGCCTCCGGCATGGTAAACGGGTATTTTGACGGAAATGTGCCGCCTGCGTTCTGGAAACTTCTGGCCCTGTACATATCCGGCAACACGCTTTCCTCCCTATACTGGGCGATTCCCTTCGGCCAGGAGGAGATAGACACCATGCGGGAGCAGGCCAGGGAGGTTCTGGCCTGGTATGATAATATGAAAAATCCTGTGCCGGACTGGTATTTTCCGGGATTCTATCTACAGTATTTGGATGGGATTCCCTTTAAGCTGAAGAGCGCCTATGATTTTTCATTTTTAGGGGAGTATGGCAGGGTGTTTCAGGTCTTTGACGACCAGGATTCCGGCAATATTTGCTTTGGGATGGAAAAGGAGGACCAGCGTTATTTTGTGAAGTTTGCCGGGGCGCCCACGGACTGCGGGGAGGGGACGCCTGCAGAGGCTGTGGAGCGGCTGAAGGCGGCTATGCCGGTTTATCAGGATCTGCGCCATAAAAATTTGATCGAGCTTGTGGAGGGCAGGGAGACCGGCGGTGGATTCGCCCTGGTGTTTCGATGGACAGAGGGTGACTGCATGGGCAGGATGTACCCGACGGCGCACAAAAGATTCATGGGGCTGCCCGTGGAGGCAAGGCTTCGGGTGTTCGCGGCTGTATTGGATTTTTTGGAATATACTGCCTCTCGGGGCTACGTTGCCATAGATTTCTATGACGGAAGTATTTTGTATGACTTTGAGAGCGGGAAGACTACCATCTGCGACATTGATCTTTTTCGGAAACAGCCCTGCAGCAATGACATGGGGCGGATGTGGGGCAGCGCCTTTTTTCAGTCCCCGGAGGAATACCAGCGCGGCGCGGTACTGGATGAGGTCACAAATGTCTATACCGCAGGAGCTGCCGCCTTTGCGTTGTTTGGCGGCTATCAGCGCGCAAGGGACAACTGGGAGCTTAGCGGCGTGCTGTTTGAAACGGCGGCGAAAGCCGTGAGCAGCGACAGGGCTTTGCGGCAACAGTCTGTCAGGCAGTTCCGGGAGGAGTGGGAGGGCGGCTTATGAAGCGATTGCTTGTTGTTGACGGCAGCAATCTGCTGTTTCAGATGTTTTATGGTATGCCGGCGCGAATCACAAATGCGGAGGGAAAAGCCATTCAGGGAACCCTTGGGTTTGTCGGCGCGCTGCTTAAGATCATACGCGGGTCCGAACCAACGCATGTGGCCGTACTTTTTGACGGGGAGCATGAGAATTCCCGCTCCGGGTTAAATGCCGGTTACAAGGCAAACCGTGTGGATTATAGCCAGGTGCCGGAGGAGGAATCGCCTTTTTCACAGCTGCCGGATGTGTGCGCCGCTCTTGATTATCTGGGAATTCGGCATGCCGAGACCAGGGACTGTGAAACAGACGATTGGATTGCCGGCTATGCTTCTATCTATGGGCAGGAGACGGAAATTGTCATTTCCTCCTTTGACAGCGATTTTTTTCAGCTCATCACGGATAAGGTGTCGGTGCTTCGGTATCGGGGAAAGAATACGGCAATCTGCACGCCGTCCTATGTACGGGAGAAATTCGGTATTGAGCCGGAGCAGTATGCGGATTTGAAAGCGCTTACCGGGGACAGCGCCGATAACATCAGGGGCGCCGATAAAGTGGGACCAAAGACGGCGGCGCGGCTGCTAGCGGAGTTTGGAACTCTGGAACAGGTACTTTCAAATGCGGAGGCAATCGGAAAGCCTTCTGTCAGAGAGTCGATCCGCAGAGATGCGGACAGGATCAGAACGAATTACAGATTGATCAAGCTTTGTTATGCAGGGCCGCTGCCCTTTGCTGTGGAGGAGCTTGCCTACCGGTACGATGGAATTACTACCAGCGAAGTGCTGAAAGGAATCGGGATAAGGTAATCTGCCACAAAAAAACGGAGAGCGGCGGGGAAAACGCCGGCTCTCCGATAAAGACTTTTTAATGACTTAGAATTGCGGAAACACGTAGTGCGGGGCAATTCGCAGGTATCAGGAAGCAAAAGGCATTTCGCTTCCTACAGCACAAAAATGTAGTGTTCCGCGTTCAGATGCCGTACTTTAAAAATAATTCCTGCTGGTAGGCTCTGTCCGATACGGCCTTTGCAATCTCATCCGTGCGGGAGTCCTGGATCAAATGTTGGATCAGAAGGTTTACCCGCTCTTCGCCAATCTGGATTCCCTGCTCTTTGCCAATCTGGATTCCCTGATTTACGCCGTCTTCCCGTATTTCCCGAAATGCCGTACACATATTATATCCGCCTCCTTCTTTGTTCCGGAACCGTTCCTTGTTTATCAGTCCCATTTCCCTGTCGTTAAAAAATGTGGAAAGCAGGTCAAAGGTCTCCGCGCTTACATTGGAAAATTCTGCGCTGTTTTCCATCACATACCGCTCCATTTCGCTGCCGCTGCCGGAAAAGGGCAGAAGCTCAAATACCTGTCTGAGGCCGGTACGGAAGTTGCCGGGGTGTACATTTTCCGCATGTACCAGGTTTATCCGGTAATCGGATATGTAGTTGTAAATCCAGGCTTCCTCCTCCGGCACCTTCAGCAGATCAAATAACCGAGTCTTGCCGTCCCATGGTTTTTCGCCGTAGTAGAATACGAAGTTTACAATAGGTACGAAGCACTCTTCTTTTTGGATGCCGGATAAAAATTCGTCTCCCGGTTTCAGGTCTTTGTCGTTTCTGTGTTTTAACCTTCTTGCTTTTAACTGTTCCCCATAGCCGCCTGCTTCGTACCCCATTTCCCGGATGACCATGCCGTAATCCACAAAGCTTTGGTTTTCTTCGCCCAGAATGACACGGAAGATCATGCTGTTTTCCTGGGGGAATGCCGCCTCAAATGCCACATCCCGCACGCGCTCCAGGCAGAAGGCTTCTCCTTCCTGTCCCTCCAGCGCCAGCACGGTGCCCTCCGGCAGTCTTGTCAGCATTTCCGGCAGAAGGCGCTGTTGGCCGTCAAATAAGACTCCATTTACGAAATCGCAGAAGATATGGGGCTTTTGCATTTGCCGCTTGACAGGCGCGTCCTTTTTTCTGTTTTTGTTCTTTGAGATAAAAATCCCTCCCTTTCTAGGCGGGAATATGATTTTATCTCCGCTGCGCAAATCCTGTGTTCCTATTATACCACTCCAGACACCTGTAGTTCAAGGGAGAAAACATATTCCTGCGCCTATTTGATTGTTCACTGCTTTTGATACACAGGCTGAAACAGCCCGGAACCGCCATGGTATTGCCGGCGATAGATTACGGAGAAAGATGGTATCGAAATACATTTCCCCGAAATGTATCTTCAGCATAACAGGAATTGAGAGAAATTGCAAGGAAAAATTTTGGGCGCGGTATTTAGGCTCGTTTCCTGGCGGCAGAAGGAGATTCGCAAGCTGGAACAGGGGTGAGCATGCGGGATTGCGGAAGGGGGCAGGATATCTGCCCCCCTAAGTCTTAGTTTCCATTTGTTTTCTGTAATTTCCTCTGTTGTATCTGTCTGTGTACTTCCATGCCGCGTTTGTTATAATAATCTCGTCTTTCCTGTGGTGTCATATCTTTTGTTATATTGTAATTATGTTCTCGTATTTTGTGAATATCCTCAATTGTAAAATCTGGACTGATAGTCAATGTTTCCATGATTATTCCTCACTTTTTCCAAGGTATATTTTAGATGTATATTTTAGCATTTCATTTATCTTTCTTCAATGGCACCATAACGTTTTATTGAATTTTGTCAGAAAATCCATTATACTAAGAAAAAAAGGAGAAGCAAGATGTCTCAGCAACAAATCGAAGCATGTATTGAGCAACAACTAGCGGGCAATCCCCCATGATTTCATCCAGCAAAGAGAGGAGCAGAAAAAATGTTTGACATTGAAAAATATATCCAGGAACTGATCGATCTGCTGCGGGCAGCCTACGGGGAGCGTCTGCGGTATGTGGGCCTCCAGGGCAGCTACCAGCGGGGC
>CALWDR010000171.1 GCA_944376745.1 uncultured Lachnospiraceae bacterium
TTCGCGGTCACCAGAAGGAACCGCACCATCCATAAACGCATGCGGGAGTATCTTTATCAACTGACCCATCATCCGGAGCTTACCACGGCGGTGCTGCCCATCGGGGACGGGGTCACGGTCAGCAGCAGGAGTATTGCCGGGGAGCGTGTCGCGGAGGAGCGGGAGGTGCGCTTTGGGGCGTGCGTCGCGGAGGAGCGGGAGGCGTTCTCCCCGGAAAAATCAGAACAAGAGGGAGGAAAGCGGCTATGAGAAGACCGGAGTTGCTGGTTCCGGCCAGCAGTCTTGAGGTTTTGAAGATCGCGGTGGTGTTTGGAGCCGATGCGGTATACATCGGAGGAGAGGCCTTCGGACTCCGGGCCAAGGCCAAAAATTTTTCTCCGGAGGATATGAGAGAGGGCATTGCCTTTGCCCACGCCCATGGCGTGAAGGTCTATGTGACGGCCAACATCCTGGCTCACAACGCGGATCTGAACGGCGTGGAGAGGTATTTTCAGGAACTTCGGGAAATGAGGCCGGATGCGCTGATCATTTCGGACCCCGGCGTTTTTGACCTTGCCAGGAAGATCTGTCCGGAGATCGAGATACACATCAGCACCCAGGCCAACAATACCAACTACGGGACCTATCTGTTCTGGCACAGGCTGGGGGCGAAGCGGGTGGTGTCCGCCCGGGAGCTTTCCCTGGAGGAGATCCGGCAGATCCGGGCACACATCCCCAGGGATCTGGAGATTGAGACCTTTGTGCATGGAGCTATGTGCATTTCCTACTCCGGGCGCTGCCTTATGAGCAATTATTTTACAGGGCGGGACGCCAATCAGGGAAACTGTACCCACCCCTGCCGCTGGAAGTACGCGGTGGTGGAGGAGACGCGGCCCGGCGAATATCTGCCGGTGTACGAGAACGAGCGGGGAACCTTTCTTTTTAATTCCAGGGATCTGTGCATGATCGAGCATATCCCGGAACTGATGGAGGCCGGCATTGACAGCTTCAAGATCGAGGGGCGGATGAAGACGGCCCTGTATGTGGCCACGGTGGCCAGGACCTACCGGAAGGCCATCGACGATTATCTTGCCTCCCCGGAACAATACCGGGCCCATCTGCCCTGGTACCGGGAGCAGATCAGGGAATGCACCCACCGGCAGTTCGGCACAGGATTTTTCTTTGGAAAGCCTGGTGAGAATGGTCAGATCTACGAGGAAAGCACCTATCTGAAGGAATACACCTATCTGGGCGTCGTGTCCGGTGAGAACGGGAATGGCTGGTACCGCATCCAGCAGCGGAATAAATTTTCGGTGGGGGAGGTCATCGAAGTGATGAAGCCCGACGGCAGGAATCTTCCGGTAACGGTACGGGCAATTTTCGACGAGGCGGGGAACCCCATGGAATCGGCTCCCCACGCCAGACAAAGCTTGTGGATCGATCTGGGGCAGCCACTTGATACCTTTGATATTTTGCGCAGGCGGGAGGAAGGGCCCTAACGGAGTCCCTTCCTCTCCTTTGCCGCGTCGATCAGCTCTTGAATGTGCTCCGGCGTTTCCTCCAGAGCTTCTGCGATCTGCTCCACGTTCTGGCCCTTGGCAAGCTTGCGCTGTATGAGTGCCGTCAGTTTCCGGTCTTCTCCGAGAGCGATACCTTCTTCCTTGCCGAGGGCGATACCTTCTTCCTTTCCCTCCTGGCGAAAATAGGCGTCCCGCGCCATCTGGTCCCGCTTCTCTTTTAAATGCTGTTCGTAGCGCACCCGCATACGTCTCCCAAAGTTCATGACCTTTACCTCCCGGATGGCTTCCAATACGCCCGGATTCTTTGTTCTTGTTCGGATCATATCCAATTCCTCCTCGCTTGTGGCATTGAAAAACTGTATCCAGTCTTTCAGGGAATCCTGTTCCTGCAGCTTTTTTTGCAGCTCGATGATGTGTATCTCAAATACGTCGGAGAAGAGACGTCCTTTCTCATCCCGCAATCGGTAAATCTTGTGGTTGTCCTCGTCCTCCGTCAGGTTGAAATCCAGAATACTGATGTTGATACAGCGCCGGAGCTTTTCGTAAGCTTCCCCGGAGCGTAAATCTTCCACGTACATTTTCGCCAGATAAAACAGGCACCGCCTGTCCCAGTCCGCATAGTGCACCACTTGCATTTCAATGTTGACCTTGGTGTCGTCGTTTAATTCCACCAATACGTCCACAATGCCCAGCTTCTGCTTCCGGTAGCGGCGGCGTAAAAAAGTATTCATAAGCCGCACGGACCGGATGTCCTCCAAAGGGATACCCGTGACCTCGCTGATAAAATGCTTCCGGACGGTTTCATTTTCCATCAGGCTCTTGAGACATACGTCTTCTTTTGGGGATATGATTTTTCTCATACAGACATTCCTCCTTCTCCGTTGTGGGGGAATGCGCGTGTACGGGGAGCACCCCAAAGCTCCCTCTCTATCATTATATCGCATTCCCGCCAATTTCCTCAATACATTTTTGTCAAAAATTGAAAATTCCGCGAGCCTGCGGTTTTCGATACGGCAAAACAGCGCCGTTATTTGACAAGCAGATGTTTTCAGCTGCCGAGTGACAGCTGATGTACAGGTATACTATAACACAGAATCTGTTTCGTGCCAGGTGAAAAGGGATAAAATCCATCCATTCGGAAAAAAAGTCCATAAAACGAGAAAAGTGTACGCAAAGCTTCATAGTATTTGGATTTTGATGAAGCTATAATAAGATTACAGGTTAAAATAACGGAAAGAAGAGGAAGGAAGAAAAACGTATGGATAATTATGACGTGATCGTGGCTGGCGGCGGGTTCTCCGGCGCTTCGGCGGCGATCAGCGCGGCCAGAGAGGGAGCGCGGGTCCTGCTCATCGAGAAAAGCAACTGTCTGGGCGGGGCTGCCGGCAACTGTCAGATATTTCCTTTTATGCCTTACTGGACGCAGGATACGGCATCCGGCGGGAAACTGTATTTAAGCCGGGGGATCTTTCGCGAGATCGTGGAAAAAATGCGCGCCCTGGGAGCCATGCGGGGGGACGCGGAATTTCTGGATGAATATCTGAAGCTGGTGCTGAACCGAATGGCCCTGGAAGCGGGGGTAAAGCTGCTGTTTCGCTCCTGCCTGACCTCCGTGGAGCTTCAGGGGGACAGGATCCAGGGGGTGACAGTCAGCAATGTGTCCGGACAGCAGACCTTTCATGCGGCCTGCTTCGTGGACGCCACGGGAGACGGCCAGCTGGCCTGTCTGGCCGGGGTTCCCTATCAGCTGGGCCGGAGCAGGGACAGCCTGTGTCAGCCCATGACCCTGTGCTTCCGGGTGGCAAATGTGGATACGGAGGCCTTTCAGAAGGATCGGAAACGGACGGCAGAGCTGTACCGGCAGTTTCGCCAGGAGGGAAAGATCAAGAACTGCCGGGAGGACATACTGGCCTTCCCCACGATGATTGAGGGGGTGTGGCATTTTAATTCCACCCGGATCTGCGGGAAGAATCCCACGGATGCATGGAGCCTGACAGAGGCGGAGATCGAGGCCAGGGAGCAGGTGTTTGAATTGTTTGATTTCTTAAAGGAAGAGGTTCCGGCCTTCGCCCATGCGCAGCTTCTCTCCACGGCGTCTGAGATCGGCGTTCGGGAGAGCCGCAAGATCGAGGGAGAATACCTGCTGACCCAGGAGGATCTGCTGGCCTGTACCAGGTTCGAGGACGCAATCTGCACCTGTAATTACGACATCGATATCCATAACCCGGAGGGCACGGGAACCAGCCATTATCTGTTCCCGGCGGGAGCCTACTATACGATCCCCTATCGCTGCATGCTCCCCAGGAACAGGGTTAATCTTCTGGTGACGGGGCGCTGCATTTCCGCCACCCATGAGGCTCAGGCTTCCCTGAGGATCATGCCCACCTGCGCCTGCCTGGGAGAGGCAGCGGGCGTGGCGGCGGCCATGGCTTCGGCTTCTGCGGATAATGAGAAGGCTTCAGACATGACTGCCGTGGAAAATGTAAAGGCCGAAGAAGCGGCCCTTAAGGGCAATGTCAAGGTCGTGGACGTCAAAGTCCTGCGGCAGCGCCTGCGGGAGCTGGGTGCCATGGTGGATTGAGGTAACAACCGTGCGAACGGATAAAAAAATACAACGAAGAAGGAGGAGATTCATATGAGAAAAGCAACAGGACACGGAAGAAGCCTGCGCAGAGTGCTGGCGGTCCTCTTAAGCCTGGCCATGGTGTTAAGCTGTGTGGAGCGTCCGTATTCGGCGAAAGCGTCTGACAGCGAGAAGGCGGCGGACCCGCTCTCCGGTTTTAAGGGCTGGTATTATAGCCAGTTTAAGCCGGCGGGGACAGACGAGGGCTTCCGGGAAGCAGAGGTGACGGATTACTGGACGGTGGATGAGGACGGCAATATCGTCAGGTCACAGAAGGATGTCTCGGCAAGCGGGAATGCGTCCAATAACATGGCTTATCTGTATTTTGAGCAGCCCTATAAGGACTTCACTCTGGAATTTGAGTACAAGGCGGCGGATACTACGGAGACATACCGGGGCGCTTACTTCGGCTTTGGCGCGGAGGCAGGAGAAAGCTGGAGGCGCGCAGGCGAAACTGACTATACAGGTGTTCTGTTCGGCCAGTACGGCGGCATGAGCATGATGAAGGCAGGGGCTTTGGACCACAATGGGACACGGTTCCTGGCGGACCCCATTTCCAAGGGGGTTTCCGACAAGGCGGATATAAAGACCCAGTACGCCTACGGCAAAGGGGACTGGAAAGCGGACAAATGGCAGAAGATCAAGCTGGAGGTCAAGGACGGGCAGATCCATGTCTACAGCTATTATAATAATGAATGGCTGGACTCCTGGACGGACATGACCTACGGCGACTGGTACGATGGCGGCTATGTGTACCTGGCCTCCAACCGGGCGGGCACCATGTTCCGCAACATCACCATCACGGAGAATACCGATACGCCGGATGAATCGGATCCTTTTTCGGAGGAGTTTACCGATAACTTCACCGCATACCGGGCCAATGACGGCAGCGAGTTCTTCACCGGAAGCCGTACCAAGATCGACGCCGCCGAGGACTGGCGCTATGAGGACGGCAAGTATTACCGCATTGCCAACGGGCAGCTGAGCTACCTCTACACCAACGAGGCTTATACGGACTTTGAGATGACGTTCCAGTATATCAGCGCAGGCCAGATCTACGTGGGAGTTGGAGCGAAGGAGCAGGGCGGCGGTATCCTGACGAGAGAGACCCTGGAAGCCCCCAGCGCCACAGTGATCCGCATCCATAGTGCGGGTGTGATCCAGTACGCGCCCACGTCCGGTGGAGTGGACGGCTGGTTCGGCAATAACAGCGGAAATCTGTTTACGACAGACGAACAGAAGAAAGCAGTTCATATGGCGAAGATCAAGGTCGCTGACGGTATGCTTTCCGTGGAGCTGGACGGGAAGTCCCAGGGCAGCATCGCCATGCAGAACTACGAGGGCGGCTATATCTATATTGGGGCGCTCTCCGAGGGAGAGGCCATCACGCTTCCGGAGATCCGCTCCGCCTATACCAGCGACTTTACTGATTTTACCGCCTACTATACCGACCGGGTCGGCCAGACTGATCTTCGTCCTGTGTCCCCCGGTGGTTACTGGATTGAGAACGAGGGTGTGATCAGCCGGGTCGCTCAGACGATCAGCGGCGAAGGAGGAACGGAGTGGAACGAAAATGCCAACCACCTGAACAACATGGCCTACCTGTTTGTGGAGGGCGAATATACCGATTATGAGAACTACATTGTGGAGTTGGATTATATTATGGGTTCCGGTGCATGGCGCCGCGCCTACATTGGGTTCGGGGCGACGGAAGCTGTGTCCTGGCGGGAGGAAAACGGCGGTTCCGTGTTCTTCACCGACGGCGGTGGTGCCACCTGCTTTGAGGGTAATCTGGAGGAAAACGGAAAGGTGACCAAGGGCTGGGGAGGAACCAGCGTGGCAAACTTTAACGCGGATGCGTCCCATCATCTGAAGCTGACCTTCCAGGACGGCAGCATCACGGTCGAGGTGGACGGCCAGGTGGTTCAGAAGCTGGAAAACAAGGCGTATTACGCGGGCGGCCGGATCTTCCTGGCCAGCAACTCCGCGGGGACGAAGTTTTCCAACCTGAAGGTGATGACGCTGGATGAGCCGGATGAACCAGATCCTCTTCCGGAGGAGCTTACCGACAGCTTCACTGCGTACCGGGCGAATGACGGCAGCGAGTTCTTCACCGGAAGCCGTACCAAGATCGATGCCGCCGAGGACTGGCGCTATGAGGATGGCAGGTATTACCGCATTGCCAACGGGCAGCTGAGCTACCTCTACACCAACGAGGCTTATACGGACTTTGAGATGACGTTCCAGTATATCAGTGCAGGCCAGATCTACGTGGGAGTTGGAGCGAAGGAGCAGGGCGGCGGTATCCTGACGAGAGGGACCCTGGAAGATCCCAGCGCCACAGTGATCCGCATCCATAGTGCAGGTGTGATCCAGTACGCGCCCACGTCCGGTGGAGTGGATGGCTGGTTCGGCAATGACAGCGGAGATCTGTTTACCACAGACGAACAGAAGAAAGCAGTTCATACGGCGAAGATCAAGGTCGCTGACGGTATGCTTTCCGTGGAGCTGGACGGGAAGTCCCAGGGCAGCATCGCCATGCAGAACTACGAGGGCGGCTATATTTACATCGGTGCGCTCTCCGATGGGGAGGCTATCACGCTTCCGGAGATTCTCTCCGCCGATACTAATAATTTTGATGCCTTTACCGCCTATTATACCGACCGGGTCGGCCAGGCTGATCTTCAGCCTGTATCCCCTGGTGATTACTGGGTTGAGAACGAGGGTGTGATCAGCCGGGCCGCTCAGACGATCAGCGGCGAAGGAGGAACGGAGTGGAACGAAAATGCCAACCACCTGAACAACATGGCTTATCTGTTTGTGGAGGGCGAATATACCGATTATGAGAACTACACCGTGGAGCTGGATTACACCATGGGTTCCGGAGCATGGCGCCGCGCCTACATTGGGTTCGGGGCGACAGCCGATGTGTCCTGGCGGGAGGAAAACGGCGGTTCCGTGTTCTTCACCGACAGCGGTGGAGCCGTCTGCTTTGAGGGTAATCTGGAGGAAAACGGAAAGGTGACCAAGGGCTGGACGGGAAACAGCGTGGCAGACTTTAACGCGGATGCGTCCCATCATCTGAAGCTGACCTTCCAGGACGGCAGCATCACGGTCGAGGTGGACGGCCAGCTGGTCCAGACGCTGGAAAACAAGGCGTATTACACGGGTGGCCGGATCTTCCTGGCTACCAATTCCACGGGGACGAAGTTTGCCAACCTGAAGGTGATGACGCTGGATGAACCGGACGAACCGGATCCCTTGCCTGCGGAGCTTACCGACAGCTTCACCGCGTACCGGGTGAATGACGGCAGCGAGTTCTTCACCGGAAGCCGTACCAAGATCGATGCCGCCGAGGATTGGCGCTATGAGGATGGCAGGTATTACCGCATTGACAATGGGCAGCGGAGCTATCTCTACACCAATGAGGCTTATACGGACTTTGAGATGACATTCCAGTTTATCAGCACAGGAGAGGTTTACGTGGGTGTCGGAGCAAAAGAGCAGGGCGGCGGTATCCTGACGAGAGGGACCCTGGAAGATCCCAGCGCTACGGTGCTCCGCATCTGCAAGTCCGGTGTGATCCAGTACGCGCCCACGGCCAATGGGGTGGACGGCTGGTTTGGCAATGACAGCGGAAATCTGTTTACGACAGACGAACAGCTCCAGGCAGTGCATACGGCGAAGATCAAGGTCGCTGACGGTGTGCTTTCCGCGGAGTTGGACGGGAAGTCCCAGGGCGGCGTTCCCATGCAGAATTATGAGGGCGGCTATATCTACATCGGAGCGCTCTCCGGCAGGGAGATCATTACGCTTCCGATGATCCGCTCCATCGCCGCTACCAACGATTTCTCCCAGTACGACGCTTACTACACCGACAGCGTGCTGAAGGGGAGCCTGACAGCCGTGGCGGCCACGGACTACTGGACTGAGAATCAGGGCGTGATCACCCGGCGCACGGAGAGCCTGGGTTCTTTTGACGGGGCGGAATGGGATTCCAGCAATTACCATGTGGGAAATATGGCCTTCCTGTTCTTAAACGGGGAGTATACGGAGAGTGAGAATTACAGCATCGAGCTGGATTACACGGCGGGCCTGGACGGCTGGAAGCGGACCTACATAGGCTTTGGCGCCAGAGGTACCAACGGCTGGCGGGCCGCGGACGGCGGCGGCGTCCTCTTCATGGACGGCAGCGGTCTGAGCTGCTTCGAGGGAAATCTCAACGGCAACGGTACCATCATCCGGGGCATGAACGGAGCCAAGATCGCCAACTGGGACGAGAACGCCACCCATCACATCGAGCTGGTCTGCGACGGAGGCATGTATACCTTCTATGTGGACGGCGTGGAGGTGAAGCAGCTGGCGGTGAACAGCTTCAACCGGGGCGGGCGGATCTTTTTGGCCACCAACTCTACGGGGACGAAGTTTGCCAACCTGAAGGTGGAGATACTGCCTCCCAGCACCAACGATTTCTCCCAGTATGACGCCTACTATACGGACAGCGTGTTAAATGGGAGCCTGACGGCGGTGGACGCCCTGGAATACTGGGCCGAGGACGAGGGCAACATCGTGCGCCTCCCCGAGAGCCTGGGCGACCATGATGGGAAAGAGTGGGATTCCAGCAATTATCATCTGGGGAACATGGCTTTCCTGTTCCTGAACGGGGATTATACGGAGAGTGAGAACTACAGCATCGAGCTGGATTACACGGCGGGTACCGACGGCTGGAAGCGGACCTACATCGGCTTTGGGGCCAGAGGCACCAACGGCTGGCGGGCCGCGGACGGCGGCGGCGTCCTCTTCATGGACGGCAACGGTCTGAGCTGCTTCGAGGGAAATCTCAACGGCAACGGAGCCATCACCCGGAGCATGTTCGGGGCGCAGGTGGCCAACTGGGATGAAGACGCCACTCATCACATCAAGCTGGTCTGTGACGGAGGTATGTACACCTTCTATGTGGACGGCGTGGAGGTGAAGCAGCTGGCGGTGAACAACTTCAACCGGGGCGGACGGATCTTTTTGGCCACCAACTCCTCGGGGACGAAATTCTCCAACCTGAAGGTGGAACTTCTGCCTCCCAGCACCAACGATTTCTCTCAGTTTGACGCTTACTACACCGACAGCGTGCTGAATCATACGACGACGGCGGTGGATCCCCTGGAGTACTGGACGGAGGACGACGGCGTGATCGTGCGCCGGCCGGAGCATCTGGGCGAATACACCGGGGAGGAGTGGTACCTGAGCAATTACCATACGGGAAATATGGCCTTCCTGTTCCTGAACGGGGCATATACGGACAGCGAGAATTATATCCTGGAGCTGGATTTCACGGCGGGCACCGACGGCTGGAAGCGGACCTACATCGGCTTTGGGGCCAGAGGCACCAACGGCTGGCGGGCTGTGGACGGCGGCAGCGTGTTCTATATGGACGGCAGCGGCCTGAGCGGTTTTGATGGAAATATCAACGCCAACGGCAAACCGGATCGCAGCGTGAACGGTGCGAAGGTGGAGGGCTGGGATGAGAACGCCACCCATCATGTGAAGCTGGTGTGCAACGGCGGCATCTACACCTTCTATGTGGACGGCGTGGAGGTCAAGAAGCTGGCGGTGACCAAATTCAACCAGGGAGGCCGGATCTTCCTGGCCACCAACTCCTCGGGGACCAAGTTCTCCAACCTTACGGTGAAGCTGCTTCCGGCGGACGGCAGCTCCATGGAGGGCTGGGACGAGTGGTATTCCCCGGATATCCGCACCCAGGATCTTACGGATGTGCCCGAGGGCACCAACTGGTCCATCGTGGAGGGAGTCATCACCCGCAAGGCCATCGATCCGGAGCTTTCGGATTCCAGAAATTACCTGGATATGGCTTATCTGTACCTGACGGATCAGACCTACAAGAATTTCCATCTGGAGCTTGACTATATCAACGGAAGCAGCGGCTGGCACCGTTCGCCGGTGGGCTTCGGAGCGGAGCTTGGGAAACACTTTATGCAGGCGGGCGGAGGCATTACCGTCCTGGTGGAGCCGGCCGGATACCTGCACTTTGACGGAAATAACACGGCGGACGGCACATTCAGCGAGAACGTGTTCTGGTCCAGCTACGATGAGGACGGCAATGACATGACCAAGATCACGCCCTATGACGAGCAGGAATGGCATCATCTGGACCTGACGGTGGAGGATGGCTACGCCACAGTGCTCATCGACGATTTCGCCTATTACTTTGAGCTGAACCTTCCTCCGGATTATGACGGCGGTTACATTTACCTGTGCTCCAACTCGGTGGTCTCTCAGTATAAGAATATTAAGATCACGGATCTGTCGGCCAATATCGACCAGGAGCTTCAGGCAGGCTGGCAGCCGGAAGAAGCGGATTACGCCTTTGATTTTACAGAGAAGGACAACGGGATCGTGGCATTCTTCCAGTGGATCTACCGGAAGCTGAGATTTCGTTAAAGGTTTATAGAAGGGAGGACACTATGCGAAAATGTATGAGAGCGGCGGCCTTTGGCCTTAGCCTGCTTTTGGCCCTGTCATTGCAATTGACGGCATTTGCGTACCGGGCCGAGGAGAGCACCTATGACCCCTGGGGTACCAGCGCGCTGGGCCCCAGCTACCCCTCCGGGGGCGGCACCTACGGGGAGATCGACGGTCTGGGGGAGGTCAGACAGGAGGAGGAGCGGTTCTGCTTTGAAGTGAAAATGGGCGAGACGGTGGTGCCCCTTCATATCAGCTTCCCCTCCACCGGAGGCTTCCGGCTTTCCAGCGATTCCACCGGGTACTTTGAGCCGGAGAGCAATCAGAAGATCACCTACGCGGAGGCTGCGGACGGAGCGGTGAAGATGAGCGCCAAGGACGGCACGCAGGTGAATTTCACGGCGGAAGAGGACGGCTTCTCCATGGAGGTGCTAAACGGCGAGGGCAAGACGCTGTTTGGCATTACCGACGAGCAGGTGGGCTTTGCCTATTCCAAGGGGGAGCTTGCCGCGGTGCGGCTGGAGCTGCCCCTTGCGGACGGGGAGTCCATCTACGGCGGCGGGGAGCATTTCAACGAGCTGGAGCAGACCGGCAAGCGGCTTCTGATGTGGAACGTGGACTGCGGCTACCACGGGAATTCCACAGAGGCGGAGCTGTGGAGGAGCTACAAGAACGTTCCCATCTTCCACAGCAGCCGGGGCTATACGGTCTTCGGCAACTCCATGTACGCGGGACGGGCGGACATCGGCTATACCAACGAGCACAAATACACCCTGGAATTCCAGGGGACGGACTTTGACTTCTATATCTGGACCGGGACGCCGGAGGAAAATCTTATGGATTACACCGCGCTGACCGGAACCTCCATCCTGCTGCCCAAGTGGGCCTATCAGTACAGCGCCGGCGGCGGAAGCCAGGTATGGCAGGCGACGGGGTCCGTGTACGGGCGGGCCGTGGAGGCCATGGAGGGGTACGCAGAGCTTGGAACCCCCAACATCGCTTCCATCTATGTGGAGGGCCTGTCCTCCGACGACGCCAATGTCTACAACGTGTTCAACAAGACCGGGACCAGGGTTCTGAAATGGAACGCGCCGGACATGAGCCTTACGGACATGCAGGAGGCCATGCCGGGCGTGTCCCTCTCGGAGCTGCCCCGGGTGAAAAATGAAAGGAATCCGGTGCAGGACAGCGGTAACTTCATCGATTTTACGGCGGACAATGCCGTGGAGCTTCTGGAAAATTATCTGAGCCGGGAGCTGTCCTGGGGACTGGCCGGGGGACTCATCGACTTCGGAGAGCTGATCCAGACCAGGAGCCTCTTCCGGGGGGCGGATAAGACGGGCCTGGAGATGCACAATTTCTTCTCCTACTGGTATGCCAAGGGCTACAACGAGGCATTGACGGAGGGGGCGAAGGACGGGGAGTTCGTACTGTTCGCCCGTGCCGCCAGCGCCGGGACCCAGCAGTACACGGCCTTCTTTACCGGAGACCAGCAGAGCAGCGTGGAAGGGCTGCGTCAGCAGCTTGCGGCGGGGCTTTCCGCCAGCGCCAGCGGACTGACCATGTGGGGCGGCGACCTGGCAGGCTACAGCGGTACGCCCTCGGAGACGCTGTTTGCCAGAGGTATGCAGTTCTCCACCTTCCAGCCGGTGATGCGCTCCCACGGCACCTCCTCCCGGTTCCCCTGGGATTATGGCAATGCGGGAGTGGGCGTCTATCAGACCTGCTACTGGCTCCGGGAGAACCTGCTGAACAAGATCTACAGCACGGCCATCGTCTCTCACAAGACGGGACAGGCCGTGACAAAGCCGCTGACCATGGAGTATCCGGAGGATCGGAATCTGGATGGCGTCTACGAGACCTATCTGTTCTGCGACGATTTCCTGGTGACGCCGGTACTGGACGAAACCGCCTACACCTATGAGGTGACGTTCCCCCAGGGAACCTGGGTCAGCCTCTGGGACGGGAAAATGGTGGAGATGGAGGAGAGCGCTTCCCTGACGGTGGAAGCTCCCATCAACCAGATCCCGGTGTATGTGCGGGCGGGAAGCGTGGTGCCTCTGACCTTAAACGAAAGTCTGAAGCTTACGGACAGCATGCAGGAGGGCGAGAGCGTGGAGGCCCTTCTGGTGACCAGGCCGGATTATGACCGCGAGACAGAATACTGGATCGACGAGGAGACCAGCGTTTCTTACAGCAATACCGCCCTCAGCGAAGATACCTTCCGGGTGACCGCCGGGGAGGGCAATCAGGCTTCGGCGGTCCTGGTCAAGGGTCTGGCGGCCTTCAGCGTGACCGTGGACGGCCAGGAGCTTGCGCGTCTTGATGAGGCGCCCACGGCGGGCGGCCCGGTGGGCTTCTACAGCTGCGACAACGGGGAGACCATCATCAACCTGGGCACGGCAGACTGGGAGAACCTGGATATCTGCCTGGGGATCATCGACCTGCCCAACCTGATCGCCGGGGCGGAGGTGTCAGATCCGGATATGAAGACTCTGACGGATGAAGATTACGACACCTCCTACGTGTTCAGCACCCGGACCGGGGACGAGGGGATCGTCTTCTCCCTGGAGGAGGCCAAGACCCTTCAGAACGTGGTGTTAAAGTGGACCAACGATTACGCGGAGAGCTATACGGTGTCCGTATCGGAGGACGGGGAGACCTGGACCACCATCGGCGAGGAGACTGCCGGGTACGGCGGGATACTGAGCTATCCGGCGGAGGGCAGGACGGTAAAATATATCCGCGTCGGAGACGTGGAGAATTCCACCGGAATGGTGGCCCGCCTGTACGGTGTGGAGGCTTATGAGAGCGGACAGCTGGTGGCCGCCGCGGAGGGACAGTACCTGTGGGTATGGATCCTGGTGGGAGCAGGAGCGGTTCTGGTCCTGGCGGCTGTGTGCGTCCTGCTGGTGATAAGCAGAAAGCGGAAGAAGAACCGGAATCAGGGCCAAAAGAGCCGGAATCCGGAGAACTATCATGCAGAGAATCAGATTCCGGAGAATCACAATACAGAGTATCACAATGCAGAGAATCAGAACTCTGAGACCATGTAGAAGGAGAATGCTATCATGATGAAAAAGAAGATTTGTTCCCTGTTCCTTTGTATGGCGCTGGCCGCAGGCCTCCTGGCAGGCTGCGGCGGCGATGCGGGCAATGAGGGAGATGTGAAGGACCCCCAGGGGACGGAGACGGAGGAGCCGGATTCCACCCATACGGGGGAGGAGCTGGTGATCGAGGGCCTTGGGACCGACGAGAATGCGGACTACACGGTGGAGGGAACCGTCACCATCGCGGTGGATACCGCCCGTGCCACGGACTATGAGGCGCTGTTTGACGCCCTGCGCCAGGCATACCCCAATCTGGACATCCAGTTTGACTATTTCTCCCATACCACGGAGGACAGCGCGGCGGAGTATCTCTCCACCCGTGCCGCCGCCGGGGAGCTGCCGGATATTGTCTGGGACGAGGCGGGCCAGCTGCCCCTCTATGTGTCCCAGGGATGGGTCTATCCCCTGGATGAATTTGTGGCGGACGACCCGGATTTCCAGTATGTGCCGGAGAGCCTCATCGCCAACTATACTTATTGCGGGAAGCTGTACGCTCTTCCCCACCAGGCCCATTTTGAGGAAATGTTTGTGAACCTGGACGTGTTGAACGCCCTGAATCTGGATATGCCGTCCCTTGACTGGACCACGGAGGATTTCGCGACCTACCTGAAGGCGGCCACCAACTCCACCTATTCGGGGATGGAGAAGCTGTTCCAGATCCCGACCCTGGTGACCAGCGCGTTCAATCCAAGCACTTCCCAGTATGGCTATAACGAGGACACCCGGCAGTTCGAGGTGGACGGCTTCGTCAAGGCGCTGCAGTATATGGTGGATCTGCGGGCCATTCCCGGCCTGGAGGCCTGGGCCCTGCGCCGGAATTCCACCGGAGAGGAGACGGACTATGTGAAGAAATTCGGCTCCAATGAGGACAACGCCGCCTTCGACAAGGGCCTGACCCTGTTCCACGGCGTGGGAACCTGGGAGCTGGCGGATGCCCAGAACCGCTGGTCCGACAAGAACTGGACCTGCTGGACCATTCCCCAGAGCGCGGAGAATCCGGGCGTTATGCCGTACCATGTGGATCACTGCTTCATGACCAGCAGCTGTGAGAATCCGGAAGCGGCCTGGCAGGTGCTCCGGTTCATCACCTACAGCACCGAGGGCAATCTGGCGAGACTGAGCATGTACGATGAGGAAAATGCCGGAAAGTATGTCACCATCAACCAGCTCTACTATCCAACCACCAGCAACCCCGAGGTGGCGGAGAAGTTCTTAAGCCTTCCCGGCGTGACGGAGACGGACAAGTATCTCTTTGAGAACATCCCCAACTGCCGCCGCTTCGATTATCAGAAGATCGTGCCCTCCTGGTCGGACGTGGTGGGCAACTACTTTGTGGAGCAGGTCAACAAAGCCACAGACGGGACCTCGGCCATGGTGGAGGCTACCATAACGGAAGCCGCGTCCCTGGCGAATCCGGCCATGGAGAAGGCCTGGGCGGACTTTGAGGCCACGGTGACCCAGGTACAGCAGGAATTTGACAGTACACATTAGTGGGAAAAGGACTTTGGAGGGAACATGCGAAGAAAAATCAGCCTGTTATTGGCAGTTATCATGTTTGCCGTCATGCTCCCGGCCTGCGGGCAGGAGCGCGCGGATGCGGCAGGCGAGTCTGCGGACGGGGAAAACGGGGATTTCTATACGGCCAGTGCTCTGGAGAACTGGAGCGTTTACGACGGGGAAGCCTGCTTCCCCGTGGAGGCGGAGAATGTGAGCCTCAACGGGCAGGCGGCCGGGGCTTACCCGGTGACGGCGGAAAACTCGGATACCGTGGAGCTTCGTATCACCGCTCCGGAGTCGGCAGAGTATTGCATCGTGGCGGATTACCGCCCGGTGGGGGATGTCCTTAACACGGACGCCCTGTATGAGATCTCCTGCGGCGGGGAGGAAGCCCGGACGGTCCAGCTTCCCATTTTATGGCATGACAGTGTCAGGGGAGCCACGGACCGGAGCGGCAACGAGTCCATACGGAAGCAGGAAAGTCTGGCAGAGACGGTGCGAAACGCCTTTCTGGATTACTCGGATATTTCCAGGAACGAGGCCCGCTGGACCCTCAACGCAGGGGAGACCTATACCTTCGCCATCACGGTGGGGGAGCAGGGCCTGGAATTTGCAGGCTTCCTGCTGTACCCGCTGGCGGCTGCGGAGGATGAGGCTGGCGGCGGTGCGGCTGCGGGGGATGAGGCTGGCAGCGGTGCGGCTGCGGGGGATGAGGCTGGCGGCGCGGACGACGTGCCGACGATCCCCATCGAGGCGGAGTCCTACGCGCTGAAGTCGGACTCCTACATCCGGGCTTCCGCGGTCCGGGACGCCTCCCTGACTCCCTATGACACCTATCAGAAGCGGATCAATCTCATCGACAGCTCCGCCTGGAGCACCGCCGGACAGAAGGTCATCTGGGAATTTGAGGTGGAGCAGGAGGGGGATTACCGTCTGGCCCTCCATGTGAAGCAGAACGCGGATGTGAACAAGACGGTGTTCCGCACCGTGGAGATCGACGGGAAGGTTCCGACGGAGGAGTGGGAGGCCGTGAAGATCCCCTACACGGGCGCCAGCGGCTATCACAACCAGACCCTGCAGGGGGAGAACGGCGATCTGACAGTCCATCTGACGGAAGGGACCCATACCATCGCCATGACCGTGACGGTGGGGGAGTACGAGGAGATCTATTATGAGGTGCAGGCCCTCATGAACGAGGTGAATGCCCTTGGCACCGCCCTGCTTAAGATGACCGGAGGCGTCATCGACGAGAACCGTACCTGGGATATGGAGGCATACATGCCGGACGCTGCCGGGAAGCTTGCGGACTATGCGAATCGGGCGGAGGCGCTGTACGGGCGGCTTGCAAAGATCGACGGGAAGGACCCGGTGTACGCCATGGACCTTGAGACAGCCGCGGACAAGCTGCGGGACCTGTTGAAGGAGCCGGAGAAGATCCCCGGCAGGACGGAGGATATTTTCCGGGGAGACGATTCGGCCTCCAAGTATCTGGGCAACGTGCTGTCGGCCCTGACGGGTCAGGGGCTGTCCCTGGACAAAATCTACCTATACGGGCAGGAGAAGCTGCCCCGGGAGGATGTCTCCATCCTCACCTCCGCCTGGGAATCCTTAAAGCGGTTTGTGTGGTCTTTCTCGGAGGACGCCAAGAGCGCGAATTATTCCGTAAACGGTCAGGAAGAGGAGGAGCTGGAGGTGTGGGTGGGGCAGTCCACGGTGGCTGTGGAGATCCTCCAGCAGATCCTGGACGAGACCTACAACAAGGAGCAGGGGACCAACATCCAGCTGAAGGTCATGCCCAATGAGCAGAAGCTGGTGCTGGCCAACGCTACGGGCTCCAATCCCGACGTGGTGCTGTGCGCCACCGCGGGCATGCCCTTCACCTTTGCCTGCAGGGGCGCGCTGAAGGATCTTTCGGAATATGAGGATTTCATGGATTTCTATACCTCCCAGTATCAGCTGGAATCCCTGGTGGCCACCTCCTACGGGGACGGCGTCTACGGGGCGGTGGATTCCCGGAATTTCAAGCTGCTATTCTACCGGAAGGATATCCTTGCGTCCCTGAATCTTCAGGTGCCGGATACCTGGGAGGATGTGCAGGACATGATGCCCACGCTTCTGAGAAATCAGATGAACTTTTACATTCCTCTTTCCGCCAGCGCGTCCTTAAAGGGGCTGGGAGCCACGACGCCTTACATCTATCAGATGGGCGGGGAGATCTACACCTCCGACGGCAGCGCGGCGGCCATCAACAGTGAGGAGTCAGTGGCGGCCATCACGGAGATGACGGATTTCTACCGCATCTACGGCATGCAGACAACGGTGGAGAATTTCTATTTAAGCTTCCGGTACGGGGAGATCCCCATCGGCATCGGGGATTTCAACACCTACCTGCAGCTGAAGATGGCGGCTCCCGAGCTGGCGGGCCAGTGGGATGTGGCCCTGTGCCCCGGGACCCGGCATGAGGACGGCAGCGTTCTGCGCTATCAGCCTGCCAACAACACGGCTTCCATGATCTTCGCCAACACGGACAAAGAGGAGGAGGCCTGGGAATTCCTGAAATGGTGGCTCAGCGAGGATACCCAGTATGAGTATTCTCTCCGCAGAAGCCAGGCTCTGGGACTGGAGTATCAATGGATCACGGCCAATCTTGAGGCCTTCCGGAAGCTCCCCTTGGATTCCAACATCAAGGAGGCGGCGCTGGCGCAGTGGCTGGAGCAGAGGGAGGTCACGCCTCACCCGGCTTCCTACATTGTGGAGCGGGAGATCAGCGGCGTGTGGAACGATGTGGTCATCGACAACAGCGAGCTGATGAAATCCCTGGATTCGGCGGTCCTGACCATTGACCGGGAGATCCGGCGCAAGCTGCAGGAGTTCGGCTACATCGAGGAGGACGGGACCCTCATCAAGGACTATAATATCAACATTTTAGAAATGCTTTATGAGAAAGCAGGAGAGTGAGGCGTAAAAGGTGAAAAAGAATCGTTTTTCCGTGCGGAAATTTGTAAATAAACATTCCTCTTTTGTATTGATGGCGCCTTATACGTTATTGTTCTCGCTGTTCATCATCATCCCGGTGGGGGCGGCCATCGCGCTGTCCTTCACCTCCTTCAACGCCATCAGCAGGCCCTCCTTTCTGGGGCTTAGCAACTATGTGAACCTGCTGACCAACGATGCGGTGTTCATGCAGAATGTGCTGCCCAACACCGTGATCTACGCCATTTTCGTGGGAGCCGGGGGCTATGTGCTGTCCTTCTTCCTGGCCTGGTCCCTGTCCCAGATCTCCAGGATCCCCCGCACCATCATGACGGTGATCCTCTACTCCCCCTCGGTGACCGGCGGCGTGCTGTTGTCCACCATCTGGAGCGCCGTGTTCAACGGGGACAAGCGGGGGCTTTTAAATTCCCTGCTGCTGAAGCTGGACCTGATCGACAGTCCCATCCAGTGGCTGCAGTCCGGCGATCATCTTATGCCGATCATGATCGTGGTGGGCTTATGGAGTTCCATGGGGATCGGGTTTCTGGCCATCCTGTCCGGTATCCTGAACGTGGACAAGGAGATGTACGAGGCGGCCAGGATCGACGGGGTCAAGAACCGGTTCCAGGAGATCATCTACGTGACGATCCCCGCCATCAAGCCCCAGATGCTGTTCGGCGCTGTGATGGCCATCGTCAATATTTTCAAGGACGCCGGGACGGGGGTGACCCTCTCCGGGGCCAACCCCACGCCGGATTACGCGGGACAGCTCATCGCCAACCATATCGACGACTATGGCTTTATCCGGTACGAGATGGGGTACGCGGCGGCGGTTTCCACGGTACTTTTGATCCTGATCTTTGTGCTGTCCAGAGTGGTTTCCAGGATTTTTTCCAGCGAGGATGAATAGGAGGCTTCATATGTTGAGAAGAAAAAAACGCCACAGGCTGGGGATGAGCAACACGGACCCATCCCGGTTTCACAAAAGCCAGATGAAGATTTACGCCTATCTGGTGCCTATCTGCCTGGTCATGCTGCTGCCCATGGTGTACATCGCGGTATCCGCTTTCAAGCCCATGGACGAGCTGTTCGCCTATCCGCCCCGGTTCTATGTGAAGAACCCCACCCTGGACAACTTCCGCAGGCTCTTTGAGGTTTCCGCGGACACCTCCATCCCGGCGGGCCGGTATCTGTTCAACACCCTGGTGAATACGGTGGTGATCATGATACTGGACGCCTGGATCGCCGTGTGCGTGGGGTTCGTGCTCTCCAAGAAGACCTTCCGGGGTAAAAATACCCTGCTGCAGATCAACAACATGGCGTTGATGTTCGTACAGACGGCGGTGGCCATCCCCACCTATTTCGTGATCACCTACACGGGCCTGAAAAATAATTTTCTGGTGGGAATCATCCCGTCGCTGGTGGTGCCCACGGGGGTATTTCTGGTGAAGCAGTTTATCGACCAGCTGCCCGACGCGTTGATTGAGGCGGCTCATATTGACGGGGCCTCGGATTATCAGATCGTGCGCAAGATCATCTTCCCGCTGGTGCGTCCGGCCCTGTCCACAGTGATGCTTTTGGCTTTCCAGGGGGCCTGGATCAATACCACGGCGTCCACCATGTATCTGGATGACGAGACCTTGAAAACCTTCGCTTACTATATTGGGACGCTGACCACAGGCGGAAGCGTGATGACCCAGGGTATTGCCGCTGCGGGGGCGCTGATCATGCTGGTTCCCAATATCGTGCTGTTCATTGTGCTGCAGTCCAGAGTCATGAATACCATGGCGAATTCGGGAATCAAGTGATGGAGGAACTATGAGAGGGAAACGAAGAAAAATAGCGTTGTGCATGCTGCTGGCCTGTATATTTTTCCTGGGAAGCGGGAGCCGGGCGGCTGCCTCCGACGGAACGACCTACACCTACACCATCTCCGTGGACGGGGACTATGTCAGGACCCAGGAGGCCTATCTGGCAAGCACGGTGTATATGCAGAGGCAGGGGCTTTTGCAGCCCAATGACCTGTTTGTGCTGGGTGACGAGATCTATATTGCGGATACGGGAAATAAACGGATCGTGGTATTCCATACCGGGGACGGCAGCACCAGAGAGATCGTAAACGAGGCCTTCGCGGGTCCCAGCGGCCTGTTCGTCACCGAGGAGCGCATCTATGTGGCGGATTCCGCGGCGGAGGCGGTGTTTGTATGCGACCACCAGGGAACGATCCTGCAGACCATCACAAGGCCGGAGGATTCTCCGCTTATGAGCGCCTCCAGCATTTTCAAACCGGTAAATGTGGTGGTCCTTGAGGACGGCAGCCTCATCGTAGTGGGCGAGGGCTCCTATGACGGACTGATGCAGTTCAGCGCGGAAGGAGAGTTCGTGGGGTATTTCGCGGCCAACAAGCGGAGCCTGACGCGGCTGGAGCGGATCCAGGAGCTGATCTATACCAGGGAGCAGAAGGCCCAGCTGCAGACCAGAAAGCCCAGAGCCATCCAGAACATCGATCTGTCCGGGCGGGGCCTGGTGTACAGCGTCACCCAGAGCGCGGAGGTGACTTACGCCTGGGCAGAGGCGGAGACCAAGACCTCCAACGCCGTGAAGCTCCACAATATGGCGGGGGCGGACATCTTATCCCCCCAAACGTTCATGGACGACGAGTGGAATTTCGTGGACGTGGCGGCGGGGCCTTACGGCA
>CALWDR010000172.1 GCA_944376745.1 uncultured Lachnospiraceae bacterium
ACAGCCATGGAAGATCTCCTGAATGGAAAAGCTTTGCGAACCCAGATTGACGAGCAGATCGTGTTCAGCCAGTTAGGGCAGAAACGAGGCGCCATTTGGAGTCTTCTTTTGGCCAGCGGTTATCTGAAGGTGGAGAACTATGAACAGGACCCGGATAAGGGGAGGCCAGAGTACGAACTGACATTGACCAATAAGGAGGTTCGTCTCATGTTTGAGGACATGATAGAGGACTGGTTTGCAGGAGATGCCGTTCCATACAATGACTTTATCAAGGCATTACTGCTTGGGGACAGAAAAGCCATGAACGTCTATATGAATCGGGTGGCCCTGGCTACCTTCAGTTATTTTGATACGGGAAAGAGGCCGTCCAGGGAGGAGGAACCGGAACGTTTTTATCATGGCTTTGTGCTGGGGCTGATGGTGGAGTTGAGCGGGCGTTATGTGATCACCTCCAATCGTGAGAGCGGCTTTGGCAGGTATGACGTGCTGCTGGAACCGCAGAGGAACAGTGATAATGCTATTATTTTGGAATTTAAGGTGCGCGACGCGGAGGATGAAAAGACGCTGCAGGATACCGTGGAGGAGGCGCTGAAACAGATAGAGCAGAAGCAGTACGCCGCTTATCTGAAGGCAAAGGGAATCCCGGAGGAACGGATACGGAAATACGGGTTTGCTTTTGAAGGGAAGAAGGTATTGATCGGTTAGGAAAGGAAGATTTTCATGCTTGAACCAATGGGCGCATTTTTTGACAGCCGCCTTCGTGATTATGAGGAACACCAGATGACCTGTATCGAATCCGCGCCGGAATTTTATTCCTTCACGGCGGACTGCCTGCCGGCGGAGCCGGGGGCGCATATCCTGGACTTGGGCTGCGGCACGGGGCTGGAGCTGGATTTCTATTTCCGGCGGAACCCTTCCGCGAAAATCACAGGGATCGATCTGGCGCCGGGGATGCTGGGGGAGCTTCAGAAGAAATTCCCGGAGAAAGAGCTCGATCTGATCCTGGGCTCTTATTTTGACGTCCCCTTTGGGACCGCGGTTTTCGATGGAGCGGTATCCGTGGAATCCCTGCACCATTTTACCAGGGAGGAGAAAATTCCCCTTTACGCCAGATTGCGGGAGGCTCTGAAGGAGGGCGGATACTTTATTCTGACGGATTATTTTGCCCTGTCTGAGGAAGAAGAGAAATCCCGCAGGCAGGAATTGCTCCGGCTGCGGGAAATGCAGGGGCTTGCGGAGGATGTGTTCTATCATTATGACACGCCCCTGACGGTGGAGCATGAGGCGGAGGCGCTGCGGGCCGCCGGGTTTACCGCCGTGGAAATCCTTGATCGCTGGGGAGCCACGGCTGCCCTGAAAGCGGAAAAGTAGGCCAGTACACCGTTTTGCAAATAACCACACCAAATCGCTTGCCTGCTTTCCGAATTGCACAGGGCAAAAAGCCTCGACGTAGCTCTACGGCGCAGGCGGATAGCGTCTCGCCCCATCCGTCTACGTCGCTTTGTCAGAAAAAACTCATTTCATCTGTTTTGCCGTGCAACCGGATAGCGCCTCACTCCATCCGCCTGCGCTGCCTGGCCAGATAATACCCCGCGCCCAGCGCGTCCGCCAGAAGCCAGCCGATGGGTACGGACCACCAGATGCCTACAACGCCCAGGGCGGGAATGGCGGAGAGGGTATAGGCCAGAAGCACCCGAAGGCCCAGGGATACGACCGTGAGGACCACGGACATGCCGGGTTTTCCCAGGGCGCGGTACAGTCCGTAGAACAGGAACAGCGCGCCGATCAGGAAATAGAAGGCGCCCTCGATGCGGAGGTAGCGGACGCCCTCCGCGATGACAGCCGTTTCCTCAGCGTCAATGAAGAGGGTCATCAGAGGCCGGGCCAGCGCAACGACGCACAGGGAAATCAAAAGGCCAAAGCAAAGGGAGGTCAAAAAAGCCGCCCGGATGCCCTTTTTGATGCGGTCCGTCTGTTTGGCGCCGAAGTTCTGGGCCACGAAGATGGAGAAGGCGTTGCCGAAATCCTGGACGGGGAGGTAGGCAAAGGCGTCGATCTTCACGGCGGCGGCAAAGGCGGCCATGATGGTGGTGCCAAAGCTGTTGACCAGGCCCTGGACGGCCAGAATCCCCAGATTCATGATGGACTGCTGCAGGCAGGTCAGGGCGGAAAAGCTGGTGATCTCCCGGATGCGGCCAAGGCGCAGCCGGACCGCGGGCTCCAGCTTCAGCAGCGCGGGGAATTTTATTTTTGTGTAAATGGCGATTCCGATGCCGGAAACGTACTGGGAGAGGACCGTGGCCTCCGCGGCTCCGGCCACGCCCCGGTGAAGGACCGCCACAAATAAGAGGTCCAGGGCGATATTCAGGCAGGCGGAAACCGCCAGAAAGATCAGGGGCGTCACCGAATTGCCCAGAGAGCGCAGCAGGGAGGCAAAAAAGTTGTAGAGAAAGATGCCGATCATTCCGGCGAATATCACGATGAGATACTCCCGCATCAGCGCCGTCAGGTCGGCGGGCGTGCGCAGAGCCCATATGATCCAGTCGATCCCCGCAAAAATCAAAATATTTAAAAGAATGGTGACGGCGCCAAGAAGCGCAAAGGACGCCAGGATGCCTTCCTTCAGTCCCAGGGTGTCCTTCTGCCCGAAGCGGATGGAGAAGACGGTGCCGCTTCCCATGGCCAGGCCCAGAAGGATGGAGGTCAGAAAGGTCATCAGGGAAAAGGCCGAGCCCACGGCGGCCAGGGCGTCCGCGCCCAGAAATTTTCCCACGATCAGCGTGTCGGCGATATTGTAGCACTGCTGCAGCAGGTTTCCCAGGATCATGGGGACCGCAAAGCGCAGCATGGTCTTTATGACGGGTCCTTTGGTCAGTTCGTTTTCCATTTTCTTCCCCTTGCTTTCGTTATGAAATATTTGCATTAACATTCGTAATGTATTATAATGAGAAAAATTTGTAATGTCAAGAAGAGAGGAGAACAACGTATGTTTCTGGATGGACTTGACGAGCTGGACCAGAAAATCGTCCGGCTGTTGATACAGAACGCGAGAATGTCCTATTCCGAGATCGGCCAGCAGATCGGGATCTCCCGTGTGGCCGTGAAAATGCGGGTGCAGGCCCTGGAGAAAAAGGGCATCATAGAGGAGTACACCACGATCATCAATCCCCAGAAGATCAGCGGGGCGGTCTCCTGTTACTTTGAGATTGAGACCGCGCCGGAGGCCCTTGGAGAGGTTGCCGGCCTGCTGGCGGAGGACGCCAGGATCACGCAGATTTACCGGGTCACCGGAAAAAGCAAGCTGCATGTACATGCGGTGGTCTCCTCCAACGAGGAGCTGGAGGCTTTGCTTGGCGATGTGATCGATGAGCTTCCGGGGGTGCTGGAGTGCAGCTGCAGCATCATCCTTTCCAGGATCAAGGACATCAAGGGCCTGCGGTTGTAGGAGTGGATACCCCCAAAATCTTTGCTTCTCTTTGCTTTTAAAGGCCAAAACAAATGCAAACCCACATATAAATGGAGAAAAACAAAGAAAAACAACAGAAAATTGTTGACGAATAGAAAAGAATATACTATAATAGGGGTAAATCAAAATAAATCCCAACATGTTACCAGAAACCAACAAAAAACAGGAGGAAGATCATGGTATCAGAATATGAAATCAAAAAACAAATCTGTGACATCGGAAAGCGGATCTACAACCGCAACATGGTTGCAGCCAACGACGGAAATATTTCCGTAAAGCTCAACGACAACGAATTCCTGTGCACCCCCACCGGAGTATCCAAGGGCTTTATGACCCCGGATTACATCTGCAAGGTGGATAAGGAAGGGAAGGTGATCCAGGCCAACGCGGGCTTCAAGCCCTCCTCCGAGATCAAGATGCACATGAGAGTCTACAAGGAGCGCCCGGATGTGAACGCCGTGGTGCACGCCCATCCCATGTACGCCACCACCTTCGCCATCGCGGGCATCCCTCTGACCCAGCCCATCATGCCGGAGGCCGTCATCGCCCTTGGCTGTGTGCCCATCGCCAAATACGGCAGGCCCTCCACCGAGGAGATCCCCGACGCCGTTTCCGAGTATGTGCAGTATTTTGACGCGGTGCTTTTGGAGAACCACGGAGCATTGACTTACTCTGATTCCCTGCTTTCCGCGTATCTGAAGATGGAATCCGTAGAGTTCTACGCGCAGCTCCTCTATCAGTCCAAGATGCTTGGCGGGCCCAAGGAATTTACGCCCCAGCAGGTGCAGGACCTCTACGAGATCCGCAGAAAATTCGGCATGGCGGGCAGACATCCGGCCAACCTCTGCCAGAACACCAAGGACGGCAAGCCCAGCTGCCACAACTGCGGCGGAAGCTGCGGCGGCGAGAAGAAGGAGGAGAATGCCGAGCTGGTGACGGAGATCACCAAGAAGGTTATGGAGCAGTTAGGATTTTCCAAATAAAACAGACGCTTCGATTTTTAGAGGAGCGCGGCGCTTCGGACAGGAGCGATACCTGGAAATGGCGCCTGTATCGAGAACTCCCGACAGAAAGGGGGAGAAGCATTGGAAGATAACTACATAACCGAGATCGTTTCCCGCATCGTGCGGGAGATGACGGAGGGCCGAGAGCCGGAAGCCGCACCAGGGCAGGAGATAAACAGACTGGAAGCCGCACAGAGGCAGACCGGCCGAGAGCCGGAGGTGACCTTGCGGATGGCCAAGAAGCTCATTGACCGCCTGGAGGCCGAGGCGAACCGCATGGGGCTTAAGGCAGTGATCGCAGTGGTCAATAAGGCCGCAAGGCCCGTGGCCGTCCACTGTATGGACGATTCCTACATCGCGAGCTTCGATGTGGCGATGGGCAAGGCCTACACCTCGGCGGCCTTGAAGATGTCCACAAAGCAGCTGAAGGGATTGAGCCAGCCCGGCGGAGAGCTTTACGGCATTCAGAATACCAACGGCGGACAGATCGTCATTTTCGGCGGCGGCGTGCCCATCACTTATCGTGGGAAGGTCATCGGCGGTCTGGGGGTCAGCGGCGGAAGTGAGGCCCAGGACACGGCCCTGGCAGAATTTGGTGAAAAAATCATAAAGGAGGCAACAGACCTATGGCAGTAAATGAGTCCGAACTGCGGCTGATCGTGTCGGAGGTCGTGAAGAAGCTAAAGGAGCAGGATATGGCTCCCGCCAGTCAGCTTGGCATCTTCAACGACATGAACACGGCAATCGCGGCGGCAAAAGACGCGCAGAAGGTCATGCAGCAGATGCCCATGGATTTTCGGGAGAAGATCATCAGCAAGATCCGTGAGAAGATTCTGGAAAATGCAGAGCTTTTTGCAAAAATGGGTGTGGAAGAGACCGGCATGGGAAATGTGGGTCATAAGATCTTAAAGCACCGCCTGGTGGCGGAAAAGACGCCGGGAACGGAAGATATCACAACAACGGCCTGGTCGGGAGACCGGGGCTTAACCTTGATCGAGATGGGACCCTTTGGGGTGATCGGGGCGATCACGCCCAGCACTAACCCCAGCGAGACCATCCTATGCAACAGCATCGGCATGATCGCGGGCGGCAATACCGTGGTGTTCTGCCCCCATCCCTCCGCCGTGAAGGTATCCAATTTCGCGGTGGACCTGGTGAACCGGGCTTCCATGGAGGTGGGGGGACCCGTAAATATCGCGGTGTCCTTAGAGCATCCCAGTATTGAGACCAGCGCCATCATGATGAAGCACCCGGATATCCACCTGATCGTGGCAACGGGAGGTCCCGGCGTGGTGACCACCGTTCTCTCCTCCGGCAAGCGGGGGATCGGAGCGGGCGCGGGCAATCCCCCGGCCCTGGTGGACGAGACCGCGGACATCAGGAAAGCGGCTATGGATATCGTAAACGGATGCACCTTTGACAACAACCTTCCCTGTATCGCCGAGAAGGAAGTGGTGGTGGTGGACTCCGTGGCCGACGAGCTGATCCACTGGATGCTGGAGGAATGCGGCTGCTACATGGCTTCCAAGGAGGAACAGGAGAAGCTGATCGGCACCGTGTTCACCAAAGGGAAGTTGAACCGGAAATGCGTGGGCCGGGACGCCAAGACGCTCCTTGGCATGATCGGTGTCAAGGTCAGCGACGACATCCGCTGCATCATTTTCGAGGGGGAGAAGGAGCATCCCCTGATCGCGGAGGAGCTGATGATGCCCATTCTGGGAATCGTCCGGGCGAAGGACATCGACGACGCCATCGAGAAGGCCGTATGGCTGGAGCATGGCAACCGCCATTCGGCTCACATGCACTCCAAGAATATCGACAACCTGACCCGGTTCGGCAAGGCCATCGATACCGCGATCTTTGTGAAGAACGGACCGTCCTACGCGGCTCTGGGCTTCGGCGGAGAAGGGTACTGTACCTTCACCATCGCCAGCCGTACCGGCGAGGGACTGACCTCCGCTTCCACCTTTACCAAGCGGCGCCGCTGTGTCATGTCGGACAGCTTATGTATCAGATAGGAGGGAACTACGGCAATGAATGAGAGAGAGATAGAGGCCATCGTAAAACAGGTGTTGGATGGCATGAGAGATCCAAGCGCCTTAAGCGGGAGCACCGCCAAGGCCGGGGGAGCGATCCCCAAGACCAGCCGGGCGGCCATGCTGACTGCCCTGGAACATTATGACATCAAGGAGTTTCCCATTCCGGAGATCGGCGACGACGATATTCTGGTGAAGGTGGAAGGCTGCGGGATCTGCGGCACCGACGCCCATGAATTTAAGCGGGACCCCTTCGGCCTGATCCCCGTGGTGCTGGGCCATGAGGGAACCGGGGAGATCGTCAAGATGGGCAAGAACGTGAAGAAGGACAGCGCGGGCAAGCCCTTAAAGCTGGGAGACAAGGTTGTCACCTGCATGATCTTCAAGGACGATCCCGACATTACCATGTTCGACTTAAACAAGCAGAACGTGGGCGGCGCGGATGTGTACGGGCTTCTGCCCGACGACGACGTTCATCTGAACGGCTGGTTCGCGGATTACCTGGTCATCCGGGGCGGCTCCACCGTATTTAACGTAAGCGACCTGGATCTGAAGTCCAGAATCCTCATCGAGCCCTGCGCGGTGCTGATCCACGCGGTAGAGCGGGCCAAGAGCACGGGCATTCTGCGGTTCAACAGCCGGGTGGTGGTGCAGGGCTGCGGCCCCATCGGCCTGATCTGCATCGCCATCTTAAAGACCATGGGCATTATGAACATCGTGGCTGTGGACGGGGAGCAGAAGCGTCTGGATTTCGCGAAGGAGCTGGGCGCGGCGGCTTCCGTGAACTTTAAGGAGTACAAGGGCATTGAGGCGCTCACGGAGGCGGTAAAGACGGCTCTGGGCGGACATCTGGCGGATTTTGCCTTCCAGTGTACCGGTTCCCCGGTGGCTCACTCCAATATTTACAAGTTCATAAGAAACGGCGGCGGATTGTGCGAGCTGGGATTCTTCATTAACGGCGGGGACGCCACCATCAATCCCCACTTCGACATCTGCTCCAAGGAGATCACAACCGTGGGCTCCTGGGTGTACACCTTGCGGGATTACGCCACCACCTTCGAGTTCTTAAAGAGCGCCAAGGCCATCGGGCTGCCCCTGGATAAACTGATCACCCATACCTTCCCGCTGGAGAAGATCAACGAGGCCCATCGCACCAATCTCGCCATGGAAGGGTTGAAGATCGCGATCATCAACGAGTAAACCGGAGGATAAAAGATGGCACAGCAGGCAGTAGGAATCATCGAAGTATTTGGTCTTGTGTGCGCCTTCGTGGCCGGGGACGCGGGATGCAAAGCGGCCAACGTCACCCTGGAGCCCTTTGACCGCAATAAGCCAGCCAATGCGGATGCCCTGCCGGTACCGTTGATTATCTGCGTGAAGTTCCGCGGAAGCGTGGAGGATGTGACGGCAGCCGTGGAGGCGGCCGAGGAAGCGGCGAAGAAGCTGACCGGCGTGGTGAGCAAGCACATCATTGCCGGGCCGGCGAAAGATACTGAAATGATGTTTAAATTAAACGGGTTGGATAAGAATTAACCCCACAATAAAAAGGAGGATACATAGTATGTCACAGGAAGCATTAGGAATGGTGGAGACCAGAGGACTGACAGCGGCCATTGAGGCTGCGGATTCCATGGTGAAGGCTGCGGAGGTGGCCCTGATCGGAACGGAGAAGATCGGTTCCGGTCTGGTAACCGTTATGGTACGCGGTGATGTGGGAGCGGTGAAGGCTGCTGTGGAAGCAGGCGCAGCCAACGCCTCCAGACTGGGCGAGCTGGTAGCTACCCATGTGATCCCCAGACCCCACAGTGACGTGGAGAAGATTTTGCCGGTTCTGAAATAAAGAACGCAAGCATTTGGCGTTTCCAAAGCTAAGAACGGTAAAATACGCGCCGGATAAGAAGGAGCGAGCTCATGAGATCGTTAGGATTCATTGAAATCAGCGGTGTGGTTGCGGCAGTCAACGCACTGGATACCATGGTAAAGACTGCGGATGTTCAGTTTGTCACCTGGGAGCGGAAGCTGGGCGGACGCCTGGTTACCATCATCGTGGAGGGTGATGTGTCCGCCGTGACCCAGGCGGTGGAGACTGCGGCAGCCCAGAGCTTAAAACAGCCCTGTATCCACGCGGTGATTGCAAGACCCCACGAGGAAACCATCAAGATGGTAGAGTTAAGCGCAAGCCGCATGAGGAAGGCGGAGAACGGGGCAGAGAAGCAGAGAAATGTGAATGTCAACGAGGACGACCCCACATTTTCGGAAGTGTAAATGCCAGCGAGACGGCCCGCATTAAAAAATGTAAATGTCAGCGAGAGCGGTCCGCATTTCCAGAAGCCTGACAGCGGCGGGAAAGAAAACAGGCGGTGAAAAAGATGCCAGAGAACAGTAACCCAAAAGCTCCGGAGGCAGCGGCCCCGGAGGAGAAGACGGCTAAGGCGGCTCCCGCGAGGACGGCCAGGGCCAAACAACAGACGGCGCCAAAGACAGCGCCAGCCAAAAATAAGGAGGTACCTAAAATGTCACAGGAAGCATTAGGAATGGTGGAAACAAGAGGACTGACCGCGGCGATCGAGGCGGCGGATGCAATGGTGAAGGCGGCTAACGTGGTTCTGATCGGAACAGAGAAGATCGGTTCCGGTCTGGTAACCGTTATGGTGCGCGGCGACGTAGGAGCCGTGAAGTCCGCGGTAGAGGCGGGCGCAGCCAACGCCTCCAGACTGGGAGAACTGGTAGCTACCCATGTGATCCCCAGACCCCACAGCGATGTGGAGAAGATCCTGCCCACTCTGAAATAAGGTTTGACTTTTCCCGCCGGCGCCTTTATAGCTTTGCCTTGGGCGCCGGCGGATGAAGATGAGCGGAATGGTTGCTGCTCACAGGCGGGCGCAGAAGACGCTGCGGTTCGCCCTGTGACTGGTAACCTAGAATGGGAGGAGCAGCCATGGTAGACGAGAAAAATATTGAACAGATCACCAAGCTGGTAATGGAAGTGCTCCGGGGTGAGGAAGCGCCTAGAGAGGGCTTTCTGGTGCCGGTGGGCGTATCGGCCAGGCATGTGCATCTGACCCAGGCCGATGTGGAGACCCTTTTCGGAGCCGGATACCAGCTCACGAAGAAAAAGGAGCTGATGGGCGGCCAGTTCGCGTCCAACGAGCAGGTCACCATTGTAGGCACCAAGCTTCGGGCCATTGAAAATGTGCGTATCTTAGGGCCGGTACGGAAATTTTCCCAGGTGGAGATCTCCCGCACCGACGCCATGAAGCTGGGAGTCGCCGCTCCCCTCCGGGATTCCGGGGATATCGCGGGCTCGGCCCCCATCGCGGTGGTGGGACCCAAGGGAGCCATTTATCTGAAGGAAGGCTGTATCGTGGCGCGCAGGCATATCCATATGTCCCCCGCCGACGCCAGGGCAGCCGGAGTCAGAGACAAGGACGTGGTTTCCGTGGAGGCGGACAATGCCCGGGGAACCGTCTTTGACGAGGTGCTGGTCCGTGTGGACGACAGCTTTACGCTGGAGATGCACATTGACACGGACGAGGCCAACGCTTCCAATATTAAGACCGGAGACGCAGTTGTCATCAAGTACGACAGATAGCGGGAGCGCAGTTGCCGTCAGGCGAGGCAGGCAGCGGGAGTGCAGTTGTCGTCAGGCGAGGCAGGCAGCGGGAGCGCAGTTGTCGTCAGGCGCGGCGGACAGCGGGAATGTCGCTTTCTATCGTCGGCAGTAGAAGGGTTGTCAGTATGATTATAGGAAAAGTAGTGGGAAGTGTTGTTTCCACACGCAAGAATGAAAATCTGGTGGGAAATAAATTTCTCATCGTGGAGCCCCTCAAATCAATGAGGGCTTCGGGAAATAACATTGTAGCCATTGACAATGTGGGCGCGGGCATCGGCGAGGTCGTCCTCATCGCAACCGGAAGCGCGGCGCGCATCGGCTGCGGCAAGGAGGACGAGCCCATAGACGCGGCCATTGTGGGAATTGTGGACAACGGAACAGAATTGGAGTAGAGGAACCATGGAATTAAAGGAACTCATTGAGATCGTGAAAAATGCAGGTGTGTGCGGCGCGGGAGGCGCGGGCTTTCCTACCTACGGGAAGCTGGACGAGAGGGCCAAGACCATCGTTTTGAACTGCGCGGAGTGCGAGCCCCTGCTTCGGCTGCACCGGCAGCTATTGGCCGCCTATACCTACGAGATTTTAAGCACCTTGACGCTGATGGCACAGACGGTGGGCGCCAAGCGCGTGATCATCGGCGTGAAGGAGGCGTACACGGATACGGTGGAGGCCTTAAAGGCCCAGTTGGGTTCCTTTCCCATGATTTCCATGAAGCTTCTTACGGAGGTGTACCCGGCCGGGGACGAGGTCATTTTGATCTATGAGACCACCGGGAAGGTGGTGCCTCCGGGCAGTATCCCCATCGAGGTGGGGGTGGCCGTCTTTAACGTAGAGACGGTCTACAACATTTACCGGGCCCTGAATCAGCAGGCACCGGTAACCAGAAAATACGTCACCATAAACGGAGAGGTGGAGCATCCCTGTACCAGGCTGGTGCCTCTGGGAATGACGGTGGCGGAGGTGGTGAAGCAGGCGGGTTCTGTGACGGTGGAGGACCCGGCCTATCTCATGGGCGGCCCCATGATGGGCTTTCTTGTCAGCCCCCACGAAGTGATCACAAGAACCAGCAACGCCATTTTGGTGCTTCCCAAGGACCACCCGGTGGTGTTGAGGAAACAGGCAAAGAACACGATCAATTTGAAAAGAGCAATGGCGGCCTGCTGTCAGTGCCGGATGTGTACGGATCTGTGCCCCAGATATTTACTGGGACATCCCATTGAGCCCCATGCGTTCATGCAGGCGGCCACCAGCGGCACGACTCAGGATGTAAAGCCATTTTTAAATACCATGTACTGTGTGGGCTGCGGCCTGTGCGAGATGTATTCCTGCATGCAGGGCTTATCGCCCAGAAGTCTCATCACGGAGTACAAAAACGGACTGCGGGCCAACGGCATCAAGCCGCCCAAGGATGTGAAGGCGGCGCCCGTCCGGCGGGAGTATAAGAGCCGCAAGGTTCCCCTGAAACGGCTGCGCGCCCGCCTGGGCCTGGAAAAATACAATGTCCGGGCACAGCTTGATGAGAGCCCGGTGAGCGCCGGTCAGGTGAAGATCAAGATGAGCCAGCATATCGGAGCCCCGGCCATCCCCTGCGTGAAGGTGGGGGACACGGTGAAGGAGGGCCAGGTCATCGGAACGGCAAAGGAGAAGGCCTTAAGCCTTCCGGTACACGCTTCCACGGACGGCGTGGTGGTGGACGTCAATGACAAAGCAGTGACAATCAAAGCGAGGTAGAGATAATGAGCAGAGCAATCGGAATGGTAGAATATAAGACCGTGTCCACGGGTATCCTGGCGGCGGATCTGGTGCTTAAGACCGCGGCAGTGGACGTGATAGAAGCCCAGACCGTCTGTCCGGGAAAATATATCATTATTTTTACCGGCGACATCAGCGCGGTACGGGCCTCCATCGACGCGGCCAAGCGGGCCTACCCGGAGGAGCTGATAGACAGCTTCCTTCTGGGAAATCCCCACGAGGGCATTTTTCCGGCGGTCTACGGCACGGCGGAGATCAGGAACCGCAACGCTCTGGGCGTCCTTGAGACCTTCTCGGCGGCGGCCATCTTCGTGGCGGCGGATGAGGCGGCCAAGACGGCGGAGGTGGACCTTATCGAGATCCGCGTGGCCAGGGGCATGTGCGGCAAATCCTATGTGTTTCTCACCGGGGAGGTGGCGGCGGTGGACGCGGCCATCAAGAAGGCTCAGGCGGCGGTGAGCGAGAGCGGCATGTATCTGGACAGCTCCGTGATCCCCAGTCCCGATCCCAAGCTGTGGGAGACGATTTTATAAATGGTTGTGAAGCATCAGCCTGCCTTTCAGGCAGGCTTTCCGTGTATTCAGGAACGAAGGCCTTGAGGGGCGCAAAAGCCAGGTATTTAGAAGAAAAAGGGATGGCAAAAAGAATGGCAGGGAGAGGTAGCAGCGTATGTTAGCAGCGGAGAGAAGAAATGAGATTCTGGCCCAACTGAAGAATGAGGGGAAGGTCATCGTCGCGGATCTGAGTAAGAAGTACAACGTGACGGAGGAGACCATCCGGCGGGATCTGGAGAAGATCGAGGCCGACGGCTTTGCCGAGCGCACCTACGGCGGCGCGGTCTTAAAGGAGAATGACAAGGAGGAGCTGCCCTTCCTGGTGCGGAAGCGCTCCAACGTGGAGACCAAGAAGCGCATTGCCGCCAAGATCGCCGAGACCATCGAGGACGGGGACCGCATTATGATGGACGCTTCCACCACCACCCTCTTTGTGGCCAAGGAAATCCGCCACAAGAAGAATATCACGGTGATCACCAACTCCATCGAGATCCTTCTGGAGCTGGCGGACGTGAAGGGCTGGAAGGTGCTCTCCACCGGCGGCTCCCTGCGGGCGGGGGCTCTGTCCCTGGCGGGCTATCAGGCTGAGCGCATGGTGGATGAATTTTACGTGGACAAGGTGATCATCTCCTGCATGGGCATCGACTACCACAAGGGCATCACCGACTCCAACGAGCTGGATGCCGGGATCAAGAAGCAGATGCTGCGGGCCGGAACCACTAAGATCCTGGCGGTGGACCACGGGAAATTTAACCGGATCTCCTTTACGAAGATCACGGATTTCCCGGAGCTGGATATGATATTTACGGACTATGAGATGAACGAGGACTGGCAGGAGAAGATGGCGGACTGCCATGTGAAAGTTGTGAAGTGCTAGCGGGGGATTCCTCCGCTGGTTTTTTGTATCAGGAAACCCACGCGATAGTCGCGTGGGTTTCTTGAAGTTTAGCTTGTCTATTGCTAATCCAGATTCACCTTCCGCTTCATGATAATCCCGGCGGCCAAATAGCCGGCGATCCCCAGCACCAGGTAGGCGAGGATCATGGCGGGGAACAGAGGCTGGTAGATGGAGCGCATGATCCCGGCCATATCCTCGGCCAGAAGCACCGCGCTGCTGTCGGAGGAGATTTTCACCACCAGCTTTAAGGCGATGGAGATCATGATGCCGCCGATGATGATCTGCGTCAGCAGATAGGTTCCCGCCAGAGCCAGCACGGTACCCACCACCTTGTGCTTGGCGTACAGCTGGCCCAGGGCTGCGCTTCCATAGCCGGTGGCCACGCTGTAGAAGCAGGAAACCAGCATCAGCAGAATCAGAAGCGTCAGCAGCATGGCGGGGGAGTAGCCCAGAATCTCCGCAAGGGAAGTGGAGATCACCGTAGTTTCACCGTTCAGGCTGACGGTAGAGGAAAATACCTGCGCAAGATCGCTGAGACTGAAGCGAAAACCGCTGGCGGCACCCACCAGCAACAGGGCGCTCAGGATACTTAAGGTAATCTCCACAACCGTCCATACAAAGCCCACGATCAGCTTGGAGTGGAGCAGGGACCAGGGGGAGACGGGCAGCGTGAAGGACAGGTACCCCTGAGCGGTAAACATCGTCCGGTAAAAATGCACGATCAGGTAGATGCTGGTGACGGTGCCCAGGGCAATGATCATCATCACATAGGCAAACAGCAGCAGAAACGTCAGGGGCAGAAGCTCCGCCCGCTGGAGAAGCCGGGAGGCCATCAAAAGACACCCCAGAGCCGTGACCACGATCAGGATCAGATTCAGGGGCAGCATCACCTTCCCCGTAGCCTTGAAGTCATGTTTGATTAATTTTCCTAACATCTGAACACCTCCCGGAACAGAGCGTCAACGGATTTCTGTTCCTTTTCCCGAATTTCGTCCACGGACGTGTGCATGCGGATCACGCCGTTCTGCAGAAAAATGACCTCATCCAGAATATTTTCCACGTCGGAGATCAGATGAGTGGAAATGAGGATGGAAGCATTTTCGTCGTAATTTGTTAAAATCGTCTCCAGAATATAGTCTCTGGCTGCCGGGTCCACCCCGGCGATGGGCTCGTCTAAAATGTACAGATCCGCCCTGCGGCTCATCACCAGAATGAGCTGGACCTTCTCCTTGGTTCCCTTGGACATGGTCTTCAGCTTGTCGGAGGGGTTGATGTGAAGCTTGGCCAGCATGTCGTAGGCCCGGATGGACTCGAAGTCCTCGTAAAAATCCTCGAAGTAGTCGATGATGTCCCGCACCCGCATCCAGTCATTCAAGTAGGAGTGGTCGGGCAGATAGGAGATCGCCTTTTTGCTGGCGATGCCCACAGGCGATTCATTTACATAAATCTCCCCCTCGGTGGGCGTCAGAAGGCCGCAGATCAGCTTGATCAGCGTGGTCTTCCCGCTGCCGTTGGGACCTAAAAGGCCGATGATGTGGCCGCTGTCAATGGACAGGTTGATGTCGGAGAGCGCGTTATGCTTCCCATACCGTTTGGATAAATGCTTGCATTCTAGTAACGTCATTTTGTCTCCCCCCTGATGGTCTGTTCCATAAGCTCGATGGCTTCCTGTTTTTCAAATCCAAGCTTCTGCATGTGCTCCAGAAATTCCGTGATCACTTCTCTGGCGAGCTCTGATTTCAGCTTCTGAATCATCTTTGTATCCTCCGTAATAAATCTTCCGCTGGTGCGCTGGGAGTAGACAAGGCCGGTGCGCTCCAGCTCCGACAGCGCTTTCTGCATGGTATTTGGGTTGACCGCTGCTGCCTGGGCCAGTTCCCGGACCGACGGCAGCTTGTCGCCGGGGTGGTAGATGCCCGCGACAATATCGGTCTGAATCTTCTCGATGATCTGTAGAAAGATCGGTCGGTCAGAATCCAGATTCCATGGCATAGAATCACCTCTTTTCCTGTGATGGACCGCCGTTCGGCATCCCGGTCTGCCTGGCGGAGTATTTGTATTACTGTACTAACTAAATAATACAATAAAGGAAAAATTGGAAAATGTCAAGAGGTTTGGAGAAAAAAATTTTACCCTTCGGTCAGGCAGGCAAGCAGCTTGTCGTTCATTTCCGGCGACATGACGCAGAACCGGAAGAATTTGTTGCTTAAGAAGGGGAAGGTGGAGCAGTCCCGGATCATCATCCCCCGGCGGATGGCCTTGTCAAAAAGCTGGCCGGCGGTGAGGTCCTCCTGTAAAATCTTCACCAGCATAAAGTTGGCGGCGGGGGGATAGACCTTGTAGCGGGAATCTCTGGACAGGGCTTCAAACATCCTGGTGCGCTCCGCGGTGATCAGCGCCCGGGTCTTCTCCATGTAGTCCGTGTCCGTGAACATGATCTCCCCGGCGATCACCGCCAGCGAGTTGATGGTCCAGGGATTCTTGCGGGTGTTGATGGCCTTCAGCAGATCCAGATTGCCGGTGACGGCGTACCCCAGCCGCAGCCCCGGTGCGGCAAAAAATTTGGAGGTTCCCCGCAGGATCATCAGGTTATTGTAGTACCCGGTCAGGGGAACGGCGGAGATCTCCGCCTCCGGGGGCGTGAATTCCACATAGGTCTCGTCTACCATCACAAAAATATCGTTTTCCTTGCAAACGTCCAGAATCCGCCGCATCTGGGAGCGTGAAATGGCTGTGGAGGTGGGGTTGTTGGGATTGCAGAGCACCAGAAGATCGATGGTCTCGTTGAGCTGGGCCGTAAAGTGCTGAAGGTCCAGGGCGAAATCCTGCTCCTCCTTCAGGGGATAATAGAGACAGGTGCCGCCCCCCAGCGCGATCTCCCGCTCGTACTCCGAGTAGGTGGGCCCCAGGATCAGTGCTTTTTTGGGGTGCTCCAACTGAATGAGGATGGAGATCAGCTCCGTGGAGCCGTTGCCCACCAGCACGTTGTCGGCCTCGCAGCCCGCGTAGGCGGCGATACAGCGCCTTAGGGAGGTGTACTCCCGGTCCGGATAGGTGGTGATGGCGTCGATGTGGTTCGCCAGGGTTTCCCTTAAGAGGGGGGATATGCCCAGGGGATTCACATTGGCGGAAAAGCAGGTGATGTCTTCCTTCTTGATACCGTAAATCTGTTCTATTTTTTCCAGGTCGCTGCCGTGGAAATGGTCTTTATGCTGTAACATGAGAATGCCTCCAGTGTGTGGTTGTGTCTGGTACAATAGGAACCGCTGCACGAACCCTATTGTCTAGTACAATAGGAACCGCTGCACGAACCCTATTGTCTGGTACAATAGGAACCGCTGCACGAACCCTATTGTCTGGTACAATAGGAACCGCTGCGCGAACCCTATTGTCTTGTATTATACTACAGAATAGACGCAAAACAAGACTAAAAATGGAAGGTAATATTGAAAAATGTATATTCGTATAGTAAAATAAGGGTATAAAAATCGGAAAATATAAGGGGGAAAGGCTATGAAGAAGAAAATCGTGATGCTTATTCTGCCGCTGCTTATGATCTCGCTGGAGCTTTTGCCTACGGGGGTGGTGATGATGTGGGCGCCCTCTCCCACGGAGCGGGTGCGGGAAACGGTTTCGTATTTTACTTTCCTTCCGGTGGGGTATGGGATGTTTGGGCCTTTCCTGGCGGCCCTTTTGTCCTGCGTGCTGTTGCTGCTGTCCGTGCTGTACGTATGGAAGCCCAACTACGGATTGCGAATGGCGCTGCTCGTGGTGTCGATTTTTGCTCTGCTTGGCTCTCTCATGCCGTTTTTGTTTGTGCTCATGGGGGATCAGGAGCGATTTTCCGCAACTGGGGCGCTGATCTCGGCGGTCATTCTTGTGGAGGTGCTTGGGAGCATTTTCTGGTGGAAGGGATTGGAAGAAGGGAAGGAGAGATAGAGGAAAATCCGGCTTACATTTGGGAACGTCGGAATCATAAGAAGAGCAGGAGTCCTGCGGCGCTTATGGGCTCCGCCTATTGTCATAAGCGGCGCAATGAGGTATACTATAGATAGTGAGCGGAGAAGGCGGAGAGGCAGGAGGCGTGTTATGGAATATACAACTATCGAACTTGAAATTCCAAAAGAAATGCAGCCCTATATAGGAGGAAATAATGCAGAGGTGAATTTAAAAAGAAATGCGGTACTATTGTATCCGTACATAGTGAATAAGACGATTTCTCATGGGAGAGCAGCTGAAATACTGGGAATTTCTAAATTAGATTTAATTGATTTATATGGTCAAATGGGATTTCCATATTTCGATATGACCATGGACGAGTTGGATAACGATCTGATGACTTTTCATGAAATTAGAGGTAGGGTGCGATGATTGTAGTGTCCGATACAACACCTTTGATTTCATTGTTGAAAATAGACCAACTAAATCTGCTGAGTCACTATTTTCATGAGGTGTGGATTCCTATGGCCGTTTTTGAAGAATTAGTGTCTAATCCTAGATTTGAGGAAGAGGCTAATCAGATAAAGATATGTCCTTTTCTTAATGTTGTGAAGGTAGAAAATGAAAAATCAGTTCATATTCTGCAACGGACAACAGGATTGGACAGAGGAGAGAGTGAAGCAATCATTTTATCTGATGAATTTTGTGCAGACTTGCTGCTTATGGATGAAATGAAAGGACGGCAAGTTGCGGAGCAGTTGGATATTCCAATCATGGGTACAATAGGGCTGTTGTTGGCAGCTTATGAAGATGGAAGGTTGTCCGCGGATGAAATAAAGAAAAGTATTTCGTTATTAAGGATGTCCGGTCGGCATATTGGGGAGCGGTACTATCATTTGCTGTTGGAGCGGATAAATAAAAGAGAAAAGGAAGTCAGGTGACGATTTGCGAAGAAAGATACAGGACCTGGCTTATGCCAGATTTCAGTACGAAAAACCAGACTTGCGGGGGCCGGGGGAGGAACTGCGGATTCAGGCCCTGCTGGGAGAGGAGAACCGGGGCGCGTTTTTGTTGGCAAGCGGCAACGGGATACCGCTGCGGGGGATAGTTTTGTCCTCCCATCCACGGATGCGGGTGCACGCGCCAAGATTTGACGGGACGCAGGTGACGGTGGGCTATGAATTTGACTGTGAGGGGCTCCCGGAAGGGGCGAAGGAGAAGGGTGTTTTTACCGTGATCTACGACGGCGGAGAGTACAGCCTTCCCTTTGTGGTGTCTGTCACAAGGTTTTACGCGGTCACCTCTGTGGGAACCATCCACAGCCTGGCCGATTTTGTGAAGCTGGCCCAAAGCTCCTGGGAGGAGGCCTACCGCATATTTACCGCGCCTTTTTTTGAAAATGTGCTTCTGCGGGCAACAGAAGAGGAGCGGTGGATCTACCGGGAGGTGGGAGGCGTGGCCGCGTCCATGCAGGGAATGGAGGACTTTTTCCTGCGCACGGGAAAAAAGCAGAGGGTCATGTTTCATCTGGAGGAAGAGGAGCGGAAGCTCTCGCAGCTTTTCTGTGACGTGAAGGAGACCGTCACCGTGAAAAAGGAGGGCTGGGGCTATCTGGAGCTTACCGCAAGCTCCGATCAGGACTGGCTGGCGCCGGAGAAGCGGAAGGTGACCGCGGAGGAATTTGTGGGAAATACCCTGGCGGTGGAGGTGCTGATCAAAAAGGACCTTCTCCACGGCGGAAATAATTTCGCCAGGCTTACCCTGGAGAGCGGGGAGGACCGGCAGACCATGGTATTCTGTGTGCGGGGGCGGGCACCGGTGGATATGGAGCGGCGTCTGGAGCAAAAGAGGCTGCTCCTCCGGCTTATGGGCCTGTATCTGGATTTTCGCATGAAAAAAATCGTGACGGGCGTGTGGTCGAAGGAAAGCTGCGCCTGTCTGGAACGCTTAAAGGAGCTGGAACCGGGAAATCTATGGTACGTTCTGTATCATGCCCAGGCCCTGCTCGTCAATAAGCAGTGGCAGGAGTCCAAGTGGGTCCTTCAGGGCTTTCGCCGGGAGGCGGTGCCGGAGGATTCGCCGCTCTATGCCTACTATCTCTATCTCTGCACGCTGATGGAGTCGGATGCCTCCTATGTGGCAAGGACCTTTGGCAGGATTCGGGAAATTTACCAGAAGAACCAGGAGGATGCGCGGCTGTTTTTTGTGATGCTTTTTTTGGACCCCGAGCTTTTGCAGAGCCAGAGCCGTAAGCTTGCCGCCATCCGTGAAAAGCTGGAGGAAGGCATGAACAGTCCCGTCTTATATATGGAAGCCTATTATCTCATTTCCCACGACGTGTATCTGCTGACCCGGGCCGATGGGTTTGAACGGCAGATTTTGTGCTGGGCGGTGCGGAAGAACCTGCTGACGCCAAAGGTGGCAGAGCGGGTCAACAAAAATATGAGCAGGGTGCGCGTCTTTCATCCGCTGTGGTATCAGATCCTCAAGGGCTGTTACCGGGCAGCGCCGGACAGGGAGCTTCTGGGGACCCTCTGCGGCTTCTGTATCAAATGGAATCTGACGGGGGCGGAGCAGTTCGCCTGGTTTGACGAGGGCGTCCGGGAGGACCTTAAGATTGCGGGACTTTACGAGGCCTGGCTGGAAAGCGCGGATTTAAGTCATCCGGAGGAAATTCCCCGTTCAGTGCTTCTCTATTTTAAATATCAAAATTCCGTAAGCCCCAGGAAGCAGGCGCTTCTGTACACCGGGATCATCAAGAACCGCGCCGGGAATCCGCAGCTGTACGAGGAATACCGGGACGCCATGGAGGCGTTTTCCATGGAGCAGTTCCAGGCCGGGCAGCGGGGGGAATATTTCCAGGAGCTGTACCGGGAATTTCTGCCGGAGCTTGCGCGGAACCGGCAGGCGGAAGCAG
>CALWDR010000173.1 GCA_944376745.1 uncultured Lachnospiraceae bacterium
TCATAGACAAAATCAGTGTCAATGGGGGATTTATCCCGGCGAAGCCCTTGCCATTGACATTGATTGCGGGCTATGATAGCTGAATTTAATTTGACGTGTGAGCTGTCAAACAAAATGCCGATCAACACCAGCCCGGAGGGTGATTAGTTGTCCATAGTATGGAACGAAAGGAGAAAACGGAATGGAGAAGAAACAGGAAAAACCAAGACAGCCACGATATAGGATCATAGCCCATTATTCCAATGGGGACACGAAGGAAGAAAACCGCTTCTGTTCAAGAGCCGATCTCGCTTTAAGTGTTTCCGTATATGAGCAGATCTTTTGGAGTGGAAAGCCGCTTCCATTTTATGAGCCGGCAGTGGTTATCATGACAGGCTTTGAAGTCTGGATTGGTAAAAAATTGGCAAAAAGAGAAGGGCATGAAGTGAAACTATAGGAAGGAGGCAGGAGCCCCATGAGAAGGAATCTGAAGGAGGCCCGCCAGGCTGCCGGGATGACACAGCAGCAGATGGCGGACAAGCTGGGAATCAGCGAAAGATATTATAAACAGATTGAAGCAGGGCAGAGAACGGGAGATTTTACTTTGTGGGACATGATGGAGGAACTATTGGGTATCCATCAGAGGAAACTCCGTGAGATTTCAGAAAGTCATCACGACAAAGTAAATAATCAGTAGGAACATCTAAAATGTCGGCTATGCTTACCAGCATAGTCAGGGAAGGAAAACGGTCACTGCTCTCGTACATCCGGTAGGAGCGAAGGGCAATTTGTAATTCAGAAGCCATTTGTTGAGCAGTAAAGCCCTTTTCTTTTCGAGTTTGATTTAGTCTTTGTCCAAACATAAAAACCTCCTAAACTTTATATTGACAGTGAACATATTGTACACTATAATAGAGAAAAACAATAGTGAACAGATTGTTCACTACAAGGAGGTAAACCAAAATGCTCTATCAAAAAGTAAACGAAATGGAACAGGAAAACATCTGGCTAAAGAAGCGGGTCCAGCAATTAGAGGAAATGCTTCGAGAAGAACCCTCACAGAAGCCGTACCACTGCCGGGAATGCAGGCATTTTATACAGCATTACATCCGAATGGGATATGACTACCACATGGTCTATGACGGTCATTGTGGAGCGGGGCGGAGAACGAGGAAAACGGTAGCGGAAGGGAAGACCTGCCGGTACTTTGAACCAGTCAGAAGATGATAAGAACGAAAGGAGGCATCAACATGCTGATCACCGAGGACAGAGCCTGCGGAATGGAGCAGGCAAAGGAAGCCGAGCGCATGGCGGCGGCTCTGAAAGGAGCGCCGAAGGACAAGGAGATCCTCCTTGTGACCATGGCAAACGTGTTTATTTCCGGCCTGGAGGCCGGGGCAAAGCTGACCAGGCAGACACCCCGGGAGGTCTAAGGGGCTCCCGGGAACCCCATAAGAAAGAAGGTGCAGAAATGAAGGATCAGGAAATCAAAGTGGAGGTGACTTATACGGATGGATATGAAAAGAGGTTCACGGAAGCCTGCCTGCGGCAGCTTAAGAAGCGGCAGGAGCGGGCTGAAAGTGAAGCAGAGATTGCGAAGAGAAAGACGGCATAGACGATTGGAGGCAGCCAAGAACACGGCGCAGGAGGTGTTGTTACCAGCGGCACTGTTGATAGCGCTTGGGCTGGCCTTCATTTATGCCATTTTCATGACCCAGGAGCCCCCGGAAACGGAGCTGGAAGCCATGCCACAGGGAATCTTCCATTTAGAGGATTACCTGACGGAAAAGGCCGCATATGAAGCCGCTGAGAAGGAGGAAGCGGAGCGCCTGCTGTCAATGGTGCAGGCCGCCCGGGAACGCTACCAGGTACAGCAGGAAGAAACCTGGGCGGAGTACATAAGCCAGGCGGCGGAACAGGAAGCTCCGGAGCCGGAGGCCGGCGGCAGCATAAGCAGTGAGGATGCCGACATCCTCATGAAGATGGCCATGGCAGAGGCGGAGGGCGAGGACACAGAGGGCAAGGCCCTGGTCATGCTCGTGATTTTGAACAGGATGAAAGCAGACGGCTTCCCGGACAGCGCATATACAGTAATCAGTCAGGAAGATGCTTTCACAAGCTACATCAATGGCCGCTATGCTGCGGCGGAACCGGACGAGGACTGCCGGGCGGCATTGAATCTTATAGAGAGTGGGTGGGACGAAAGCCAGGGAGCGCTGTACTTTGAGCGCACCAGCAGCAGATCCACCTGGCACAGCCGGAACCTTAAGAAGCTATTCGTTCATGGCAACCACACCTTTTACACGGAGGGCGATCTATGAAGATGGCACTTATTGATAACACCATTAAGATAATTGAGGCCGACGTCACCCAGGCCGCCATCATCAAGTCGTGGAATCGGATGAAGTTCTCCCGGGCCAAGCAGATGTACGAGGCCCCGGTGAGCGCGGAACTGCTCAACAAGCTGGCCACGCTGGTGCGGCTGCCGGCGCCCATCGAGGCGGTACGACGGAACATGAACGCTGTGCAGAAGGCTGTTGACCGGGAGCGGGTACGGGCCGACCCGAAGCCCCTGTATGCATACCCGGTCAAAAAAAGCCTCTACCAACATCAGATCAGGGCGGCAAACATGGCCCTGCTGACGTTCGGGCTGATAGACCCAGAGGAGGAAACGGATGGATTACAAGGAGTACAAAAACAGGATATTTGAACGCCTGAATTCGGCGGCAGATGATTTTTTCACGATAGGCTTCTACCTTCGGAAGATCCACGAAGGGGAGCTCTATAAAGAGGATGGATATAAAAATATATGGGATTTTGCCAAAAGCGAGTATGGATTGAGTATCAGCAGCGCCAGCCGTTTTATGGCGATCAACTCCCGGTTCTCCCTGGACGGGGCCGGGGAGGTTATGCAGCAAAAGTTTGTCGGCATGGGTGTCAGCAAGCTTCAGGAAATGTTAAGCCTCCCGGATGAGGATCTGGAAAAGGTCACCCGGGAGACAACGGTAAAGGAAATCCGGGAAATGAAGGCTGCCAGGATAACCGAGCCGGATCCGGAACCACTGTCAGCTCTTGGATTTCCGAAAACCGTAAGACCGGAAGGTTCTTTGTTAGATACGCCTGGGTGCGGCGGGGGGAAATATTCCTGTTTCCTCTGTTCCAGGGAATGCGAGATACGTCAGGAGCCTAGAACCTGCCGCACTGCGCCAATGAGCAATCGCTTCCCGTGTACTGTCGTCAACAATGATGTTGTTAAGCGGCGGATGGGGTACAGTCTCTACCGCGACCAATGCCAGATTTTGCATCCGGAGCTTGCTCCGGTCACTGAAGGGGATAACGAGCCGGATCCATGCTGCCTGAACTGCCCCGCAGATATAAGGAGGTGCTGTGTCTGCTGTTGCGACGTCGCAAAACAGCAGATGGCGGACGAGAAAAAGCAGAAGGCAGCGGAAGAACGGCAGAAGGAAAGGCGGATAGAGGAACAAAGGGAATACCCATCAGATCCCCTGCTCCGGAAAGCGTATGATAAGTTGGGGATTGATATCAACGACAATATTACCGCGAAAAATCTGAAAGAAGCGTACAGGGATAGAGTATGCATGCACAAGGGTTTCCACTGCCAGGGCAGCGCCCGGGGGCTGAGGATCAACAACTGCAAGGAGCTCACATGGGTACAGGTCGCAAAGGAATTTCTGCGCATTCAGGAGAATATTCGCCCGGCCACCTACGTGGTACCGCAAAAGGAACCGGAGCATCAGGACATTATCGACGCCGAGTTTGTGGAAGTCGAGGATGTCAAGAAGACAGAGGCGGCACCGGAGCCAGCGCCGGAACCTGAGAAGACGATTACGGTGATCCAAGAGCCGGAAAAGCCGGAACCAGAAACGTCCCCTGAGAAACCTTCAGGGGAAACGGAGGAATACGGATACGAGGATGTCCGGAAAGTCCTTGATATGTACGAAGCGGACCTCCAGAAATATATGGATGGAGGCGCACCGGTAACGGTGATCCGCACACACCAGATTGTTGTGGATGCCTTAAGGCTCCTGCTCATTAAACTGTTTTAACGGTTAAAGGCGGGGCGGCTATGAGGCAGTATACAAAAATGTCTCCGCTGACGGAGGACGAACGGGATTTTGCGGAAAAGAACCATGCGGCTGTGCTCTGGTTTATTAAGTCCTATGAGTTGGATTTTGATGATTACTATGACGTTGCCGTGATGGGATACCTGAAGGCGGTCAAGAAGTGGTTTGAACGCCCGGATATCCACCGGTACAGCTTTTTAAAAATCGCAAAAAACTGTATGCGCAGCTATGTCGGATGTGAGCAGCGCAAGCGGGCCCGGGAGATCCCGACCATGAGCCTTGATGAGGTTGTTCCGGGAACGGATGGCCTGACCTATGCGGATACCATCACATGCGATAATTTGATTTTTACAGATTGGAGGAATGGGAAGGAAATGCAGATCAGATATAATGTGCAGCTTCCGGAGAAGCCTAACCATAGGGTATGCGCGAAGAGCGACGAGAGGATTGCCATTGAAGCATTTCTTATCGGGAAGATGCGGAATATGTGTTTTGAGTATGAGACAGTCATTGAGGCAAAGAAAAAGCTGTCCTCCATCAGAAGCACGAGAAGAAACAAGGGTGAGGAGGATATTTATGACGCCTGGCGGAAGGATAACTGCATTTATATAGAGCGCTTGCCGCTTAAGAAAGAAAGGGGATGATGGACTTGATGATAAAATGCGCAGTTTGTGGGAAGGAATTTCACGCAAAACCGTCAGCCGTCAAAAACGGGAAAAAGTATTGCAGCAAGGAATGTTACGATAAATTTCAGTTCAAGGGCGAAATCAAAGCATGTGCGACATGCGGAAAGGAAATAAGGGTGGCTCCATCGAACATCCGGGAAAGGAATTTCTGCTCGAATGAGTGCCGTCTGGTTTGGTTAAGTAAATATGTGACCGAGGAAATAAACGTGAAAGGGCATGCGGCTGGAGTAGGTAAAGCGGGGCATAGTGCTGGGCATAAAGCTCCACACCTAACAGAATACAATAGAACAAAAAATCCTATGAATCAACCAGATTCGGAACAGCGGCGAGAATGCTATAAGAAAACCCCGGAGGAACTTCACCAAATAAGAGTGGGAGCAGCGTTAAAGAAAAACGGTGGAAGGTATAAGAAAGATACCTACAAAAAAATTGGAAACAGGCATGAACATAGAGTTGTTGCCGAAGCAAAACTTGGTCGCAGGCTTCAGCCCGGTGAGGTGGTCCATCACATTGACGGGAATAAGCGCAATAATAATCCGGAAAACTTGATGGTATTTGCAAACCAAGCCTTACATTCACAATGGCATGCGAAACACGACAATTATTTGCATAAAGGAGGTGGTGCCAAATGTCAATAAGAGAAAACAACACAGGGAAAAAAGCCGGTAAGGGCTTCGGTTTTCTCTTTGAATGACGCCCCATAGAAATGGGGTGCGGTTGAAAACCGGAAAAACATTAACAGCAATAGCAACGACAGGCGCAGCCTATAACATGGGAGCCATAGAAAGGGTTCTTATTATCGCTCCGACTTCAGTAGTAGCTGTATGGCCAAAAGAACTCCAGGAATTCGCTGATTTCCGCTACACCTGCCGGACCCTCCTGGGGGATAAGGACATGCGGATCCGCCAGATAGATGACCTCCTAAAATTTCCATTCCAGGCTCTGAAGGTGGCAGTGATCAATTATGAGTCCACATGGCGGGACGGTCTGTTTGAGAAGCTCCAGGAGTTTGACGCCGATATGATCATCTGCGACGAAAGCCAGCGGATCAAGACTCATGACGCGGCGCAGAGCAAGGCAGTCCATAAGCTCGGGGATCAGGCGAGGTATAAGCTGATCCTCTCCGGGACGCCGGTACAGAATAACGCGATTGACATTTTCAGTCAATACCGATTTCTGGATCCCTCCATCTTCGGGGACAACTTCTACCAGTTCCGGAACCGCTATGCCATCATGGGCGGCTTTAATAAAAAACAGGTGGTCGGGTATAAGGACCTAGACGGGCTGATCCGAAAGGAGCACTCCATTGCTTTCCGGATCACCAAGGAGGAGGCGATTGACCTACCGGAGCAGACCTTTGAGACACGGCACATTGCCATGGACAGCAAGGAGCGGGCGCTGTATGACCGGCTCCGGCGGGACAGCTATGCAGAGCTGGACGGCGGCGGACAGATTACGGCGACCACCGTGCTAACGAAGCTTCTCCGTCTCCAGCAGCTAACTGGTGGATTTCTGGTCAAGGATGATGCTACCAGGCCGGAACTGGTGAGCAGGTCCAAACTGGATGCCCTGGCGGACATCATTCAGGATTACGTGGTCGGGGCCGGGAAAAAGTTGGTTATCTTCGCACGGTTCCTCCCGGAGGTGAAGGCCATCATCGACCTGGCAAAAAAGGAACTGCCTGCAGGAAAGAAAGCCGTGGCCATCTACGGGGAAATCAAAAAGGAAGAACGTGGGCCCATCGTAAAGCAGTTCCAGGAGGACAAGGACACAGTGCTGTTTATCGGCCAGATTGACACTGCCGGCACGGGGATCACGCTGACGGCTGCCGATACCTGCGTGTATTACAGTAAAAATTTTAACTACGCAACCTACAGCCAGAGTTTGTCCAGAATCCACCGAATCGGTCAGCGGAACATATGCACCTATATCGATCTGGTAGTGGAAAAGACTGTGGATGAGATCATAAGCAAAGCCCTGGCAAAAAAAGAGGATATTGCAAAGACGGTTGTGGATAACTGGAGGGATTTTTTCTGATGACGAGGATAGCAGCAGTAATAAATAAGGTGATAGCCGTGGATTTTGACGGCGTGCTGTGCGGCCCCGCACAGTTTCCGGAAATCGGGGCTCCAAACACGGAGCTGATTGAAAAACTGCTAAGTACGAGGGAACATGGCTGCAAGCTTATCCTGTGGACCTGTAGGCATGGGCATGATCTGGAACGTGCGGTGCAGTGGTGCAGTCGGCAGGGGCTGGAATTTGACGCGGTTAATGAAAATTTGCCGGAACTGGTTGAGCGATACGGCGAGAGTAGAAAGGTGGGCGCCGATATCTATATTGATGATAAGGCGGTATCTCCGGTCCCTTTTTCAGACATGCCGTTCTACCTTCTGCCACAGGTATGGCAGTCGAAGTAATGGAAGGTGGTGATGGAAAATGCTGAAAAAAATTGTGCTATGTCCATGCTGTAATCGCCCGGAATACTGGAAAGCAATGCGGTGGAGAGGCGGCCAGCAGCGCTGCAGGGACTGCTACAAGGAGGACTATGAGAGGGAATTCGGGAAACCTTACGCATGGGACGACCTGGACGGGCCACGCCCGACTATGGAGGAATATAACAAACAAGAGGAAGGAGAAAAACCATGATGTTACTTGATATGGTACGGGAGTACAACGAGCTCTTGGCCCGCAAAGACGAGCTGGCGGATGCCACAAAAGAAAACAATAAGGCGATTGAGGACAAGAAGCAGGAGATCGCACAGCAGATGATTGACGACGACTGCCCGCGGATAAGTTGTGACGGTTACAGTTTCAGCCTTTCAGAAAAGACCTTGTACAACAAAAAATCCGAGGAGGTCCTAGCAGCTGAAGGTCTGAATTTTCTGGATGTGCTCCGGGAGCAAGGAATGGGGGATATCATCGTTGAGACGGTCAATTCTAAGACCCTGCAGTCTACTCTGAAAGCCTACGTAGACGAGCACGGAGCCCTGTCGGAGGAACTGGCGGAAGTGATCAACTGTCACGATACCTTTGAGATTACCCGCCGCAAAGAGACCAACAAAGCAATCAAAAAAGCGAAAGGAGATAAATAGCATGTACGAACAGATGGAATTTGATGTCACGCTGGACAGTGAACGGGAGCTGAAGGAAAATGTCAATCTTGCGGTATCCTTCGCTTGCCGGCAGCTTCAGAATTCTGAACCGGTCCCAGTGGCGAGCCGGTACGAGGGGTATGGCATTATGGCGGAATCCTTTTCCGCGTTGCAGGTAGCCCTGAAAAAAGTGCAGGATGACATGAAATTATTCCTCAGAATACTTCCGGCGGATGACAGCCGGGCGGTGGAAGCGAGTAACAGCTTGTACAATTCGACTATTGAGGTGGCCTATGAGGCCATACGGATGGCGTCCCAAGCCAACCGGGTGATGACCGACATCTACAGGCATTGCGATTCGGAAACCACTCCCCTGGAGGATTACCTGGACAGTCTGAACCGGGAGCAGGAGGAATTTGAAGAAGCCGAAGAGGCGGAAGAAAATGAGAAAACGGAGGAAGAACAAGATGGTTAAAGTAACCATAGAGAAGGATGGGAGGATTATTCATGAAAAGGAAGCGGAAGCGGTATTTGGCGGATTTATTGAACCTTCAACGGCTTTTCTTGTTGGAGAGATGGATTTAGTAGATTCATGTTTCGAAATAGCGTCATCCTCCGCTTTAGTGTTAAAAAATCTCATAAAAAATTATGAAGTTGAGGAATTACAGAGAACTGTTTTGATAGAAAGCTATATTGCAATGTTTAAAGAAATAGTAAACGGAGAAACGGAGGAAAGAGACAATGGTTAAGATTATACTGGAACAGGATGGAAAGATCATCAAGGAAGCGGAAGCAAAAGCAGTATTCGGAGGGATTTTCAATTATATAAAGGATACGCATAATGATTGCGCCGCAACGATGGCTTTTGCTGTTGGGGAAGTCAGTTTAAGAGATACCATATGTGGACTGGCTGTATCAGCGGCGAACATATTGAGTGAAATGATAGGTATCCACACAAAGAGTGAGATAGAGAAAGTCGTTCTCGAAGAATATTTTCATGATATTTTCCGGCGCGAGCTCCGCGGGAACGGGATCTCTGTATCAGGCGATAAACTCGTAAAAGCTGAGAAGATTAAGGAGGACTAAGAACATGGCAAAACAGGAATTAATGACAATGGAAAATTTTCATCTGGTAACCGGCTACGAAGGCATGGATGATGATCTGAAAGAAGAACTCATGGACGCCATGGAGGACATGGATGAAGAGAAAGGAATCGTCTGCCGCCAGATCAAGGTACCCAGCGGCGGCGGGAAGGCCTTCGAGGTTGAAGGGGATGACCCGGACGATCCGGAGGTCATGAAAGAGATTGAAGCGGTGATCTTGTTCACCCACCGGATGAACAGTTACTGGGAGGGAGAATTTGGCTCCGAGGACAACAAACTCCCGGTGTGCAGCTCCTATGATGCCAAGAAAGGCATTGTCCTTGACACTGGGGAGATCCGGGACTGCGAGACTTGCTCGCTGAACCAGTATGGGGAGGATGGAACCGGGAAACCCTGCAAGAACATCCGCCGGGTGTACATGATGCTTTCCGGCAGGTCAGAATTATACCTTTTAAGCGTGCCGCCCACATCTATCAAGGATGTCAATAAGCAGCTTGCGCGGATCATGGGCAGCAACAAGGTTCCTTATACCCGGATGGTGGTCAAGTTTTCTTTGGAAAAGGCCAAAAACAAGGGTGGCATTGAATACAGCAAAGTGGTGGTAAATAAGTGCGGCATGCTCCCGGAAGCCTATTTTCAGACAACCGCCGCCCTCCGGAAAGAATTGAAGGAGAAGTACATGGAGGTTGCGATCACAGCTGACGATTACAATACTGCAGAGAAACCTACCGAGGACAGTTTTGTGGAAGTCAATACTGCAGAGAAGCCCACCGAGGACGGTTTTGTGGAGGTGCCGGAAAACGCCGAAGACGAATTGCCGTTTGCTTAAACGAAAATGCATAAAGGGGGAGGGGATATCCCTCCCCAGGACTGCACGATAGGAGGTTAGGCGAACATGAACACAGCGGCAGAAGTCGATCTGGACCGGCTGGTGGATTACCGGCGGGAATATAGCAGCGTCATAAAAAAAGCAAAGATCACAGGAGACCAGCTGACCGGACTCTGCCCCTTCCATGATGACCGGAATAACAGCTTTTCCGCAAACCTCACAACGGGACAGTGGCATTGCTTTGCGGAGGATCGCGGGGGTAATTTTCTGCAGTTTTACGCGGACCTGCATGGGATAGATACCAAGGAGGCCTATAAGCTCATCCTGGACCAATATGGTATCAGCACAGAGCAGCAGGATAAGGAGCAGCAGCAGAAAAAGAGCTACAGCTTGGCGGAATATGCCCTGGAAAAGAGACTCCCGGAAGACTGGCTGGCGAAGGAATGCCATCTTGCAACCGTAAAAGAACGGAACACCGGCGTATCCTTCCTTAAGATCCCTTACCTGGATGAGGAGGGGCGGGAGGTGACCTTCCGGAAGCGGTATGCCAAGAAGGATTTCCGCTGGAAGTATGGTTCATCTGGAAAAATCATCCTGTATGGGGAATGGAGGCTCCCACGGATCCGGGAGGTGGGTTATGCAGTCATTGTGGAGGGGGAGAGCGATTCGCAATCCTTGTGGCTCATGGGTATCGCCGCCCTGGGGGTGGCCGGTGCGTCTATGTTTAAGCCCCACCAGGCAGCATTGCTCCAGGATCTGAAGCTATATATCCATCAGGAGCCGGACGGAGGCGGAGAAACGTTTTTTAGAAAGATCGTCTCCGGCCTGCGGGAGGGCGGCTTTATTGGCGAGGTATACCGATGGAGCTGCAGTAAGGTAAAAGGGTGCAAGGACCCCTCGGACGTCTACATAAAGCTCGGGAAGGATGAGGCAGCGGTCAAGATAATGCAGCTTATCAAGGGCGCGGAAAAGGTTGACCTGGATGAGCCGGAGGAGATCCCTGAAGCGGTCAAGGGTGCCCCGGTGAACCTCCGGCAGCCGGAAGGATGGATATATTCGGATAAGGGTATCAGCCACATTGATGAAAAGCGCTATACCCCGACAATGGTATGCCGGACGCCCATCATACTGACCCAGCGACTTAAGAGCCTGGAAACCGGCGAGGAGAAAATCGAAATTGCCTTTAAGAGAGATGGAACATGGCACAAAGCCATCTATCCGCGCTCTACCATTTTCACGGCCAGGGGGATCACGGTCCTGGCTGACTTGGGATGTACCATCACCAGCGAGAATGCCAAACAGGTGGTGCGGTTCCTGTCTGCCTTGGAGGCTGAGAATATCGACATCATAACACGGGCGGAATCGGCTGCCACCTTTGGATGGAAGCCGGGGAAGCGGTTCATTCCGGGCCGGGAGCAGGGCATTGTCCTGGATATCGACCCGAGCCAGAGCAGCATGGCCCTTGCTTACTCCCAGGCCGGGGAAATGGAGAAATGGGTGGAAAACATGCGCCCCCACCGGGAGAGGGACAAATTTCGGTTCATCTTTGCGGCCAGCTTCGCGGCACCTCTTCTCCGGATTATCCGGCAGCGGAATTTTATTGTATATAACTGGGGAGGTTCAAAAGGCGGAAAAACAGCGGCTCTTAAGGCGGCGCTGTCAGCCTGGGGAGATCCGGACAGGCTCATGGTCAACTTTAACGCCACCCAGGTAGGTCTGGAGCGGACGGCAAGCTTTTTCTGCGACCTGCCGTTGGGGATTGATGAGCGCCAGCTCGCCGGGAAAAACCAGGACCGCACGGACAGCATGGTGTACATGATCGGAGCCGGAACCGGGAGACTCCGGGGCGGAAAAACTGGAGGTATACAGACCCTGTACCAGTGGCGCACGATTGCCATTGGCACAGGCGAGGAGCCGTTATCCACGGAAACCACAAAAACAGGGGTGAGCACAAGAATCATAGAAATATATGGAGGTCCTTTTGACGATGAGCGGCAGGCGTCCCTCATGCACCAGCAGGCAGCAACAGACTTCGGATGGGCCGGCCCGCAGTTTATTGACCGGATCATCGGTATTGAGGAACAACAGATCTGCGAAAGATACGAAGAAATGCTGAAGTATATTTCCGATGTTGCAAACGGAAAGAGCAGCAGTCATGTGGCTGGAATAGCTGCGGTGGCGTTGGCCGACGCTATGATTGATACCTGGTTCTTTTCAGACTCACCTCAACAAAATGACAAGCTGGAAATCTATGATTCCTCCTGGGAGCGGGCCAAGCAGATGGCAGTGGCTATCTTACAGGAGCAGCTTAACACAGATACTGGAGACGTGAATGAGAACGCCGTCCAATTTGTGGTTGACTGGGTACTGGGGAACCGGAACTACTTTGGCGAAAAAGCAATCGGGACTTGTTTAGGCACGTTTGGGCAATACGGCAATGTAGTCTACATATTTCCGTCAGCACTGAATCAGGCGCTCACCCGGGAAGGTTACAGTCCACGAAAAACCCTGAAATATATGGCTGATAAGGGACTAATAACATCACGAGATCGAACAGATCATAAAGGGAAAACTTACCAGATACTGAAAAAATTTGATGGACGGAATACAAGGTTTATAGAATTTTATATCGGAAAGCTGGCTGAAAAGGAAGATGAGCTGGATTATGATGACGAAGACGATGCGGCGACAAAGGAACCGAAATATAAGCAAGAGAGTTTTATGAATAATCAATTTATGTCCGTTCCAGAGGATATGGAACTCCCGTTTTAGATATAGTTAGCACGGCGATAGAGTAACACCAATAACACCTAAAAAGATAAAGGTGTTACCTTTGGTGTTACCACAAAAAGCCAGTAACAATGCGGGCTTGAGAGCTATGGTAACACCAATAACACCTTTTTTACAGATATACACTATATATAGCTGTTTTTTACATACGATACATGAAAACCATGCATCGTATGTAAAATATTTAATTATTTTGATGTATATTTTGGAAAAAGGTGTTACCGGGGAAAATAGCTCCGCAAGCCGCCATAAAATAAAGGATTTTGAGGTAACACCTAAGAAAATCAAAAAGGTGTTACCTTCGGAGGAATCATATGGCAAATAAATGGATTGAACTCACCGAAAAGGCCGAAAGACTGCGGAAAAACAGGGAGAGCATCCCCCTTGAAACGCTCCGTACAAAATATAGAAAATCCTTTGCTAAACTAAATTCTGAAATCCAGCAGCTTTTACAGGAGTTTTTGCATAGCCTGCTCTTTGGCGGATTGAGGTTCGACAGGGAAGAAAAAGCGCAATTTTTGTCCTGTTTTCAAAAAATGGAGCGCATTATGAAGGAGGAACGGAGCGCCGGAACCTTCCAGGAGATCTCCCGGGCCATGTACCAGGAATACAACCCGGAGAAGGCCTTGGGTGTTGCGGCGGCGAAAATCTATCCGCGGGTCATCCTGGAAGCCTATGCGCCATACTGGCTTGCACACTGTGTCCGGAGAGAGGATGGTATCTGGAATGACCTCATCAATATGCACTGGGATGAACCGACAAGGCTGTGGGTGTCAGATAAAGGGGAGGCCTGCATAATGTTCCCGCCGGAAGAGAGGGAGATCAGAAAGGAGATGATGGAATATGGCAATCAAAAAAATAGTGTCAGCAAAAAGTAAGGACGCGCACCGCTGCATCCGGTGCAAGAAAGGGAGGCTTGGCCGCCTCCATGACGGCGGAGCAGCCAAGTGCCCGGTATGCGGGTGTGTCCACCTTATCAGGATGACGGATAACGGCAACATAGTTTTAACGGACATGGATTACCAAAAATACTTTGAAGGGAGATGAGAGCCATGGCAAGAAAAGCATAACCCGCCGCCAGCTGGAAATACGACTGGCGGCGGGCATGAAAGGAGAATCACGAAAGAACAGTTAAAAGGGCATCCTGGAGCACTTTGGAGCAGTTGATCCCGCGCTCATCCGCAAGGGTGGCCATCCATGATGGCAGGGATACATTTTTTCTGACAGCTTTGGTATCTGTCAAACTCCGGTATTTAATGGTATCTGCCCGGATAATGGTGAGGGTGTCAGCAGGGCCGTGTGGGATACTTCCCTGCGGCGTAGGAGCTGCCGGCTGGATGCCTTCGTCTTCCAGGCCAACGAGGCACAGGTTTAGAGCATCAGTGATCAGGTCGATTGCTTCGGCCAGGGTCTTCCCGGTGGTGATGCACCCATCAATATCCGGAACCTTAGCGTAAAAAGTTCCGTTATCCTCAGTGATCACTGCTGTATAAGTGTAAAGCATGTTACAACCTCCTTTTGGTAATGTGCGGACCAGGGCCTCAGCCCCGGTCACGGTCTTTTTGGTTTTTTATGCCAGCTTCTTTGAAAATGTATTTCATGTCATTCTCATTGAAGTCGTGACGCTTGACTGGGATTGTTTTCCCGGTCTCCGGGTTGTAGTACAAGTCGTGGTTTGCACCGTGGCGCTTGAACTGATAACCGTTTGCTTCGAGTGTTTTGACTGTAATCTTTCGTGGACTCATTGTTTGCTCCTTTCTTGATTATATTATACACAACTTTGTGTATAATGTCAAGAGGAAATACACAAAAATACACAATAATTTTTAACGCAAAGGAGAGAAGAAAATGGATAAGGAAAAAAACATTAAGAGATTTGAGAAACTTATGAATGCAGTCAAAAGGCCAGGAATCGAAAACCTTATGAATTACATTCGGAAAAGTGATTTTTACACAGCTCCAGCCAGCACCCGGTTTCATTTAAGCTGTGAGGGCGGCCTGCTGCAGCACAGTTTGAATGTGTATGACGCGCTCCGCGGGCACGGAGCACCGGTATATCCTCCGGACGAGATCAAATTTGACGGTCTCCTGTATACAGTGGCACATAAGACAGTGACCCGGGTTTCGGATGAGACCGCAATCATCGTAACCCTTCTGCATGATTTATGCAAGACGAATTTTTATACGACCGAATGGCGGAACCAGAAGGTGTACAAGCCTACTGGGAGTAAGCGGGATAATGGTGGCCGGTTTGACTGGGAGCAGGTACCGGTTTATGCCGTCAATGATAAAAATCCTTACGGCCACGGTGAGAAGAGCGTAATGATGATTGAAGAGTTCACGGTATTGACTATGGAAGAGCGGTATGCCATCCGGTGGCATATGGGAATGAGTGACTGCACATACTCACAGATTCAGGCATTTAACCAGGCTTGTGAGAAGTTCCCTCTGGTTTTCCTGCTGCACACGGCGGACCAGGAAGCCAGCCATTACATGGAGGATACACAGGACAACCGGGAAGCATTCCGGAAAGCCGCATGGGACGCCGGGGAATCAGCGGGAGAATACGCCGACCAGCCGGTGTTTATGGATGCGGTATCTGTTTAGAAGGAGGAATCAGAATGAAGAAAAGTGATATCAAATGTTCGGAGTGCGATTTTTGTAAGGAATTCAGACCATGGAACAATACGAGAAGCAATTTTTACTGTGAACATCCGAACCAGGATTATATCAATAAGTATTTCAAAGAACACAAAATCAGGAGTTCGGAGGGATTCCTGGGGTATGGGAAAGCGTGGTCGCATGATGTTCCTTTAAAAACTTCTCCGGAGTGGTGCCCGAAAAAAGCGGAATTAAATTGACGGTTTCAAGGAGGCACCGGAAGAATGGAATATAAGAAAGAGATTATCAAACGGATAAATAATTTGTCCGGTAGCAGGAGCCCATACGAAGTATTTTGTGACTGGATAAAATGTTGTGCCTTGTCTATACAGAATAGCTGTTTTTTGTTTTGGCACGATGCCGTCTGGAAAGCGCGGGAAGAACAGTACATGGAAACCATAAAGTATTATGGTGAGAATAGTGGGGTGTTTGCGGAAATGACCGGATTGCTTTGTATGGCACTGGAGGCGGAAATGGAGGATGTTCTGGGAGAAATCTATATGGAAGCTGGATTGGGAAATAAAAATACCGGGCAGTTTTTTACGCCATTTCATGTAAGCAAGATGTCTGCAAGGCTGTTATTGCCTGATAAGAACGATAACGGGAAAATTAGGCTCAATGAGCCTTCATGCGGAGCTGGCGGGATGGTCATAGCGGCGGCATTACTCCTTAAGGAGAGAGGCGTAAATTATCAGCGTATGCTTGATGTTGTGGCGCAGGATTTGGACTGGAAGGCGGTGTATATGTGTTATGTGCAGCTTTCGTATCTGGGAATCAAGGCGGTTGTTGTACAGGGAGATACACTTTCTGAGCCATATACTCCGGGAAAAACGAGACCAGAATGTGTCTTTTATACGCCGAAGTGGATGGGGGGTTTGCTATGAATGTGACAGATGAAAGAGAAAATCTAATAAACGATATATGTATGACACTTAAAGTTTAGGCCGGCTGGCTAGAAAGGAAGAACTATGACAGTAGAAACTTTAGAAAATTTTTTAAAGACAGTAAAAGATAAAAAGAAAACGGTGTACTTTTATGGCACAGATGACAATCCGTTTGATGACGGAATAGGGATTGATAATGTATATGAGGTTTCGCAGGACGCCGGAAACACTGGTATATTCGAGGGAGTGTATCTTAAGGGAAATTAATTTTTCGGAGGGAAATATGTCAGAATTAAAAGAAAAATATGAGGAAATAACGAACAGGTTAGAAAATGCCGCTGACCTAAAAATGAGCAGAGAAATAAGGGAAAGTCAAGCATACAATGAAGGCTATAAGCAGGCTTGTGAGGATTTTTTTAAAGAACTTAGACGTATGAATAGTGAACTAAACTAACCTTTAATTAATAAGTAACTGTAAAAGATAAAAGAGGATAGACGCTTGGGGAAGCTGTTCTCTATCCTCTTTACCGGTGGATATATTCTATCATATTTCCACCAGATGCACAAGGAGAAGGAGGAAAATATTATGATGTCAGCAAAGGAAGCATTGAAAAATGAAATACTGGTGGAAATGAAGAATGTATTGAATGCAAATGACATGACCATTTTAGAGCATGTGCTTGTCAAAAAATTGAGCCGCGTGGAAGTGGTGGAGGTGGAAACGCTTCCGGCCACGGTGCAGGATAGCAACCTGTATATATTAGACCTGTTTGATGTCCGGAAGGCACCTAAGATTTCTGCGCGATCCGCGGAGCAGTATAAGAGATCAATCCAAAATCTCATTGCATACACCGGTAAGCAGCTTACATTGATCAACAGCATGGATGTTGACGATTACATCAACATGTATGCGACACGGATAAATATTTTCGGCAGGAAAAATTCTCCGACCACAGTTAATAATGAGCTCCGCTTTATCAGTGCCTTCTTTGCCTGGATGAGAAAGGAGCACTTCATCTTAGCCAATCCTTGCGATAGCGTGGAGCAGCGGAAAACGGTTGTCAAACCCATAGAGCATTTGACCGCTCAGGAAATGGACAAGCTTCGTTCTGCCTGCAAAACTACCAGAGACCGGGCGCTTCTGGAATTCCTCCGGTGTACGGCCATGCGGAAGGGTGAGGTGCCGAATGTTCGCATAAGTGATATTGCCTGGGGTAATGACATAGGTGTGATATCCATTTTCGGACACAAAAATCAGACATACAGGACAGTTTGCTTGGACGAGCTGGCAGAGCTGTGGGTCCGGGAGTATATCCACGAGAAAGGTGAAACGGAATACAGCAGTGCATATCTCTTCACTCATGTGAGGGACAAGGAACGGTTGGAAGAAACGGGGATCTATGCCGCCGTGAAAGCTATCGCCGCAAGGTCAGGTGTTAAGAAAAATGTATACCCGCATATTTTCCGGAAGACGACGGCCACGAATATTGTTAAGCGCGGAGGAAGTGATGAACTTGCAGGCGAGTACCTTGGGCATACTCCCCAGGGAGTTACCGGGCGGCATTATACATACAAGGGCAACGACCATGTGGTTGAGATATTTAAAAAATTTGTGGCGGCAGTATAAGGAGGCAGCATGATAGACTTTGAAAAGTTCAGCACAAAAGAAGAAATTATTGATTACTTAAAATCCAGACAGGACCTGCTCTGTGATACGACGGCCCGGGCAGAAAAATATCTCCGGGACCATCTACCAAAAGAAAGTTATTACCAGGATAAGATCATTAAACATATCCGGAATCTGGTCCCGTCAGCCTTCGTATGGAAGGCAGCAGCAAGCTATTATTCCCGGCAGGGCATACCAGACGTATGCGCCATCATCTATGGACAGTTTTATGGGTTCGAGGTCAAGCGGCCCTTTATCGGCGTCCTGAGCGCGATCCAGGAGCAGACCATAAAACAGATCCAGGCGGCTGGCGGCAGGGCATATGTTGTGACGTATCCGGCAGAGGTCACAAGGATATTGTCGGCAGAAACAGATTGGCAGGGAGGGCAGCCAGATGGAGACAAGCAGTGAAAAAGAGTTATTGAAAGATTATCTCAATCAATATTACAGGGCAAAAATCAGACGGGAACAGCTGGAGAAGCGGCTGATAAATGTACGGGTTGAGATGGCACACCCCATTCAGGGGGTGAACTATGCCCCGACTCCGCACAGCAACACAAACAATACTAATTATGGACCAGCGGAGGCGCTGGTCATGCTTGGCACGGAGATTGAAGAACTGATTTGTCAGCAGCAGAAGGTGATAACCCGGATGATGATGAACGTTATGCATGTCATGAATTATCTGGATGTTGATTCCACGGAGCGGGCCATCATGGAGTACCGTCACATTGATTGCTTGTCATGGAAGACCATCTATAGAAAGATGAACCTCACAAGGACGCCATGCTTCAGCTATTATAACAACGGCCTCCATCTGCTCCTTGCCGTGGAAGACGTGAGGAATATTCTGGAGGAGTATTCCCGGCGTCACGATATCTTGAAAGAGAGGAACTAAAAGGATAAAAGAGGAATCAAAAGGAATAAAAAGGATATTTAAGGACATCAACTTTATGTTATGGTTATCCTGTGAAAAGAGACAACAAGAACTCTTACCTTTCCGTTATCCCCTTTTCTCCTTTGGAGCGTCATTCGTTTGAGTGGCGCTCCAATTATGTTTCACGATTCAGGGGAGGCATGGGCGAGGTGGCCAGGATGGCGTAGGTACTTCCCAGGGGTACCCCCGTATGCGGGCGCGAATCGAGCCCAAAATCTGACCGGATTTGAAAATTTTGAAATTTAGCTCTTCGTTACGCAGCCCCCTGAATCCAAGGGGGCCCGGGACGCCAGAAGGAGGTCCAGATGGAAACTGAAAATGATCAAGGCATATATTATCGGACCGAAGTGATCGCACAGCTCTTTGGGGTCAGCGTCCGGAGAGTGCAGCAGCTTACCCAAGAGGGCATCATATCCACCACCAAAGTTTTAGAGGATGGAAAGTCGGTCCGGCGATACGATTTGGTTCCGACAATCCAGCATTATATCAGATACCTGTCGGAAAAAGCTTATGGCAGGCAAGGCCGGACGGATAAGGAAATCGAACTCCGGGAACAGAAAATGCAGGCTGACATCGCTCTGAAGGAAAGCCAGGGCGAGCTGCACCGATTAAAAACCGAGATAGCCGCAGGGAAGTACATCTCCGTGGAGGAGGTCAAACTGGACTATGCCAGGTTTTTTATTGTATTCAAAAAATTCGCACTATCGTTGCCATCCCGTGTCAGCAACATGCTCGCAGGGATGATGGAGCCGGCAGAGGCAAGGAGGATGGAAAAAGACATTGCTGGAGAGGTCAACCGTCTGCTTAGCGCATTCGTGGTAGCCGGGATTGTAGGACCAGAGGATGTGATGAAGAAACGTGGAAATTCAAAGAAAACGGATTCAGATCCGCAGATACCAGGTAACTGAATATCAGAAGGAGGCGCTGCGCCATCTTCAGCCGCCGGAGGATCTAAGCGTTTCGGAGTGGGCCGAGAAGTACCGGGTGCTGGATTCTAAAACATCCGCTATGCCCGGGCCGTGGAGAAATGACAAAACGCCGTATCTGAAGGAAATCATGGACGAGCTCAATAATTACGAGACGGAGGAGATCATCTTTTGCAAATGCACCCAGGTCGGGGGAACCGAAGCCCTGCAGAATATGCTCGGCTATGTGATTCAGCAGGACCCGGCGCCGGCCATGGTAGTTTACCCCACGGACAAACTCGCGGAGAGTATCAGCGAAAACCGTATCCGGCCAATGATCAATGCCAGCAGGATCCTGAAAGACCTGTACAACAAGAACGAATCCTCGAAGCTGGAGCTCCAATTTGATGGCATGTATCTGACGCTGGCAGGAAGTAACTCGCCTGCGTCGCTGGCCAGCAAAGCTATTAAGTACCTGTTTCTGGACGAGGTGGACAAATATCCCGGTGCAAGCCGTAAGGAGGCCGATCCCATCAGCCTGGCCCGGGAACGGACCAAGACCTTTCAGAATCGAAAAATTTATATGACCAGCACCCCGACCATTAAGACCAATCACATCTGGAAGGCAGTGGAAGGAGCAGACGTTGAAAAGCATTACTTTGTCCCCTGCCCGCATTGCGGGGAATATATCGAACTGATATTCAAACAACTCCGCTGGCCGGATGACCAGGGGCTGACCAATGCTGACCGGGCGGATATGGCCGTGTACATCTGCCAGGAGTGCGGGTGCATTATCACGGATCAGCATAAGGATAACATGCTTCGCTACGGAGAGTGGCGGGCCGTGCGGTCCAATACCAACAGCAAGAAAAAAGTAGCATATTGTATCAGCACACTGTACTCCCCGTTCGTTCGTTTTTGCGACGTCGCAAAGGAATTTCTGGACAGCCTGGGAGATCCGGAGCGGCAGCAAAATTTCCGGAATTCCTGGCTTGGGGAACCATGGGAAGACACCAAACTTGTCACCAACGCAAACGTTGTGATGGAGCGCAGGACGGATGTTCCGGAATTCGTTGTTCCGAATTGGGCAAAAATGTTGACTGCCGGAGTGGACGTGCAGGAGACAAGCCTCTACTGGACGATAAGGGCCTGGGGGCCGTACATCACCAGCCAGAACATTGCTCATGGCCAGATCCTAAATATTTACGAACTGGAAAATATCATGAACCTCCAGTATGAGCGGGAAGACGGCGAGGTAATGATCGTCGAGTTGTGCCTGATTGACTCCGGTTTTGACACCGATAATATATACAATTTCTGTGTGGATAATTCGGACTGGGCCCTTCCCTCAAAGGGCAGCAGCCATCGCATGGACTCTCATTTCAGGATTTCTACGATCAACAAGGTTGGCAGCCGGGCTTATGGCACGAATCTGGTGATTGTGGATGGAGACCGGTATAAGGATATGATTGCGGCCCGGATGACCAAAAAGAACGGTAGAGGATCTTGGATGGTATACGAGGGTTGCGATATGGAGTATGCCGAGCAGGTGACTGCCGAGCAGAAGGTGAACGAGAAATCAGGTGGCCGGATTGTACAGCGGTGGAAGAAAAAGCGGACGAATATTGATAACCACTATCTGGACGCCGAGGTATATGCTATGGCGGCGGCGGACATCCGGGGGCTTAGATATATGCACCTGGATGAGATTGAGGAAACTAAAAAATTGCATACGCAGAAAAAGGCGGAGCCACAGGAAGATGCATGGATAAAGGCAGATGAATCGTGGATTTAAGGAGGTATTGGAATGGCAGAGAGGATAAAGGCGGAGGAAATGCTGGCTGAAGTGGAAAACGCGATCATGGCTATCGCTGTTACTGGACAGTCGTATAGGATAGGTTCCCGGCAGCTTACCCGGGCGGATCTGAAAACCCTATATGAAATGAAAACCGATTTGATGGCTCAGGTGGCGGCGCAGAACAGCAGCCGCCTTTTTGACGATACTTACGTGGCCCTTTTTGACCGGAGGTGAGGCAATGAAATGGCTAGAAAACATCATAACCGCAATATCTCCGGAGCGGGGAGCGAAAAGGGAAGCCTGGCGGCAGTACCGGGAAAATATGCGGAATTATGACGCTGGCAGTTATGAGCGTCTAAACGCAGGCTGGCGGGCTGTCAATGATTCTGCTGAATATACGGACCGGAACAGCCGAGACGCCGTAAGGGCCCGGGCAAGGGATCTGGAACGGAATTCCGATCTCATGAACTCCGTCATAGGTGCTTTCAAAAGGAATATTTATGGCGGCGGCTACGCGCTGCAGCCGAAAACCGGGAATGATGGCTTGAATGACACCCTTAAGGACCTGTGGGTCCGGTGGTGTAAGAAGGAGAACTGTGACGTCACCGGAACGCAGTCCTTTGACCAGATCATGCGGATGTGCATTGAGCGAAAAAAAGTGGACGGCGGGGTCCTTATCGTGAAACGGTATACCGACCAGGGTTTTATTCCGTTCCAGCTTCAGGTTTTTGAGGTCGATGAGCTTTATGATGCGTGGATGACAACCCATGGAAATGGGAATAAGGTTGTCGGCGGCATTGAGTACAATGCTTACAACCGCCCGGTTGGGTACTGGATTAAGCAGTATGACATTGATGGCGTGTCTCTCGATCCGGTCTACATAGAGGCAAAAGACGTGATTTTTTACTTTTCCAAAAAGCGTCCCTCGCAGATCCGGGAGATGTCGGATATGAGCCAGACCATCACCAGAATTCGGGATACCAACGAATTTTTGGTAGCTGTGGCCGTGAAGCAGCGGATTGAGGCGTGCCTTTCCGTTTTTATCAAAAGAGAGTATCCGCCAAGCGGGCTCGGGAGAAACGGGAACAGTGCACTGGACCCTGCCCGCACCAGCTATGATGGAAAAACAATAACGCCGGGCATGATCCGGGAGCTGAACATGGGGGATGGTGTTGAAGTGGTGAATCCTTCCGGTCAGGCCACGGACGCTGCCAGTTTTGTGAAACTGCTCCAACGCATGGTCGGAGCCGGGCAGGGCTTAAGCTATGAGGCTACCAGCCGGGACATGAGCCAGACCAATTATTCCTCCGCCAGGCAAGGAAGCATAGAAGATGAATTGACCTATCAGGAGGACGTGGAACTGCTGATGGATGTCATGGACGAGATTTACGAAGCGTTTGTCACATCTTGTTATCTGGCCAAGCTGATCAATCCGAGAAACTTTTTGGTATCCAAAGAAAAGTATCTGGCGCACACTTGGGTGAAGGCTCCAAAGAAATGGATTGATCCTTATAAGGAAGCCATGGCCAACAAGATAGCCCTGAACACGGGACAGAAGAGTTACAAGCAGATCTGTGCCGAAAATGGCAGGGATTACAAAGAGCAGATTGATGAGATCGCGGAGGTACTCGAATACGCCCGGGATAAGGGCATAGAGATGGGAGGTGTTATTTTTGGACAGGACAATTATCCATACCCGGAGGCGGATTCCCTTGATGACGAGGGAAACAGCTCCGGAGGAACCGCAAACCAGAGCAAAGCCTAAAGCGGGCGATTCCATCACCCGGGAATTTAGGGTGGGAGGTATCCGGGCCATGGAAGGGGAAGGGAACGAACGTAGATTCGTTTTAAGCTTCTCCAGCGAGGAACCTTATGCCAGGTGGTGGGGAACAGAGATCCTAGACCACAGTGTCGGCGCGGTTGATCTGAACCGGCTCAATGACATAGGGTGCCTGCTGTATAACCACAACCGGGACAAGGTCATAGGAAAAATCCTACGGGCCTGGATAGAGAATGAACGCGGGCAGGCGGAGGTCGAATTTGACCAGGACGTCGAATCTGAGGTCATTTACCAGAAAGTGGCAAGTGGGACGCTTAAGGGCGTTTCTGTCGGCTACATGGTAGACAGTTGGGAGGAAGTAATGCCGGGAAAACAGTCGGCTGATGGCCGGTTTACAGGGCCGGTTGATATTGCAAGGAAATGGACACCTTATGAAATCTCCGTGGTAAGCGTTCCGGCGGACCCGACTGTGGGCGTCGGGAGGGAAATGGCGGACATGCATAAGGACACCAGGACACTCGACTATTACGCCCGGCAGCTTCAGGTAAACGCAAATTACTTTTTGAATTAGGAGGAAACAAGAAAATGAACAAAAAGCAGCTTAGACAGCAGAAAATTGCCCGGCAGCAGGAACTTCTGAACGCCGCAAAAGCGGCAAAGAGGGACCTGAATGAAGCCGAGCGAGCAGAGTACGATGCCCTTCAGAGGGAGATTGAAAACTTGAACACGGAGATCGAAGCTGGGGAAAGACAGGCGGCTTCAGACCCAGCGGAAGCACCTGCCGCGACTCCCGGGAATGCGTCCGAGGGCGGAGACGCCCAGCAGCGCGCCATCGAAGGTGAGAGGACCCGCATAGCCGACATCACCAGTCTGTGCCGGGAATTTGGCATGGAGGACCAGTTTGCCGGCTTTATCAGCAACGGTAGCACCGTGGACCAGGTGCGGAGCGCAGTCATCCAGCACCTGCGTGGAACTGGTGCGCCCCTAAACCAGAGGGCACACGTAACCAATGACGAAGGGGATAAGTTCCGCAGGGCCGCCTCTGATGCCCTGATGATGCGGAGCGGTCTGAATCCGGAGCATGTGGAGGATGGTGCCAGGGAGCTTCGCTCCATGAGCCTGCGGGATTTCGCGATTGAGTGCTTATCCCGTGAGGGCCACGGGACCGGGGAACTCATCCGTATGAGCTCGGATGACCTGTACACTGAGCTGCTCCGGACTTTTTACAATCCATCCGCAGCGTTCCCGGCCATCATGGATTCCACCATCCGCAAGAGTATCGTGGAACTGTACAACATGGTGCCCACCACGTTCCAGGCATGGACCCAGAAGGGATCCTTGAACGACTTTAAGGAGACCAGCGACCACGAGTACGTTATCGGCGGCGTCGGCGAGTTCCTGAAGGTTCCCGAGAATGGTGAGATCAAGGCGGACCTTCCCAGGACGGAACTGCTGCCGACCCGGAAACTGGAAACCTACGGGAAACAGTTCTCCATGACCCGGCAGGCGTTTATCAACGATGATATCGGGTTCCTGACCAAGGTTCCAGGCCTGTACGCTACCAAAGCCAAGCAGACCATTGACAAGCAGTGCTACCGTCTGCTGTACGATAATGGAAAGATCTTTGACGGCAAGGCCCTGTTCCATGCAGACCATAACAACCTGATCAAGACTGGCAGCAAGCCGACCCAGGTATCCATCCAGGAGATCATCTTGCAGATGCAAAAGCAGACGGATCAGTTTGGAGAGGCTATCTACATCACGCCTCAGTATCTCATCGTTCCTGTAGGTTACGAATTTGACCTGGCTGTGATCTTCAATTCTGCTCAGGTTACCGGATCTTCCAACAACGATTACAACCCGCTGCACAACTATCCGCTGACGGTTGTTCAGACCCCTGTGCTTAACGCATTGGCTGGGACAAATGCCTGCCCGTGGTTTATGGTTGCGAACCATTTGAGCGCCCGCGGCATCCAGGTGGATTACCTCAATGGACAGGAGACCCCGACCGTGCGGCGGATGGAGGCACCCGGCGTCCTTGGGTTTACCTGGGACGTGTACCTTGACTGGGGTATTTCGGTCCGTGATTTCCGCGGAATCGCGAAGAACCCCGGCGCAGTAGTGTAAAAGGAGGAGAAACTGATGAAAGCAAAATACTGGCAGAGAGGCGAGAGCCTCGATTATTTGAACAACACAGAAGACACCATTGAAGCCACTACGGTGGTTGCCCTTGGCAACCTGGTGGGCGTTGTCGGCACGGATATTCCCGCCGGAGAAATGGGCAGCGTTATCATTGCCGGCGTTTTTGAGATGGAGAAAACCGGCACCGAAGCGATCACGCAGGGAGCGCAGGTTTATTTTGACGGCGCGGGGATCACCGGTGCCGCAGATGACGGTGCTTCCAGCGGGGCCGTAGCCTACACACCGGCAGGCTACGCGGCCCAGGCGGCGGATGCAGATGACACGACCATCCTGGTGAAATTGCTGGGATAATGGCATGTATGGCATGGCGGCTCCGGCTGCCATGCCACGGTAAAGGCGGTGTGAAATGACATTCAAAGAACAGATTGCGCTGGACAACAAGAGGGTATTCCTGAACCTTTTAGAGTTTGCAGATATCCATCTCATTGGCGGGAAGAAAATGCCGTGTGTCATTGACAACAATGAGCTGATTGAGAGGGAAAAAAGATACCAGAATGGTGTGTACGGCGATGGGGTGTACGTGAAGCAGCTTCTCGTCTATGTCAAGGCGGAGGATTTTGGAGCGCTTCCGGCTATTGGCAGGAGCCTCACGGTGGACAAAAAAAGCTATCTGGTGACTGACGCAATCGACGAGGATGGCATTTACTCAATTACCCTGGAGGCGAACAGGACATGATACATTTCCAAGTTGAGATGGACGACCTCACGCGGATAGAATCTGCGCTGGGGATGGCTAAGGACAAGTCAAAAATGGTACTTCGGAGCGCCATCAACAATACTGCGAAGCAGTCGGTAACAAAACTCGTGGACAAGGCCACCAGCATGTATCACACCAAAAAAAAGACGGTACGGCAGACCCTTACCACGAAAAAAGCGACGACAGGTAACCTGGTAGCAGTCATCCGCTCGTCCGGCCCATCGAATGAGCTGTATGATTTCCGGGTATCTCCTCGGACGTATAATCCCAAGCATCGGCCCCGCCGGGGGCATACCGGGAACGTCCGGAGAGACAGGAAGCCTGGAAGGCTGGTTATGCTTCCGGGAACCTCTGGGGATCAGTATAAGGCATTTGTGATCCGTTATAAAAACGGTCATGTCACTGTCGCCCAGCGTGTCCCCGGGAAACGTATGAAGTCAGACCCGAGCAGGGAGGCGGTAAAAACCTTGCAATCGCTGTCTGTCCCTGCCATGCTCGGGGGTGAGAAGGGTGTTTACAGGGAATTGGAGCCGCAGATCAATGACATGCTGCAGAGAAATATCCAGGCGCAGATAAAGCAGTATCTGAAGTAGGAGGGAGCCATGACACCACTTATATTGCAGGATAATCTTGCGGAGGAGATCAGTCGCATTCTGGACGGCTGCCTTTATAAGACACCGGCGGGGGAGCGTATCCCTATCCATGTGTTTAAGCAGGCGCTGCCAGTAAACGAAGCGGATGATGATGCCGATCCGGTGCCTTACATTATTGTCCGTCTCCAGAATGGCGAGGATAAGGGCACAGGCGATAGCACAAACACCGTGAGCCTGGTTGTTGTCATCGGTGTATGGGATGACAGCTCAGATTCCCAGGGATACCGGGATGTGATGAACATTATCCAAAAAATATATGAAAGGTTCCACAAAGACCCGATTTTAAATGGTATTGCCGCTTACAGCGGAGAATTTGACTGGGCGTTAAATGAGGATGATTACTATCCTTATTTTTTTGGTGCTTGCAGCCTGAAATTCCATATCGCGGCGATCAGAAGGGAGGATAGATATACATGAGCGACATGAACGCAAAAGAGAACATGGTGGCGGAGACGCAGGTTCAGACGCAGGCCAAGGCTGCCGAAGCCTCTGCCAAGACAGCGGAAGATGCCTCAAAGATAGCCAGAACTACAGTGAAGCCGGCCACCAAGATTGAGCCTGCCGGAAAAAAGAAAACGCAGGAAAATGTGATGTATTTAGGCCCGACCATTGCCGGAAAGGTAAAGCAGGGGACTATCTTTAAGGGCGGCATTCTGCCGGCGACGGTACAGGAATGCGTGGCGCAGTTCCCAGCAATGACGAAGCTGTTCGTTCCGGTTTCAAAGCTCCCGGAGGCAACGAAGGCTTTAAACAAAAAACAAGGTGTCCTGGCGGCTATTTACGCCCAGACAGCCAGTAAATTTTAAAGGAGGACAAACACATGGCATATATGCATGGAGTGCGGATTCAAGAGAATCCCACAAGCGTTTCCACCCCTGTCACCTATGAGGGCGGTGTCCCGGTCATTTTCGGAACCGCGCCCGTTAATCTGGCGGCAGACCCGGCAAACGCGGTAAACAAATTGTTCCTGTGCCGGACCTTTGCAGAGGCGAAGGCGGCGGTTGGTTATTCCGAGGACTATGGCAGCTATACGCTGTGCCAGGCCATGGATGCCTTTTTCAAGGTATTCGGCGTTGGTCCTGTGGTGCTCTGCAATGTGCTTGACCCGGCAACCCACAAAAAGACCTACAGCGAGACTCTGGACGTGGTAGACGGGCAGGCCATTTCTGCCACTCTGGGGGTGCTGCTGGACGGGCTGACAGTTCAGGCCGATTCCGCCGACCTGGCGTTGGATACGGACTACACAGTGGAGTTTAACGAGGCCGGCTATCTTGTCCTTACTGTCATCAAGGAGGCTGTTACGTCCGTCACCTTAAGCGGCAATATGCTGGACCCTACGACGGTCACGGCTGCGGAGGTTATCGGTTCCTATGATTCCGAGACCGGGGCAGAGACCGGATTCGAGTTGGTGCGGAAGGTATACCCGACCTTCGGTATATATCCCGGCCTGTTCTTGGCTCCCGGGTGGACACAGGACCCTGCCGTGGCGCTGGCTCTTGCGGCGAAATGTACAGACATCAACGGCATGTTTAAGAGCGAGTGCATTGTGGATATTGACTGCTCCGCCGATGGGGCGACCAAGTACACCGACGTCCCGGCAGCCAAAGAGGACATGGGGCTCACGAGTGAGCATGCCATCCTTCTGTGGCCCATGGTCCAGTATAATGGCAAGATCATGGCATATTCCGCCATGTATGCCGCCATGGTCTGTTATGAGGACTACAACAACGATTCCGTTCCCAACTTGTCCCCCTCTAACCGCCTGCTGAACATAAGCGCCACGGTGCTGGCAGACGGCACCGAAGTCAATCTTGACACGGTGCAGGGCAATGAGCTTAATGCGGTGGGCGTGGTGACTGCGGTAAACCTCAATGGATTTAAGGCCTGGGGTAACAATACCGCGGCCTACCCTGGAGTCACGGACCCCAAGGATCGGTGGATCTGCTGCCGGAGGTTCTTTTCCTGGTGGGGGAACAGTTTCATAACCACCTACATGGAAAAGGTAGACAGCCCGGCCAACTACCGGCTGATCGAGTCCATCGTTGATTCGGAAAACGTCCGCGGTAACAGCCTTGTATCTCAGGGCAAGTGTGCCGGAATCCGGATGGTCTATAACCAGGAGGAGAACACGATTGAGAATGTCCTTAACGGCAAGATCGTTTTCCATCAGTACCTGGCGCCGTATACGCCGGCGGAGGACATTCTCAACATCCTGGAATTTGACCCATCTATGCTCGAAGCAGCTTTAGGAGGTGAATAGAATGAGTAGCGTAAACAATGTACCAGAGGTTATCAACAATTACAATGTGTATAACAGAGGAAATCGACTCATTGGTGTATCTGGAGCTGTGGCATTGCCAAGTTTCGATGGTATTACCGAGGAGGTTAGCGGAGCTGGCGTCCTTGGCACCTATGAGACCGCAATCCCTGGAATGTATTCCTCAATAGTTCAGGAGGTTCCCTTCCGCATTCTGGATGAGGATGCTTTTTCCCTGATGAACCCCAACGATCCTGTGGATTTGACGTTCCGCTCTGCTGTACAGTCTACGAACAAAAATACCATGGCGCTCGGGATGCGTAGTATCCGCATTGTAGAGAGAGGCAGGCTTAAAAGTTTCTCGCCCGGATCCTTGGAGCAGGGGAAACAGATGGGAGCAACCTTGACGTTGGAAGTGCTTTATTTTCTGATTGAGATAGACGGCAAGACCATGCTGGAACTTGACAAACTGAATTCCGTGTTTGTCGTGAATGGAAAGGATCTTCTGGAGAAAGTGAGGGCATATAGCTGATGTATGAGAACAACAATCTGGACGAACTGGCCAGAAAAGTGGAGCAGCAGGCGTTGAACGAGACAGGGAACGCTTTGCAGGCACCGGCGCAGAAGCCGGAAACCGAGGTGGAAGAGAGCCTGGTCATCAAGTTTAACAAGCCGTATCTTTTCGAAGGCAGGACTTATGACGGGATAGATCTCTCCGGGATGGAGGAGATGACTGCTGCGGATATGATTGCTGTCAGCAAGCTCGTTTCAAGGTCCTCCGGTGTTGATGTGATTCCGGAGGTGTCTCTGGAATATGCCTGTCACTTCGCCGCCCGGGCGGCGAACCAGCCCGTGGAATTTTTCCTTTATCTCCCGCCCAGGGAGGTCATGAAGGTCAAAAACCGCGTGATGGGTTTTTTATTCGGGTCGGATTAAGACCGTCCGACGTGCCAAAGTTACGGAAAATCATCATACAGTTGTCCATGACGCTGCAGACAGGGATTGATTATCTATCGTCCCTGTCTGTTTTAGAATTACTCGAAACGATCAAGGAGGTGGCAGAGGTTGTCAACGACAGGAAGAGAATATCAGCTCGCAATAAGGATCGCAGGGGTCGTAGATAAGACTTTCAACACCAGTCTCACCTCTGCCAGATCAAAGCTGTCGGCGTTTGACAGCAATGTAAAAAAAATTGATTCCAGTTTTACGTCTCTGGACAGAGGTTTTGATAAAGCGATAAGCGCCGGCGAGAAGTGTTTTTCCGTGATTGCTACCGCCGCCGGCGTTGCGGCCACTGCAATAGGCGGCGCGGCAGTGGCCGCGGTCAATGTCGGCTCGGAATTCGAGTCAGCTTTTGCCGGCGTCCAGAAAACCGTGGACGCGACCCAGGAGGAGTATGCGGACCTCCGGCAGAGTATTCTGGATATGTCTAGAGAAATGCCTTCCAGTGCGTCCGAAATTGCCGCGGTAATGGAATCCGCCGGCCAGCTTGGAATTGCCAAGGAAAACCTGGAGGACTTTACCCGCGTTATGATCAACATGGGGGTGTCCACGAACCTGTCGGCGGATGAGGCCGCTACAGCGCTGGCAAAGTTTTCCAATATCACCGGGATGGACCCGGCAAACTATGAACGTCTCGGCTCTGTCATTGTTGATCTGGGAAACAATTTTGCCACAACGGAAGCCGATATTGTGGAGATGGCAACGCGCCTGGCTTCCTCCGGAGATCTCGTTGGGCTTTCAGAGGCCCAGATCATGGCGCTGTCCACTGCAATGAGCTCGGTGGGAATTGAGGCAGAAGCCGGCGGATCATCCATGAGCAAGCTGTTAAAGGATATGCAGGTGGCGGTGGAACTGGGCGGGGATACTCTGCAGCAGTATGCTTCCGTGGCCAACATGAGCGGAGAAGCATTTAGGCAGGCCTTCCAGGAGGATGCGGTTGTTGCGCTGTCTGCATTTCTGGACGGCCTGAATGACACAGAGCGGAACGGAAAGTCCGCCATCGCAATTCTGAACGAAATGGGACTGACAGAAGTCCGTTTATCAAATATGGTTCTTGCCCTATCAAACGCGGAAGGCGTTATGAGTGGCGCTATCGAGACTGCGAACACTGCATGGGACGAGAATACTGCCCTTGCCATTGAGGCAGGCAAAAGGTATGAGACCTTTGAGAGCCAGATACAGATCCTGAAAAACGGTTTTTCAGAGCTTGGTATTGCCGCTTATGACGAGATGCGGGAACCGCTCGCGGATGTTATCTCGTTTTTCACAGACAAGCTACACGGATTTACAGATTACATGGGTGGAGCTGACGGGTTTAGCAAATGGATGGAGAACCTCAGCGCGGAGCTACCCACTTTGCAGCGGAAAGTCAAAAACGCATGGGGAGTAGTATCCCCGTTTTTTGATGGGCTGCTGGAGGTTGGGAAGTGGTGTCTGAAGAATCCGGAGGCCATTGTATCCGTGATTACCGGGATCGGGACTGCGCTTGCGGCTTATAAGATAGCGTCCACGGTGTCCCACATTGTAAGCTCTGTCACGGCGTTGGCATCCAGCCCTGTCACGGGACCGATCCTGGCTATCGTATCCGCTATCGGTCTGGTGATGGGTGCCTATACGGCTTACAAGCAGTATGAGCAGAGCCTGGTGGATGACAGCCTGGCCGAGCACTTCGGGGACATCGCCCTGTCCATGGAGGACATCCAGCAGGTGGCGGAGTACATTGTGAGCTCCGACAGCCTGGGGAAAGTAAAAGAAGCGCTGGCGGCTTATGAGGACCTGGACGGATTTGCCGCGGTGATGGACGAGGCGGTTTCAGACATCAATAAGATGAACTGGAAAGTATCCATCGGTATGGAACTGACAGAGGAGGAGCAGGAGGCGTATAAGAGCGCTATTGCGGAATATGCGGAAAATGCCCAGGAATACGCACAGCAGTCGCAGTATGCCGTGTCTCTCAATCTCTCGGTTGGTCTGTCGGATAATGACCTGGAAAGCCAAAATGTTGTGGATAAGGTCAACCAATTTTACCAGGATAAATACGACGAGTTGAGCAGCCTTGGAACGCAGCTCAACGAGGCGGTAACGACAGCGTTTAACGATGGCCTGCTTGACATTGAGGAAACCCAGGTGATCGCCGAAATACAGGCCCAGATGGCAGAGATTGAAAGATCCCTTGCTACAGGGGAACTTGATGCACAGCTTTCCATCCTGGGGATGGAATATGCCGGAGGCGGGAGCCTTACCGCAGACTCCTTCCAAAACCTGCAGGAGGAAATCGCCAAGCAGGTGGACGCGGCAACGGAAGCATACAAGGAATCTTATGCCAAGAATTATGCTTCCATTCAGGCCACCTGGGAGGAAGGGGGATACCTGTCCGAAGCAGAGTATGAGAGTGCCTTGCAAGGTATACAGGAAGAATTCCTTGCAAACATTGGCGAGGCCCAAGCCAAAGCTATCAACTTCCAGATGGAAACCATTATGGATCAGTATGCCGGGGAACTGGATCCGGCGGTAGAGAATTACCTTCAGGCTGTCCAGGATACCCTTGGCAGCTACATGGAAAACGGGGAAGCTGACTGGCTTGACCGTCCCGTGATACTGTGGCAGGCAATGATAGACGAATTATCTGCAAATGATCTGGACAAGACCACCAGGCAGGCCATATCACAGCTTTTGGAGGCAATGGAGCCGTCCATGGAAGAGATGGAGCAGCTCAAACAGCAGTATGAGGCAATGGGGCAGGAGGTTCCTGAAGCCATTGCAAGCGGGCTGTCAGAGTATGCCTTACTGGATGCACTGGCAAATCAGGATTACGCTGCCATCAGCTATGTTGTTGGAGAGCAGATAGCAGCGGGAGACTATGAGGGATTTTACAGCGACATCATAAATCAGCTCCAGAACATGGACGTCTACGGCCAGGAGGGCTATGTGCCGGATGGCGTAAAGTCGGCCATCGGCACAAGCATCGATGAGACATACTCCTATACCCAGGAGACCATTGATGCTTACTATTCTAACGGATTCACTACAGAGGCGGATCTGGACGTCAATATTAATCCAAGGATCAATATGCCAAATTCGTACTCCTCTGCGCTGACCGGGAAACTGGGCGGGGCAATTTCCGGGGCAATGAAGGGCATGACGATTGACAGGAACGCAGACGGCGGGATCATCCGCAATACGGAGTTGTCCTGGCTTGCGGAGGAGGGACCGGAGTCGGTCATCCCGCTGGACGGGAGCCGGAACGCCATATCTCTCTGGGAGCAGACCGGGCGGCTGCTGGGAATGGACAGTGTGCTTGATGGGATATCCCTTGAAGGGGCCGGGAATACGGCAACAATAGAGTACAAGCCCACCCTGCAGTTTTACGGCGGGACCCCGAGCCGGGATGATCTGGTGGAAGCCATGGAGATATCCCAGGAAAAATTTGAGAGCATGCTGGACCAATGTCTTAAGAAACGGAGCCGGTTTGGTTTCCAGTAAGGAGGATATAGTATGGTAGCAGTATATAAGACCATATCCGGGGATACATGGGATGGCATAGCCCGGGAGGTATACGGAAGTGAATCCCATGTATCTTTCTTGATGTCAAATAACCAGCAGCTACTGGACTATTTTATTTTCCCAGCGGGTGTAACACTTATCATAGAGGATTTACCGGAGGAAACCAGTACCCTTCCGGATTGGAGGTCATAGCATGGCATTACCGCATCAGGTCAAGCTAAATATTGATTATGACGGGACCATCAAGGAGACGGTTGTGGAAACCTCTTCCGGTTCCGGAAGTTACACGGTAGTTCCGGGAGATACGCTGTGGGCCTTGTCCAAAAAATATTACGGCAGCGGCAAGGAGTATATGAGGATCTATAACGCCAATGCAGACGTGATAGAGGCGGCGGCCCGTTCCCACGGCAGGAGCAGTTCTGACAACGGACACTGGATTTATCCGGGGACTGTGCTCACGATTCCCGGAGCAGGCGTGGAATCCTCAACTGTAACCACGAGGGTTTCAGGGACATCAAACCCGGCCCTGGGAGCTAAGATCGCGGAGCAGGCAACCAGTTTTTCCTACACCGACATGGCAAGTGGGGAATCGGACAGCATATCTATCACGCTGCATGATATCGGTAAGGAGTGGATGGGAAACTCCATGCCGCGGCGCGGGGCCTCCCTGGGTGCGAAGATTGAGCTTATTAACTGGAACACAGAGGAATACACGGAAAACTTTGATTGTGGAACCTTTGTGCTGGATGATCTCTCTTTTTCTGGCCGACCTTTAAGCTGCACTTTGGGCGGGGTAAGCGTGCCGGCTATGGATGATTTTAAGTCCCTGAAACGGACCCGCACCTGGGAGCAGACCACTATACAGGAGATTGCGTCCCAGGTGTGTGTGTCTGCGGGCGTGGAACTGTATTACGAGGCGGACACCATCCAGATTGCTGAGATCGAGCAGAATAAGCAGACGGACAGCGCGTTTCTGTACGCCCTCTGCGAGAAGTACGGTCTGGCCATGAAGGTCTACAACAGCAAGATCGTCATTTTTGACATCGTGAAATACGAGGAAAAGGCTGCAGTCCTCACCCTGAACGAGAGCGGCATGCTCTCCTGGTCCTACAATACCACCATCGAGGGTACCTATACCGGGGTGACCCTGGATTACACAGACCCGGACAGCGATGAGACCATCAGCGTGAACATGGGCTCATCCGGAAGGATGTACTCCATCAACTCCCAGGCGTCCAGCCGCTACGATGCGGAGCTGCAGGCAGCAGCGAAGGTCAACGAGGCGAACCGGGCCATAGAGACCATGGAGGTTTCCATCCGGGCCGATATTAGGATAGTTGCAAGCTGTTGTATCCAGATTTCCGGGCTCGGGAACTTGGACGGGAAGTATTACGTTGATAAGGTGCGGCACAGCATCGGGAGTGGTTACAAAATGCAGCTTACGCTACATAAGGTACAGGCGCCCATTAAGGTTACGGTGCCGGCGGTATCGCCTTCCAGCGGGAATTACACGGTGGTCCCCGGGGATACCCTGTGGGCCCTCGCAAAGCGGTATTATGGCAGCGGCGCAAAATACAGCATTATCTACAACGTCAACGCAGATGTAATAGAATCGACGGCCCGGGCCCACGGAAAGAGCAGCTCCGACAATGGTCACTGGATCTACCCAGGCACAGTGCTTACGATTCCGGAGGGATAATCTATGTATACGAGGATTGGAAAAGTAACGAATGTATATCCGTCTGTCGGTAAGGTCAAGGTGCTGTATGAGGACGAAAACAATGCTTCCCTACCGCTCTCCATGCTGACAATGAATGGGGAGTATTCCATGCCCCGGGAAGGTGACCGGGTGGTCACGATCCACATGGAGAACGGCAGCAGTAAGGGCTTTGTTTTGGGGACTTATTATGGAGGCGCGACACAGCCCAAAGCTGATTCCGGGTACCGGAAGGACCTGGAGGGCGGCGCCTATGTGCTGTGCCAGGGCGGCGTCTATCAGCTTGCGGCCTCTAGGGTTGTCTTATCAGCTAGTAATGCGGAGGCGGAGCTGGCCCTGGGCGATGAGACCGTAATCAAGGCAGATAGCGTGACGGTTCAGGCGGACGACATCACACTGGAATGTGCCTATGGCACGGTGACCGTAGAGGAGCTGCTGAAGCGCCTGGAGCGCATGGAGGACAGCCTGGGCCTGCAGCATACGATTTAAGGAGGTCATGGAATGGCACAGATAGGGAATCTAGGGAGTCTGATCGTCTTTGAAGTAAGCGGGGACAAGGTATTGACTTTTAATGGCATGTCCCAGACCGTAAAAGGCCGATGGACCACCCATGCCGTCATAGGCAATAAGCCCAGATCGGAATTTTTAGGGGCGGATCAGAGGAGCTTAAGCCTCAATATCCTGCTGACTGTCAACCATGGTGTGAAGCCAAGGACCATTATCGAGAAAATCGAGCAGGCCGTTGAGACCGGGACGCCATACACATTTGTTGTCGGCGGGAGAAAGGTCGGCGCCAATCAATGGGTGATCACCAGCATGAGTGAGACGTGGGGCGAGATCATCCTGGATGGGCGCCTGGTTCAGGCAAACCTGGCGCTGACGCTTACGGAATACCTATAAGGAGGACAGTCATGGAATCTTACATAGAACTGGAAGGCAGCGGCTTATCTGCAGAGGAATTTTCCGACATCAAGCAGTGCTTGGAGACCCTGCTATCCATACGCGCCGGCAGCCAGCCTATGGACAGGAACCTGGGCATAGATTATGACAGTATCGTTGGATATCCGTTGGATGTGGCCAAGAACATGCTGTCTCTGGAGATCATAGAGAAAGTCGGCATTTATGAGCCAAGGGTCGAGGTGACATCCGTGGAGTTTGAGGGAAGCACTGACGGCCAGCTCCGGCCCCATATACATTTTATGAAAGCGGAGGGATAGCATGCAAAATATCGCGGAGAATTTTCCGGACATCAGTTTTATCGATAATACCACCGTCGATGAAGTCATGACGCAGATGATCAATGACTACCAGGAGAAATATAAGGAAATCACCGGGAAGGAAGTATCCCTCGCCCAGGCGGACCCCTACCGGCTGATCATGTACGCCTGTACCATTCAGATCTACCAGGCCATGCAGTATGCGGATTATGCCGGGAAGATGAGCTTTTTGAAATATGCTGCCGGGGATTATCTGGATAACCTTGCGGCACTGCGGGGGATCAGCCGGATTGAGGCAGCAGCCGCATCCACAGTGCTGCAGTTTACCATCGACGCGCCCATCGCCTCGGTGGTATCCATCCCGGCTGGATGCCGGGTGACCAACGGGAATGACGTCTACTTTGCCACGGACGAGTATGCGGAGATCAAGGCGGGGGAAACGTCGGTAACCGTTTCGGCCACATGCACGGAACCTGGGTCCCTGGGAAATGAATTTGCCCCGGGGGAACTGAATGTGGTAGTAAATACGCTGCCGTATGTTGTTACGGTCACCAATACGGTCATGACCTACGGCGGCGCGGATCGGGAGGACGATGACAGCCTGCGGGACCGGATCTATAACGTGGCGGATTCCTATTCTGTTGCGGGGCCGTCCGGGGCATACGAATATTATACCAAGAGCGTTGACCCGTCCATCAGCGATGTGATTGTGCAGTCCCCCACCCCGGGGGAGGTTGAGATTTACTTTATCTGTGACGGCGGGGAGCTGCCCGGGGAGGCGCTGATTGCGGAGGTGCAGAACTTCTTGGAGGACGAGAACGTGCGGCCCCTGACAGATCACGTTACTGTCCAGGCTCCAGCAACGCAGGAGTACAATATTGATCTTACCTATTACATCCCGGCCAGCAGCAAGGCATCTGTGGAGACCATTCAGGAAAATGTCAACACGGCGATTAATATTTATAATGCCTGGCAGACGGAGAAAATCGGCAGGGATCTAAACCCCTCTTACCTCATCCAGAAGGTCATGGAGGCGGGAGCCAAGCGGGTGAATGTCACAAGCCCAGTTTTTACGGTCCTGGGAGGGACCACGCTGGCCAAGACGGGAACCATCAACGTGGTGTATGGAGGGCTGGAGGATGATTAGGCTATATGACAGCGATATTGTGGATATCCTTCCGGAGACACTGGCCAGCCGGCCCAACGTGATAGCTCTGGGCTATGCATTGCATAAGGCCATGCAGCGTCTGATCGGATACTGCCAGAATATCAGTGTTTTTTCGGTGATTGATTCAGCTCCGGACAACGTGCTGGACCTTCTGGCCTTGGAGCTCAACACACAATATTACGAGGACACCTTGGACATTGAGGTCAAACGGCAGCTTATCAAAAATACCCTTGTCTGGTACATGAGTGCCGGGACATCTGCGGCGGTGGCGGAGCTGGTGCAAACTGTTTTCGGGGAGGGCGAGGTCCAGGAGTGGTTCCAGTACGGTGGTGACCCTTACACCTTCAGGATTCAGACAAGCGCAATCCTGACTCCGGAGATCAACGAGTTTTTTAACCGCATGATCGAGCGGGTTAAAAACACACGCAGCCACCTGGAATCCATTGGAATTGTCCGCAGGACCGAGCAGGAGATCCACGCCGGCACAGCTTACAGAGGATACAGCAGGAACACTATCACATAGGAGGTTATGAGAAATGGCATATTTTAACAAATCGGTTATGACCTCAGCTGGCCTGAATCTGCTATCAAGGGCTTTTGCCGGTGAGATCACGTTGGAATTTGTCAAACTGGCTGCCGGTTCCGGAACCTACACGGATTCCGAGAAGCTGCCGGAAGCGTTGAGGGAGGCAACAGGCCTGAAAGCACAGAAGCAGCAAAGTACCTTTTCTGGGAAGAGTGTTATCAATAGCAACACTATTGCCCTGAAATCGCTGTTGAGCAATGAACAGCTTACGGAGGGGTATTACATCACAGAGATCGGGTTATACGCCAAGGCGGCAGGCGCGGACGACGGCACGGCAATCTTGTACTCCATTGCGGTTGCAGAGATCGCGGACTACATGCCGGAGTACAACGGTAGCAGCCCGGCGCAGATCATTCAAGAATACTATGCCACTGTCAATGACAGCGCACAGATTACTATCAGTGTTCAGGGTGCTGTGGCGCTGGCCGAGGATATCCTTACTATCTTGGCGCTGTTGGGCAACACAGACATATCGCATATCCGGAGCGGCACCGTGACAGGGATATTATCAGAGCTGGGCCGAGTGCTGATAGGCACGGATGGGACCCAGATGGATATCAATGACACCCTGTTTGTGATTGACGCGGGGCCGCCCTTTGAGGCCGCAGCATACACCAATGTGGTATTTGACAGCGATGCGGCTTATGTCACAGATACAGAGACCATGGAGGCTCAGTCCGAGGATGGTCTGATTGCGGGCAAATTGGCAGTGTCGGAGGATGCCACCGAGGACGCTGTCTTTTTAGCAAATATAAATAAATAACACACAAAGAAAGGAAGAAAGAACAATGGCAAAAGAAAGAGTATCAATGTATCGCAACGTCGGAACAGAGCAGACACCCATATGGGAGATCTGGTTTGCTAAAACGGTGGCAGACGCCGTCATGATGAGTGATAATGACGGGGAAAATGTCAACATTAAACAGTATGTTGACCAGAAGATTGCGGACCTCATTGGTAGCGCACCAGAGACCTACGACACCCTGAAGGAGATTGCGGATTACATCGCCGCCCACGAAGAGGTGGCTGAAGCGCTCAACCAGGCAATCACAAACAAGGCGGACAAGGACCATACTCACAGTGAGGCCACTCAGTCCACAGCTGGGTTTATGAGCGCTAATGACAAGAACAAGCTGGACGGATTGCAGAATTACACCCACCCGTCCTATACGCCACAGGCATCGGGGATGTACAAAGTGACCGTTGATGAAACTGGTCATGTTTCTGGTGCCACGGCTGTAACCAAGGAGGACATCACGGGTCTTGGTATCCCCGGGCAGGATACTACTTACAGCCAGATGACCGGCGCGAGTGCGGAGGCCCCCGGCACGGCTGGTCTGGTTCCGGCGCCGGCGGCAGGTGACCAGGGCAAGTTTTTGACTGGCGCAGGAACCTGGGCAACTCCGCAGCAGGCTACCGTGGACGGCGAGCTAAGCGCAACCAGCGAGAACGCCGTACAGAACAAGGTTGTTTACGCAGCTCTGGAAAACAAGGTGGACAAAGAGGACGGAAAGGGTCTTTCCAGCAACGACTACACCACCGAGGAAAAGGAAAAGCTGGCCGGTATCGCAGCGGGAGCGACACAGGTAATTTTTGCGTCTACCTTGCCTGAGACTGCGCCCGCCGGAACGGTGTGTTTCTTGATTTAAGACAAATATTCTCCCTGGCCCCTCTGGGCCAGGGGCGAAGGGAGAGATGATAAGAATGGCTATAACACGGAAAATCAAACACATGAATGCGGATGGGACGATTGTTGAGGTGGATATTGGCGCTCTGGCCCAGAATGTCATGCAGGATGCCAACCATCGGTTTGTGAGTGACACGGAAAAGGCGGCGTGGAACGGGGCTTATGAGCAGGCCACCGGGTACACCGATCAGAAGATTGCGGCCCTTATCAATGGGGCACCGTCAACGCTGGACACCCTAAAAGAGATTGCCGATGCCATGGCCGAGAATGAGGAGGTAGTGGATGCTCTCGAAGCGGCAATGGGGACCAAGGCGAATCAATCTGAACTGGACACGCATACCGGGAATAATACGGTACACATCACGGCCACAGAGCGGCAGAGTTGGAATTCCAAGCAGACGACCACTGGAAATACTGCAAATAATACTGTTACATTTACGAGCGGTGATGCCACCAACCCGACTGCCTGGACAGATGTGGCGTTGTTGACCAGCGGGGAGAAGCATAGTAGTCTCTTTGCAAAAATCTCCACGATGTTTAAAAATGTCCGGTATCTGTACAAGCTACTTGGAACTGGGAGCATTCCGGCGGCGCTTGGAACCGATATCATCGCTGCCTTGAATAAACTAAACACGAATTTGAATGGTAAAGCTCCCGCATCTCATACTCACGCATGGGGGGCAATCACCGGTAAGCCCTCCACATTTACGCCGTCGTCTCATACACATGATGATCGCTATTATACGGAATCCGAGGTCAATACACGGATTAACAATGTGAAAATCAAACGGAAAACCGTTACAAAATCAATTAACGGCGACTATGTTACGTTTTCTAGGGCGGAAACTGGAATTCCAGAAGCAGCTTATATCCTAGATATTAACATCATGCGTTCGGAGACATATGGCTATCATTTTGTAATTGGACATGGAACGGACAGTGGCGGAACAACTTTTGCATATTTAGATGGCGCTGTGTCTGCTAACGTTCAATTCCATATTCATTATGCAATTATATAGCCCTTTACTCGTCCATTACATAAAATATGGCGACGCTTATTCCCTGCGTCATGCCACCTGTATAGATGGAGCCGTCAGCCAATTTCCGTGCATTAAAACGCACATAATTCGTACTACTATTAACTGATGTGGAAGTTATAATAACTGTAGCCGCACCTATAAATTGACCAATGGCTCCGTATACTGTGCAGCCAGACGGCGTATGGGTGGGATACTCGTACCAACCATTTGCATTAAAGTTAATTTCGTCAGCCGGAATATTTGTGAATTTAACTCGAAAATTTCCGCTGACAAGGCCGGTAATTTGTGGCTGCTTGCCATTCAAATTCGTGTTTAGTACACAATGTAACCCGTAAACAATGGCTTAAGAAAATACTTAAGCCACCACCCAAAATAATCATAATGCCAGGAGGAGCAGGATGATAGATGCATTTTTAGCACATGTACAAGCGTATTGGCTCGATTGGCTTTTTGCGGCTATTACAGCCATTATCGGCCTGGGATACCGAAATCTCTTGAAAAGGCTGAAACAGGAGCAACAGAAAAATGAGGCTATCGCGAATGGCGTACAGTCACTGCTCCGGGAAAGTATTGTCAGTAATTATAACAAATATTCTGACCGCGGATACTGTCCAATTTATGCAAAGGAATCTATAAAAAAGGTTTACACATCGTATCACAATTTGGACGGGAATGATGTGGCAACGGAACTATACCACAAGATTCTGGCAATGCCAGAGGAGAAAGGAGAATACCATGAAGAACAAAGAGTATTGGCTCAAATGGATTAAGAAGGCCGGCGTCCGGGCAATCAAGACCGTGGCACAGACGGCAATCGCGACCATAGGGACATCCATGGTCATGAGTGAGGTTAATTGGGCAGTAGTTGGATCTGCAAGCTTGCTGGCAGGGATACTGTCTCTTCTGACGAGCCTTAAAGGTCTGCCAGAAGTAGAATCAGCGGCAACAGGAACATCAGGAATCACAGCAGAAAAAGAAAGCGAGGAATGAATACGATGAGAACTATTGCAGAAAGTAATCAGAGAGCAAAAGACATGTGCGCTAATGGATATCGCTATCTGTATGGCGGTAAAGGGCAGGACTACACAACGGGCCTGGTAAACAGCTTACATAGTATGTACCCGTCTCATGTCCCTCTGGAGGAGGCGCTGAAAGACGCTGACAAGGGTTACAAGGCGATTGATTGCTCTGGATTTTTGTGCGACGTGTTGGGAATTGGGAACATGGGATCTGCACAGATCCGGAGCACAGCAGTTAAGCGTCTGTCGGTTTCCAAAGCCAACGCCAGGGAGGGCATGGCGATCTGGAAATCAGGTCATGTGGCTTATGTTGGGGAGGGACTGAAAATCTATGAGGCCTCCAGCACTAAGACGGACATGCGTGTGTCCAGCTGGGAGGAGCGAGCAGGAGCTTTTACAGAGCTTCTGATTGTTAAGGGGTCCGCATTGGCCGAGAGCGATGATCCGGCGAAGGGAGCGAATCCGTATCCGATCCCGACCCGCACGATTAAGTATGTCGCTGGTAATACCATGAAAGGCGACGATGTGCGCTGGGTGCAGTTGGAACTTGTGGAGGCCGGGTACAATATCGAGATTGACGGCAGTTTCGGCCCTGCCTCTAATGAGGCCCTGCTGGCATTCCAGGCAAGCTGCAAGATCTCCGTGGATGGCAAGTGCGGCCCGGATACCAGGCAGCATCTGATTGCCAACGGCCCGGTAGGAATGGCGGTGGTCAACCCCTATCCTATGCCGACCCGAACTATTTATTATGTGCCCGGGGGAACCATGAAGGGTGATGACGTCCGCTGGGTGCAGTTTGCACTTGTGCAATCCGGAGCCTCCATTGAGATTGATGGGAGTTTCGGCCCGGCATCGAACAAGGCATTGCTGGCATATCAGGAGGCCAACGGCCTGGAAGTGGATGGGCGTTGCGGCCCGGCCACCCGTCAGAGCCTGCAGGACAACAGTGTTGCGACGTCGCAAACGTACACCGTACAGGGAGGGGATACCCTCTGGGGCATCGCTGAATCCCTGCTGGGAAACGGCAGTCGGTACGGGGAGATCATGGCTTTGTCCGGCATCAGCAGCACGGATATCGTAGTGGGCCAGGTGCTCACGGTTCCAGCAGCATAAGGTTTGATATGACAAAGCCCCGGCATAATGCCGGGGCTGTTTCAATTACTCTGGAAGCTCAGAAGGGAATTGAAGACAACTAAGAGCCAGATGGCCCCGGTTACTCTCCGGGGCCACACTTTTTTGAACAAACACGAATTTAGCCGGTAAACAGCCACAGATTACCGGATTGGTCAGCGGGAATTTTCGAGTAAAGTTCACAAATATTCCAGCTGACGAAATAAATTTTAATGCGGATGGTTGGTATGAATATCCTGCACATGTTCCAGCTGGTTGTACAATATATGGGGCTATCGGTCACTTCATCGGCGCAACTTCAATTGTCATAAGTTCCACATCGGTTAATGCCAGTAGCGGCGTAGTGCGTTTCAATGCAAGGAAGTTGGCTGACGGTTCCGTTTTTACCGGCGGTATGATGTACGGGATAAGCGTAGCCATATTTTACTTGATGAACGATTAAATAGCCCTTTAAGCCAACCTACATGTAAATTTAATAACAAATAATTGGCCAGCATGTTGATTTCCAAAAAAGTCGGCATAATAAGAACTGTTTTTCTCTATGCTGAAGCCATTTTTGTTTTTATTGATAGTCCAACCTGATGCGTCAGCTACAGCCGATCCGCCAAATTCATTTATGGCAGAAATGGAGATATTATATTTATCAGCGTTTTGGAGTGGAATTGTCTGACTGCCAACCCAGTTACCTGTCACGCCAAACAAAACGGTTGTATTCGTAGCGCCAGTCGGAAATAAATTCGTGTTATCTTAGATAGTCACTGAAATAAAACCCTGCCAGCAAAGCCTCGCCCTCCGTGTCCCGCAGGGCGGAGTACACACGATGATCCCGCTCGTCAATGTACTCCAGGGGGAGCTGCTCAAAATCTATGTTTGCGTCCGGCCTGATCGGACGGTAGACGCAGGTTTTATACTTTATCTTTTTCCGCTTCCGTGTACGGATGGCCGCGACAACATAGTCTTTATATCTGACAACCTTCCCGGTGCCCTGCAGGTCGTATCGCAGCCGCAAGGCCGCCATTGTTATTGTTTCCATACTCTACGCCTTCCTTATTTTATATGTTCACTTTTTTGTAATGATACGGAAGAGGATCTTGCCCAGTGAGGAAACGTTGCTGGACGGTGGCGCCCTGCTGATCATGGATATCCTGGTGGAGCTTGCGGACGGCTCTCTGGCCAATGTGGAGGTGCAGAAGGTGCCTTATCTCTTTCCGGGGGAGCGGATGAGCTGTTATTCCTCGGACTTGGTGCTGCGCCAGTACAGCCG